>NZ_AMXC01000024.1:0-48002 GCF_000310165.2 Thauera sp. 63
AAAAAAACGGGCCTGCTCACGCAGGCCCGCCGATTCGACAGGCACCCGGACACAAGGCCCGGGTCTCCCTCCCCATCGATCAAAAACATCTCATGGGTCCGATCACTCGAACTCGATGATGACCTCGTCCACCGACAGGCTGGCGCCCGGCTTGGCGACGATCTTCTTGACCTTGCCGTCCTGCTCGGCCCGGAGCAGGTTCTCCATCTTCATCGCCTCGATGACGGCGAGCTTCTCGCCCGCCTTCACTTCCTGACCTTCGGCCACGGCGATCTCGCGCAGCAGGCCCGGCATCGGCGACAGCAGGAACTTCGACATGTCGGGCGGCAGCTTCGCGGGCATCAGCGACAGCAGGTGCGCGGCACGCACCGTCATCACCATCGGCTCGACCTGCAGGCCGAAGTGCGAGATGCGGTAGCGCAGGCCGCGACGCTCGATCTGCAGACCGATCGGCGCGCCATTGACGGTGCCGCTGAACAGCAGGTCGCCGAACTTCCAGTCGGAGACGATGTTGTAGGTCCTGCCCTCATGGGAGACGGCGAGCCCACCTTCGATCGGCTGGGTGCTCATCGCGTACTGCTTGCCGCCCATGACCACCACCCACTCGCTGGCGACCTTGCGGCCGTGGCCGGCAAGCTGGCCCTCGATCTGCACCGCGCGCTCGATGTAGCGCATGCGGGCGAAGGTGGCGACGGCGGCGAGCAGCGCCGGATCGTCGTGCGGCACCATCGAGGCGTCGAAGCCCTGCGGATACTCCTCGGCGATGAAACCGGTGTTGAAGTTGCCCGAGCAGAAGCGCGGGTGCTGCAGCAGCGCGGCCTGGAAGGGAATGTTGGAGCTGATGCCACGGATCACGAAGTGGTTCAGCGCGTCGCGCATGCGCTCGATGGCCTGCTGGCGGTCCTTGCCGTGCACGATGAGCTTGGCGATCATCGAGTCGTAGTACATCGAGATCTCGCCGCCTTCATACACGCCGGTGTCGACGCGCACCTGGCCCGGGACCTCCTGCGGTGCCTGGAACTTCACCAGACGACCGGTGGAAGGCAGGAAGCCGCGGAACGGGTCTTCGGCGTTGATGCGGCACTCCATCGACCAGCCGTCGATCTTCACGTCGGCTTGGGCCAGCGGCAGCTTCTCGCCGTAGGCGACGCGGATCATCTGCTCGACCAGGTCGAGGCCGGTGATCAGCTCGGTGACCGGGTGCTCGACCTGCAGGCGGGTGTTCATCTCCAGGAAGTAGAACTCCTTGGTCGCGCCGCTGACCACGAACTCGACCGTACCGGCCGACTCGTAGTTGACCGCGCGTGCCAGCGCCACGGCCTGCTCGCCCATCGCCTTGCGCATCGCCGGATCGACGAAGGGGCTCGGCGCCTCCTCGATGACCTTCTGGTGCCGGCGCTGGATCGAGCAGTCGCGCTCGTTCAGATAGACGTAGTTGCCATGCGAGTCGCCCAGCACCTGGATCTCGATGTGGCGCGGCTCGAGCACGTACTTCTCGATGAAGACGCGGTCGTCGCCGAAGGCGTTCTTCGCTTCGTTGACGCAGGAGGCGAAGCCCTCGTGCGCCTCCTTGTCGTTGAAGGCCACGCGCAGGCCCTTGCCGCCACCGCCGGCGGAGGCCTTGATCATCACCGGATAGCCGATCTTCTTCGCGATCTCGACGGCCTCGTCGGGCCCCGCGATCGCGTCGTTGTAGCCGGGGATGGTGTTCACGCCCGCTTCGATCGCCAGCTTCTTGGACTCGATCTTGTCGCCCATCTTCGCGACCGAGTAGTGCTTCGGGCCGATGAACTTGATGCCTTCCTCTTCCAGGCGGCGCGAGAACTCCGCGTTCTCCGACAGGAAGCCGTAGCCCGGGTGCACCGCTTCGGCGCCGGTCTGCTTGCAGGCGGCGATGATCTTGTCCATCACCAGGTAAGACTCTTTGGACGGCGCCGGGCCGATGCACACCGCCTCGTCGGCCATCTCGACGAACAGCGCGTCCTTGTCCGCTTCCGAATGCACGGCGACGGTCTTGATGCCCATCTTGTGGGCGGTCTTGATGACGCGGCAGGCGATCTCGCCGCGGTTTGCAATCAGGATCTTCTTGAACATGTATGTATTCCTCGTGCGCGGATCAGAGCGGGATGTTGCCGTGCTTGCGCCACGGGTTTTCCAGTTCCTTGTCCTTGAGCATCGCCAGCGAACGGCACACGCGCTTGCGGGTCTCGTGCGGCATGATCACGTCGTCGATGAAGCCACGCGCGCCGGCCACGAAGGGGTTGGCGAAGCGGCGCTTGTACTCGGCCTCGCGCTCGGCGATCTTGGCCGGGTCGTTCTTTTCCTCGCGGAAGATGATCTCCACCGCGCCCTTCGGCCCCATCACCGCGATCTCGGCGCTCGGCCAGGCGAAGTTGACGTCGCCGCGCAGATGCTTGGACGACATCACGTCGTAGGCGCCGCCGTAGGCCTTGCGGGTGATGAGGGTGACCTTCGGCACGGTGCATTCGGCGTAGGCGTACAGCAGCTTGGCGCCGTGCTTGATGATGCCGCCGTATTCCTGCGCGGTGCCGGGCATGAAGCCGGGGACGTCGACCAGCGTGACGACCGGGATGTTGAAGGCGTCGCAGAAGCGCACGAAGCGCGCGGCCTTGATCGAGCTCTTGATGTCCAGGCAGCCGGCCAGCACCAGCGGCTGGTTGGCGACGATACCCACCGGGGCGCCTTCCATGCGCGCGAAACCGATGATGATGTTCTTGGCGTAGTCCGGCTGCAGTTCGAAGAAGTCGCCGTCATCGACCATCTTGATGATCAGCTCCTTCATGTCGTACGGCTGGTTGGGGTTGTCCGGCACCAGGGTATCGAGCGAGTAATCCAGACGGTCGGCCGGATCGACGCAGGGCACGACCGGCGGCTTCTCGCGGTTGCTGGCGGGGATGAAGCCGACCAGGCGGCGGGTCATCATCAGCGCCTCGACGTCGTTCTCGAACGCGAGGTCGGCCACGCCCGACTTGCTCGTGTGGGTGACGGCACCGCCCAGTTCCTCGGCGGTCACTTCCTCGTGGGTCACGGTCTTCACCACTTCCGGACCGGTCACGAACATGTAGGACGAGTCCTTGACCATGAAGATGAAGTCGGTCATCGACGGCGAATACACCGCACCGCCGGCGCACGGCCCCATGATCAGCGAGATCTGCGGCACCACGCCCGAGGCCAGCACGTTGCGCTGGAACACGTCGGCGTAGCCGCCCAGCGAATCCACGCCTTCCTGGATGCGCGCACCGCCCGAGTCGTTGAGGCCGATCACCGGCGCGCCGACCTTCATCGCGTGGTCCATGACCTTGCAGATCTTCTCGGCGTGGGTCTCGGACAGCGAGCCGCCAAACACGGTGAAGTCCTGCGAGAACACGAACACCAGACGGCCGTTGATCGTGCCGTAACCCACCACCACGCCGTCACCCGGAATGTGGTCGGCGTTCATGCCGAACTCGTTGCAGCGGTGCTCCTTGAACATGTCCCATTCTTCGAAGCTGTCGTCGTCGAGCAGCAACTGGATACGTTCGCGCGCGGTGAGCTTGCCCTTGGCGTGCTGGGCGTCGATGCGCTTCTGGCCACCACCGAGGCGGGCCTTCTCGCGCTTCTCCTCCAGCTGACGAATGATGTCGTGCATTGATGATCTCCTGTCAGATCCTGGGATTGTCGGCCCGCGACCGGCACGGGCCCTTGATGTGATTCATAGATGGCCGAGCAGGCGCAGTGCGGCGATCGAGGGTGTGGTGCTGCCCTCTTCCACCGCCCGCGCCAGCGCCGGCAGTTCTTCCTTCACCTGTGGATGGCTGCGGAAACGGCTGCGCAGTCCGGAATCGATCAGTTCCCACATCCAGGCCAGCGCCTGGTGGCGGCGCTTGGCGTCGAGTTCGCCCGACGCGGTCAGCGCCTTGCGGTAATCCATCACCGTGTTCCAGAACTCGGCGATGCCTTCCTTCCTCAGCGCCGACAGCGTCAGCACCGGCACGGTCCAGTTCGGACTTGCCGGACGCAGCATGTGCAGCGCGGTCTTGATCTGCGACTTGGCGCGCATCGCCGCCGCGGGATCGATGTCGGCCTTGTTGATGACGATCAGGTCGGCGATCTCCATGATCCCCTTCTTGATCGCCTGCAGGTCGTCACCGGCGTTGGGCAGCTGCAGCAGGCAGAAGATGTCGGCCATGCCGGCCACCGCCGTTTCGCTCTGACCCACGCCGACGGTCTCGATGATGATGACGTCGAAGCCCGCGGCCTCGCACACCAGCATCGACTCCCGCGTCTTCTCGGCCACGCCGCCCAGGCTGCAGGCCGAAGGGCTCGGGCGGATGAAGGCGCCGGTGTTCTGGCTGAGCAGTTCCATGCGCGTCTTGTCGCCAAGGATGGAGCCGCCCGTCACCGACGAGGACGGGTCCACCGCCAGCACGGCCACGCGCAGGCCCTGCTCGATCAGGTACAGCCCGAGCGCCTCGATGAAGGTCGACTTGCCCACGCCGGGCACGCCGGAAATGCCCACCCGCATCGCGCCGCCGGTATGCGGCAGCAGCGCCTCGAGCACGCGCTGGGCACGCAGCTTGTGGTCCTCGCGCTGCGATTCGACCAGCGTGATGGTCTTGGCCAGTGGTCGCAACTGACGCGCAAGCACGCCCTCGACGAGGCTGCGGTCGGCGGCATCGAGCTCGGGTTGCGCTACGGACGGGAGTTCGGGTCTGTTCATCGGCATCGGGACACGGATTGCGCGGTGTGGCGCACGGCCCCGCACGGTGGACGCACCGCACGGGGCCGGGAATGGCGCGAACTCAAGCGGCCTTGCGCGCGGCGCGGATCTGCTTCAGCACTTCGCGCGCGGCGGCCGGGATCGGCGTGCCGGGACCGAAGATGCCCTTGGCGCCAGCGGCGTACAGCGTGTCGTAGTCCTGGGCCGGAATCACGCCACCGACGAAGGTGATGATGTCGTCGGCGCCGAGGCGCTTGAGCTCATTGACGATCTGCGGCACCAGCGTCTTGTGGCCGGCGGCAAGGCTGGAGCAGCCGACCGCGTGGACGTCGTTCTCGACCGCGTGGCGGGCGGCTTCTTCCGGGGTCTGGAAGAGCGGGCCGATGTCGATGTCGAAACCGAGGTCGGCGAAGGCCGAAGCCACCACCTTGGCGCCGCGGTCGTGGCCGTCCTGGCCAAGCTTGGCGATCATCACGCGCGGGCGGCGGCCCTCCTCGGCGACGAAGGCTTCGATGTCGGCCTTCAGGGCCTTCCAGTCTTCCTGTTCTTCCACAACGGCTCCATACACGCCGGACACGGCTTGCGGGTTGGCACGATAGCGGCCGAAGACGACCTCGAGCGCGTCGGACACCTCGCCCACGGTGGCGCGCAGGCGGATGGCCTTGACGGTCAGGTCCAGCAGGTTGCCCTGGCCGGTCTTCGCGCATTCGGTCAGTGCCGCCAGTGCAGCGTCGACCGCGGCCTGGTCGCGCATCTTGCGCACGCGCGCGAGGCGCTCGATCTGGGCCTCGCGCACCGCATGGTTGTCGATGTCGAGGATCTCGATCGGATCTTCCTTGGCCAGCTTGTACTTGTTGACGCCGACGATGACGTCCTTGCCCGAGTCGATGCGCGCCTGCTTGTCGGCAGCACACTCCTCGACCTTCATCTTGGCCCAGCCGGACTCGACCGCCTTGGTCATGCCGCCCATGGCCTCGATCTCCTCGATCAGCGCCCAGGCCTTGTCGGCCATGTCCTGGGTGAGCTTCTCCATCATGTAGGAGCCGGCCCACGGGTCGACGACGTTACAGATGTGGGTCTCTTCCTGGATGATGATCTGGGTGTTGCGCGCGATGCGCGCGGAGAACTCGGTCGGCAGCGCGATCGCTTCGTCGAGCGCGTTGGTGTGCAGCGACTGGGTGCCGCCGAACACCGCCGCCATCGCCTCGATGGTGGTGCGCACGACGTTGTTGTACGGGTCCTGCTCGGTGAGCGACCAGCCCGAGGTCTGCGAGTGCGTGCGCAGCATCATCGACTTGGGGCTCTTCGGGTTGAACTGCTTCATGATGCGCCACCACAGCAGACGCGCGGCGCGCATCTTGGCGATCTCGAGGTAGAAGTTCATACCCACCGCCCAGAAGAAGGACAGGCGGCCGGCGAAGGTGTCGACGTCCATGCCGCTGGCGATGCCGGTACGCACGTACTCGAGGCCGTCCGCCAGCGTGAACGCCAGTTCGATGGCCTGGTTCGCGCCCGCTTCCTGGATGTGGTAGCCGGAGATCGAGATGCTATTGAACTTCGGCATGTGCTGCGCGGTGTAGCCGAAGATGTCGGCGATGATCTTCATCGACGGGGTGGGCGGATAGATGTAGGTGTTCCGCACCATGAATTCTTTCAGGATGTCGTTCTGGATCGTGCCCGAGAGCTTGTCCTGGCTGACACCCTGCTCCTCGGCGGCGACGATGTAGCCGGCGAGGATGGGCAGCACGGCGCCGTTCATGGTCATCGAGACGGAGATCTTGTCGAGCGGGATGCTGTCGAACAGGATCTTCATGTCTTCGACCGAGTCGATCGCCACGCCGGCCTTGCCGACGTCACCTGTGACGCGCGGATGGTCGGAGTCGTAGCCGCGGTGCGTGGCCAGATCGAAAGCCACCGACACACCCTGGCCGCCGGCGGCCAGCGCCTTGCGGTAGAAGGCGTTGGACGCCTCGGCCGTCGAGAAGCCGGCGTACTGGCGGATGGTCCACGGCTTGACCGCATACATGGTGGGTTGCGGACCGCGCAGGAAGGGCTCAAAGCCCGGCAGCGTATCGGCATGCTTGAGACCTTCGGTGTCGGCCTTGGTGTACAGCGGCTTGACCGTCAGGCCTTCGGGCGTGATCCAGTTGAGCTTCTCGACATCACCCCCGGGGGAATGCTTGGCGGCGGCTTTGTTCCAGGCCTCGAGATCGGGCTGGGGATAGGTCGGCTCGTTGGCGTTCGACATGGAAACCTCTTGGCATCAGGCGCCGCTGGTGCGGCAGTTCAATTTCGACATCAGGTCACGACGGCATCCTCTGGCGGCGCCGGCCGTCTTGCACAGACGCACCCGCTACACACCCGGACGGCGACGAAACCGCCCGTGGCGTGCTGCCACGAGCGGTCGTCGACGCTCCGTCACGCCGCGCGGCCCCTCTCCTGTTCGCCGGGCTGTCGCCCGACGCCTCCCACGCCGCGCAGCGCGAAGGAAGTTGACTTGTTGCATCGACAAAATAATACTTTATCCATAATTATGAACGCAATCCTTACCGACAGTGCAGAAATGACGGCCCACGGATTCAGACAGGCGCGCCCTGCTCACACCACACCTTGCTCATGAACGCATCCCGCATCGCTCCCCTCGCCCTGTACCAGGAAGTCGCCGAACGCCTGCGCGAACGGATCTTTTCGCACGAACTCCCCCCGGGCACCTGGGTGGACGAGCAGGCGCTGGCCGAGCAGTACGGAATCTCGCGCACGCCGCTGCGCGAGGCGCTCAAGGTCCTGGCCTCGGAAGGCCTCGTGACGCTCAAGCCGCGCCGCGGCTGTTACGTGACCGAGATCTCCGAACGGGATCTCGACGAAGTGTTCAGCGTGATGTCGATGCTGGAAGGCGAGTGCGCGCGCGCGAGCACGGAGCACGCCAGCAAGGCCGACCTGGAGCGCCTGCAGGCCATCCATGTCGATCTGGAGAAGGCTGCCGCGGCGAACGACATCAATGGCTTCTTCGAGGCCAACCAGGCCTTCCACCACGCGATCCAGGAAATCGCCGACAACCGCTGGCTGCTGCACGTCATCGAGGACCTGCGCAAGGTCATCAAGCTGTCGCGCCACCATTCGCTGTTCTCGGAGGGGCGGCTGGAGCAGTCACTGGCGGAACACCGCGGCATCCTCGACGCCCTGCTCGCCCGCGACCCCGCGGCGGCCGAGGCGCGCATGCGCGAACACATCCGCAGCGGTCGCCAGGCACTGGCGCGGATCGCCAAGACACGCGCGGCCTGACCGCCCTCGAGCCCCTCAGGCCGGTACGGCAGCGGTCCTCGCTTCGCTCGCGCCCTCGCGCGTCACCAGCACCTGGTCGATGCGGTAATTGTCGATGTCGACAACCTCGAACTTGTAGCCCTCGTACACCACGAAATCGGTCCGCTTGGGCACCTTGCGCAGGCGGTACATCAGGAAGCCTGCCACCGTCTCGTAGTTCTGGAAGCCCTCGAACACCTCGATGTCGAGCGCCTGCATCACGTCCTCGATCGGCGTGACGCCGTCGATCAGCCAGGAGTTGTCGTCACGGCGCACGATCAGCTCCTCCTGGAAGGGGCTGACGAGATCGCCCATCACCGTGTTCATGACGTCCTGCAGCGAAAGCAGCCCCACCACCAGGGCATACTCGTTGATGACGAGAGCGAAGTCCTCCTTCGCGTCACGGAAGCGCTCGAGCGCCTCGAACAGCGTCAGCGAGTCGGGCAGCATCAGGATCTTGCGCACGATGGGCTGGGTGCGCAGCGACAAGTCCTGTCCCTGCACGATCCGCGGCAGGATGTCCTTCGCGTCCACATAACCGATCACGCTGTCGATGCCATCCTCGCAGACCGGGAACTTGCCATGCGGGTGCTCGGCGATCTTGCGCCGGATGCTCTCCTCGGACTCGGACAAGGTCAGGAAGACGATGCTCTCGCGCGCGGTCATCGCCGACGGCACGATGCGCGCGTCCAGCTCGAAGACATTGCTGATCAGATACTGCTCCTGGCGCAGCAGCGCACCGGTCTGCGCCCCGGCATCAGCCATCGCGACGATGTCGGCCGCGGTGATGTCCTCGGTGCGCTTGCTCGGCACCTTGAGCCAGCGGAACAGGAGGTCGGCCACGCTGCTGAAGACCCACACGAGCGGCGCGAAGATCCACATGCAGATCTGCATTGGCCGCACGACGCCGACGGCGATGCGCTCGGGCTGCACCATCGCCAGGCGCTTGGGCATCAGGTCGGCAAAGAGCACGAACAGCGAGGTCACGAACACGAAGGACAGCACGAAGCTCAGCGTACCGAGCAAGGGGCCGTCGTAGAGCGGCCGCAGCAGGTCGGCGACATGGGGCGACAACGCCTGCTCGCCGACGATGCCGCCGAGGATGGCCACCGCGTTGAGGCCGATTTGTACCACGGTGAAGAAGTTGCCCGGACTGTCCTGCAGGGCGAGTACGCGCTGCGCGTTCGTGTGTCCGCCCTCGGCCATCAGGCGCAGCTTGATCTTGCGCGAGGCGGCGAGCGAGATCTCCGACATCGAGAAAAAGGCACTGACTGCAATCAGCAGCAGGATGATGAACAACTGATCGAGCAACACAAGGACTCCTTTGGGATGGGGCCCGCCGGAAGGCAAAACCGCAGGACAACACCCCGGAGTCTATCACTTCGCCATTTCGGCCCCACCGCCCCCGCGTTGCCGGTCACTGCCGGACGAAAGGAAAAACCCCGCCGGACATCGCTGTCGGGCGGGGTTCTCGATGAATGCCGCGGGGTGGCAAACCACCTCGCGGCGATACAGCGATCAGTGCGAGGCCGCCGTAGCCGCCCCGACGCCCGTCTGGGCGCGCACGTACTGGTCCTCGAAGGCTTCGATCTCGGCCTTCGCCGCGGTGCTGCTGTCCATCTTCGACACCAGGATGGTGGCGAGGAAGGCGATCGGCATCGAGAACAGCGCAGGCTGGGTATAGGGGAAGATCGCCGAGGTGAAGCCGAGCACGTCAACCCACACCGACTTCGACAGCAGGACGAAAGTCACCGCGCTGAAGAGACCCAGGTAGCCGCCGGCCAGCGCGCCCTTGGTGGTCAGGCCCTTCCAGTACATCGACAGGATCAGCACCGGGAAGTTGGCCGAAGCCGCCACACCGAAGGCCAACGCGACCATGAACGCGATGTTCATCTTCTCGAAGGCCATGCCCAGCAGCACCGCCACAACGCCAAGGCAGATGGTGGCGTACTTGGACACGCGCAGCTCCTTCGCCTCGTCCGCCTTGCCCTTCATGATCACGCGCGAGTAGATGTCGTGCGAGATCGCCGAGGCCCCCGCCAGCGCCAGACCCGCCACCACCGCGAGGATGGTCGCGAAGGCCACGGCCGACAGGAAGCCGAGCAGCAGGTTGCCGCCGACCGCATTGGCCAGGTGCATGGCGATCATGTTGCCGCCGCCGACGACCTTGCCGCCGATCTCGCCGCCTTCGAAGAACTGCGGGTTCTGGCCGACGATGATGATCGCGCACAGACCCATGATGGCGATGACGTTGAAGAAGTAGGCCACGATGCCCGAAGCATAGAGCACCGACTTGCGAGCTTCCTTGGCGTCGGTCACGGTGAAGAAGCGCATCAGGATGTGCGGCAGGCCTGCGGTACCGAACATCAGGCCGAGACCGAGCGAGATGGCGGTGACCGGATCGGCGAGCAGGCTGCCCGGGTTCAGCAGCTTCTCGCCCAGCTTGTGCACTTCCATCGCGCGGCTGGTCAGTTCCTCGAAGCTGAAGTTGAACTCGCTGAAGGCCAGCACGCCCACAGCCGTGCCGCCGATCAGCAGCATGCAGGCCTTGATGATCTGCACCCAGGTGGTGGCGACCATGCCGCCGAAGGTGACATAGACCATCATCAGCGCGCCGACGACGACCAGCGCGACGTTGTAGTCCAGGCCGAACAGCAGCTTGATCAGCTGGCCGGCACCGACCATCTGTGCCACCAGGTAGAAGCACACCACGGTCAGCGAGCTGATTGCCGCCATCGTGCGCACCTTGCCCTGGTTGAGGCGGTAGGCGGTGATGTCGGCGAAGGTGAACTTGCCCAGGTTGCGCAGGCGCTCGGCCATCAGGAACAGGATGATCGGCCAGCCGACGAAGAAGGACAGCATGTAGATGTAGGCATCGACGCCCTGCATGTACATCATCGCCGTCAGACCCAGCAGCGTGGCGGCCGACATGTAGTCACCCGCGATGGCGAGGCCGTTCTGGAAACCGGTGATGCCGCCCCCGGCCGTGTAGAAATCAGACGCCGACTTGGTGCGGCTGGCCGCCCAGTAGGTGATCCCCAGGGTCAGCAGCACGAACACGAAGAACATCGCGATCGCGTGCAGGTTGAGCGGCTGCTTCTGCATCGCGTCCATCGCGGGGCCGGCTGCAAGCACGGGCACCGAAACGGCGAGCGACAGCAGGCCCGCGCCGAGGCGGGATACGAGTTTGCTGTTCATCATTTTTCCGCCTTCCATGCAGCCTGGACGAGTTCCTTGTTGATGTCGTCGAATTCGCCGTTGGCGCGACGCACATACACCAGGGTCAGGACCCAGAAGAAGATGAACTGCAGCAGGCCGGCGAGGATACCGAAGGTCAGGTTGCTGCCCTCGAACAGGCGCTTGCCGATCAGCTCGGGCGCGAAGGCCACGAGCAGCACGAAGCCATAGAAAACCACCAGCACGACGGCCGCGAGCAGGCCTGCAAAGCGGGTGCGCTTGGCCACCAGTTCCGCAAAGCGCGGATTGCGCCTGATGTGCGCATAGACAGAGCTAGACACTTTCTCCCTCCTCAAGGAAAAGCAACGTTGAAAACGCCACCCCTCCACCCTCCTTTTTCCGACGAGCCGTCTGACGCAGCCGTTCGGATTAATGAATGATATATCATCGATAAGACTCCATACATGTCCGTATGGAAATTTTTTATCTTTTTATCCAGAAACCGCATGGAATCAAAGATTGCGTTCGACCTCGCCGACGGCATCGCCACCGTCACCCTGCACAATCCGGGCAAGCTCAACGCGGTCAACGCCGCGATGTGGCGTGGCCTCTCCGCCGCGCTGCGACGCGTCGCCGACACCCCGGAGGTACGCTGCGTGATCCTGCGCGGCGCCGGCGAGGAGGCCTTCGCGGCCGGCGGCGACATCGAGGAGTTCCTGACCGTGCGTGCCACGGTGGAGGATGCCCTGCACTATCACGAGGAACTCGTCGCCAATGCGCTGGATGCCATCCGCGACTGCACGGTCCCGACCGTGGCCGCCATTCGCGGCGCCTGCATTGGCGGCGGACTCGAGATCGCCGGCTGCTGCGATATCCGCATCGCCGGCGAATCCTCGCGTTTCGGGGCGCCGATCAACCGCCTGGGCTTCTCGATGTATCCGGGCGAGATGGCCGGCCTGCTGGCGCTGGTCGGCCCCGCGGTGATCCTGGAAATCCTGCTGGAGGGACGCATCCTCAGCGCGCGCGAAGCGCTGCAGAAGGGCCTGCTGTCGCGTGTGGTCGACGACGAGCAGGTGTTCGACGAGGCTGCTGCCTGTGCAAGGCGCATCTGCGCGGGCGCGCCGCTGGTGGCGCGCTGGCACAAGCAATGGGTGAAGCGGCTGCTGACGGGGGCACCGCTCACCGACGACGAGAAGCGCCAGGCATTCGACTTCCTCGCCACCGAGGACTACCGCGAAGGGCTGGACGCCTTCCTCGCCAAGCGCCCCCCCGTGTTCAAGGGACGCTGAACGGCGCGCCCCGCCCGCCGTCGTGAAGCCGGGGCGGGACGGGGACGGACCGGGTCAGCGCGCGGAGGACGCGCCCGCCTCCCGCAGCGCTTCCTCGAACAGCGCCTTCTTGTCGATCTCGAGCGGCGTCGGCGCCTCGGGCGGGCAGATCGAGGCAGGATCCAGGGCTTCCTGCTCCGCGCCGAGTTCGGCCTGGGTCGGCATGTCCTCGCGCGCAACGTCGAGCGCACGCATCAGCGTCCCCATGCCGGCAAGCGTGCGAGCCTGCGCCAGCACGAGATCGTAGCGGGCATTCACGTAGGCACGCCGGGCCTGGAAGTACTCGTTCTCGGTATCGAGCAGGTCGAGCAGCGTGCGCTGGCCGATGTCGAACTGGCGCCGGTAAGCCTCGCGCGCCTTCTCGATCGAAAGCTGGTGCTGGTCGAGATAGCCCAGCTGCTCGCTCAGGCGCTGACCGTCGTTGTAGGCGATGGACAGGGTCTGACGCAGGTCGCGGCAGGCCTTCTCGCGCAGGTCCTTGGATAGGTTCAGCTCATCGGCAGCCTGGCGGATGCGCGCCTGATCCGCACCGCCGCGGTACAGGTTGTAGTTCAGGACGAGTTCGACCACGCCTTCGCGCGTGGTGCCGTTCACACCATCGAGATTGCGATCCACGGCCTGACGGGCATGCAGGTCGAGACGCGGCTGATTGGCCGCCCGACGACTATCCACCTGCGCCTGTCCGGCACGGACGTTTTCCACCGCAGCGTTGAGCGCCGCGTTGGTGCTCAGCGCGGCACGCAAGGCATCCCCCGCCGAGGCCGGGATCAGGCTGCCGCCGATCGATTCGGGCATCGGGGCCAGCGTGTCGGCCGGCGCGGCGCCGACGATGCGCAGGTAGCGCGCGCTGACATCGTGCAGGTTCGACACCTCGGTCAGCAGGTTGGATTCGGCCAGCGCCAGACGGCCGGTCGCCTGCTCCAGATCGACACGCCGGCCGACGCCCGCGTTCGCGCGCTCCGCGATCTGGTCGTGCACCCGCTTGTGCTCGACGTAGTTCTGTTTGGCGAGCGTCACCTGCTCGCGGTAGCGGAGCACGTCGGCGTAGGCACGAACCGCCTCGAGCGCAGCCGACTCCGACGCGTCGACCAGTTCGTGGTAGCGCACCAGCCGGGCATGCCCCAGTCGCTTGACTTCGTTACGTGTGAAGAAGCCGTCGTAGACCATCTGGTTGAGCGACAGCACCGCGCCTCGACGGTTGAAACTCTCGGTCGACTCGCCCGGCTGCCGGAGGCGCTCACGCCCCACGCCGGCAGTCAGATCCACCTGCGGCAGGAAACCGCCGCGGGCGACGTCCTGTTCGGCCTCCGCCGCCCTGAACGCGTTCCAGCGGGCCTGCACCTCGGGGTTCGACACGACGGCCTGGCGCGCGGCATCGCGCAACTGCGGCGGCAACTGGGCTGCGGCCAGCGAGGGCAGCACCGCAAGCAGGGCGAGCGACAACAGGGAGCGAAAATTCTGCATGGGTTATTGTTCCTCTGGATGTTCGACAAAGTGCGACCGGCGCCGGCTGACGACACATCTCGTCCACTATTGCTTCGGGGCCGAATAATAGCCCGTCGGCATCGCCCCGACTGCCAACTAGTTATCGGGCAGGCGAACATGCGCGGCGGGCGAACGTCCCGAGCGACAAGCAATGCAGGATAATTCCGGGCACTAAACCCCGCGCCCGTCCATGCCTTCACGCCCTCTCGCCCATCGTCCGCCTCCGCCAGCGTCGCCTGCGCTCGCGGCACGGCTGTGCGCGTTGTGCTGCGGCATCGTCGCCTGCGTTGCGCTGGCCCTGCCCGAATTCGACCGCATGCAGCAAGTCGCCGCCCAGCGTTACGGCGAAACCGCTGTGGAGTCGGTCAACGCCTGGCGGCGACTGGTCGGAGAGGCACGGGATCTGCCCGACGAACAGAAGCTCGCCCGCGTGAACGCCTTCTTCAACGCGCGGGTCAGCTTCGACGACGACCTCCTGGTCTGGCGCACGGCGGACTACTGGGCCACCCCTCTCGAGACGCTGGCCCGCAGTGCGGGCGACTGCGAGGACTTCGCCATCGCCAAGTACATGACGCTGCGCCTGCTCGGCATTGCCGACGAGCGCCTGCGCCTGATCTACGTGCGCGCCCGCATCGGCGGCGCCAACAGCAGCGTTTCGCAGGCGCACATGGTGCTGGGCTATTTCCCGAGCCCCGCCGACGAGCCGCTCATCCTCGACAACCTCATCCGCGACATCCGGCCCGCGGCTCGGCGGCCCGATCTGTTCCCGGTCTTCAGCTTCAACGGCGACGGCCTGTGGGTCGCCGGCGCGCAGCAGTCGTCCGCCGACCCCACCGCTCGCCTGTCGCGCTGGCGCGACGTGCTCGAGCGCGCACGCCAGGAAGGCCTTGCGATCCAGCCATGAACCGACACGACACGCATCCTCTCGGAGCCTTTGCCCCATGTCCCTGATCAAGCAACTCTGGCTGGCGATCAGCCTGATCACCTTACTGTCGCTCGGCGGCAGCTTCATCGTCAGCACGCTGTCGGCCCGTCACTACCTGCAGCAGGAACTGGCGGTGAAGAACATGGACAACGCCACTTCGCTTGCGCTGTCGCTGTCGCAGATGCCCAAGGACCCGGTGACCGTCGAACTTCAGATCTCGGCCCAGTTCGATGCAGGGCACTATCGCCAGATCCGCTTGACGAGTCCGACCGGCGAAGTGCTCGTCGAACGCAAGTACGACGGACGAACGGCGAAAGCGCCGCACTGGTTCATGGCGATGGTGCCGATAGAAACCCGTGCCGGCATCGCCCAGGTTCAGGACGGCTGGCGCCAGTTCGGAACGCTGCAGATCGAGACGCACGACCACTACGCCTACGACTCGCTCTGGGCGGCAACCGTGCAACTGCTCTGGTGGTTCCTTGGCGGCGGACTGCTGACGGGACTCATCGGAACACTCGCGCTGAAACTGGTCACCCGCCCCCTCGGACGCATGGTCGAACAGGCGGAGGCCATCGGTAACCGTCGCTTCGTCACCACGCCCGAGCCACGTACCCGGGAGTTTCGCAGCGTTGTGCGCGCCATGAATTCATTGTCCGGACGTATCCACACGATGCTGATCGAGGAATCGCAAAGGCTGGAACAACTACGCCGCCAGACGCAGCATGACGAACTCACCGGCCTGTTTAACCGCTCGCAGTTCCTGAACCAGCTCGATGCCGCCCTGTCTCGCGATGACGCCAACGGATTCATCTACGTCGTTCGCATCGCCAACCTGACCGGGATGAACCAGCTCGCAGGACGTGCGAAGGTGGATGAAGTACTCGTTCATCTCGCCGCCGCGTTACGCACCTTCCCCCTCCCGGCTGACCGGATCGAGCATGGGCGCCTGAATGCATCCGAGGTCGCGCTGCTGACCCTGGGCGAGGACGAGGACAGCATCGCCGCACTCGACACTCTGACCACACAACTGCGCACCCTTGCAGCCAAGGAGCTGCCGGGCGCGGAGCTCCGTGCCGCGGCCGCTCGCTACGCGACCGGCGAGGCACGCGGCACCCTGCTGGCACGTCTCGATGGCGCCCTCGCCGGCGCGGAAGAGGACGGCGCCGCCCACACCGTGCTCGCAAACGCGCACCAGCCGCTGCACACCAGCGTGGCCGACTGGCGCCAGGCCATCGTGAATGCCCTGGAACAAGACGGGCTCGCCCTGCATCGCTTTCCGGTGCTCGACCTGGCAGGTCGCCTGATGCACTTCGAGTCCCCCGTCCGCCTCCGAATGGCCGGCCGCTGGCTCAACGCCGGACAGTTCCTGCCGTGGGCGGCACGCTGCGGCCAGATCGAGCAGATCGATGCGCGCGTGGTCGCAAGCGCGTGTGCCGCACTGGCCGACGACCCGACAGGCCCCGGACTGGCGATCAACCTTTCCACCGAAGCTCTCAGCAGCACCCGGGGCCGCGAGGACTTCATCGCAACCCTGAAGGCCCACCGCCACATCGCGCATCGACTGTGGGTGGACGTGAAGGAAAGCTCCGCCCTGCGCCACCCCGTCGAGTTCCGCATGCTCTGCGTTGCGCTGAGCGCGCTCGGTTGCAAGATCGGACTGAAGCACGCCGGCGAGGACGTTGCACGCTTCGCCGAACTGCACGATCTCGGACTCGACTACATCAAGATCAGCGCTGCCTTCATCCGCGACATCGACGCCAACCCGGGCAACCAGGCCCTGGTCCGGGGGGTGTGTACCCTCGCACACTCCATCGGGCTGAAAGTGATTGCCGAAGGCGTCAGCAGTCACGGCGAAGCGTCGGTGCTGGCCGATCTGGGACTGGATGGCATGACCGGCCCCCGGATTGTCGAGAACAGCCGATCCAGCGGCGACGTGTCGCGGGATCCGGCGGGCCAGGCCATGACTTCGCAATAAGCCCGGGGGCGGAGCGCGTCCGCGCAAGCGCCTCCGCGCCTCGCTTCCGGCCCTGCAGGCAGGGGCCCATTCTCGAGCCATCGAGGAACACGATCACGCTTGCGGATGGTAGTCGCATGCGAAAATTCCCTTGTCGCGGCATGGATTCACTCTGCTCGTCGCAGGCCTCCGGCCCGCACTTCACGACGGCGCCTGGTCGCTACACGGACGTCGCGTCCAGCCCCCGGTGCGCATGATCACCATGCGCCATTTCATTCTGAGAGGTTGCCTGACTCGTGGCTGAAGGATCTGCAGCGGACTTTCCGCACACGCCAAAACACCCCGATGTTGCCGGGCCGGAAGCAGATGCAGTGCCCGGCAGATCCGATGATCTGCTCGGATGCCTGCTGCTGGTGGCGCGCGCTCACGGCCGCACGATCACGCGTGACGCGGTGCTCGGCGGACTGCCTGTGGACGAAGAGGGCCTGAAGCCCTCGCTGTTCGAGCGCGCAGCCAGGCGAGCAGGCTTCACCAGCCGCATCGTGAGCAAGCCGCTCGGCGGACTCAACGACGCACTGCTGCCAACCATCCTCCTGCTGCACGGCGACGCGGCCTGCGTGCTGACGGGCTGGAGCGAAGATCGGAGCCACGCCCGCGTGGTCTTCCCCGAACTCGGCGACACGGTGGTCGATCTCCCGGTGCAGGCCTTGCAGGCGCGCCATAGCGGCCGCGCGATCCACGTACGACCACAGGTGCATTTCGATGCCCGTACCCCGATCGTGCGTGCGCAGCGTGGCAACCACTGGTTCTGGGGCGCGATCATCGAGAACCGCTCGCTGTACCGGGACGTCCTGCTGGCCGCTTTCATGATCAACGTGTTCGCGCTCGGCGTCCCGCTCTTCACCATGAACGTCTACGACCGCGTGGTGCCGAACAACGCGGTGGACACCCTCTGGGTACTCGCCGCAGGCGTCGTGGTCGTGCTGCTCGGCGACCTCGTGCTGCGCACGCTGCGCGGCTACTTCGTCGACCTGGCGGGCAATCGCGCCGACGTGCGGATCTCTGCCCTGATCATGGAGCGGGTGCTCGGCATGCGCATGGAAGAGCGGCCCCCTTCGGCTGGATCCTTTGCGGCCAACCTGCGTGCCTTCGAATCGGTGCGCGACTTCATCGGCTCGGCAACTGTGGTGTCCTTCATCGACGTCCCCTTCGCGCTCGTCTTCCTGGTGGTGATCGGCTGGATCGCATGGCCCATGCTGTTGCCCTTCTTCCTCGGCGTGGCCGTCGTACTGCTCTACGCGCTGAGCGTGCAGCGTCGCATGCACGAGCTGTCGGAGCTGACCTATCGCGCCGGCGCCCAGCGCAACGCCACGCTCATCGAAGGACTGGTCGGACTGGAAACCGTGAAGTCGCTCGGCGCCGAAGCGCCGCTGCAACTCAAGTGGGAGAAAAGCGCCGCGCTGCTCGCACGGGTCGCCGCGCAGTTGCGCCTGTTGTCGGCCACCGCGACCAACGGCACATCGACCGTGCAGCAACTGGTCAACGTGTCCATGATCGTGCTCGGCGTCTATCTGATCAGCCACAACGAATTGTCGATGGGCGGCCTGATCGCCTGCTATCTGCTGTCGTCACGCGCGATGGCGCCGATCGGGCAGGTCGCCGGGCTGCTGATCCAGTACCACAACGCATCCACCGCACTCGAGTCGCTGGACCAGATGATGCAACGCGAGGTCGAGCGCCCCGAGGGCAGCGCCTTCATCAGCCGCGGCAGCTTTCGCGGCGAGATCGAGTTCCGCGATGTCAGCTTTGCCTACCCGGGACAGCAGACGGAGTCGCTGCGCGCGGTATCCCTGCGCATCCGCCCGGGCGAGCGGGTCGGCATCCTCGGTCGCATCGGCTCGGGGAAGACGACACTGGAGAAACTCATCCTCGGTCTGTACCGGCCGACCGCCGGTTCCGTACTGATCGACGGCATCGACCAGCGCCAGCTCGATCCGGCCGAACTCCGTCGTCACATCGGCTACGTGCAGCAGGACATCACGCTGTTCTACGGCACGCTGCGCGAGAACATCACCATTGCAGCCCCACATGCCGACGATGCCGATGTCATCCGCGCCGCCGAAACGGCCGGCATCCTCGACTTCGTCAATTCGCACCCACGCGGTTTCGACATGCTGATCGGCGAACGGGGCGAGTCCCTGTCGGGCGGCCAGCGCCAGGGCGTCGCGATCGCGCGCGCCGTCATCAAGGACCCGCCCATCCTGCTTCTGGACGAGCCGACCGCCTCGATGGACAACTCGAGCGAGGAAGCCATCAAGCGCCACTTGACCGAATTCGCCCGTAACAAGACCTTGCTCATCGTCACTCACCGCACCTCGCTGCTCGACCTGGTCGATCGCGTCATCGTGCTGGACGGCGGGCGCATCGTCGCCGACGGCCCCAAGGCCCAGGTCGTCGAAGCCTTGCGTCAGGGCCGTATCGGAAGGGGATCGTGATGGGAGGTATCGAAGAGCGCGCCTTCAAGCGTATCGGGGACCTCGCCGATCGTCCCTCGGGTTTCGGCACCCGTGTTTTTGGCGGGCTGGTATCGCGGCTGGCGTCGATCGAGCGCGACGACAGCCTCGACTGGTCGAGCGACGCTGACTGGGCGCGCTTGCAGCAGGAGCCGCTGCGCGCGCGCGCCTTGCTACGAGTCGCCGCGGTGGTGGTGATCGTGCTGCTGCTGTGGGCCGCCTTCGCAAAAGTGGATGAAGTCACGCGGGGCGAGGCCAAGGTGAGCCCTTCGCGCCAACTGCAGATCGTGCAGTCGGTCGATGGCGGCGTGGTCGAGAACATCGCGGTGCGCGAAGGCCAGATCGTCGAGACCGGCGACCTGCTCCTGCAGGTAGACCCCACCCGCTTCATGTCCTCGCTGCTGGAGAACCGTGCCGAGTACCTGTCACTCGAGGCCAAGCGCGCGCGACTGGAGGCGCTGACGCAGGGCACGCCGTTCTCGCCGCCGCCGGAGGTCGAACAGGAAGCGCCCGACATCGTCGCGCACGAACGACGGCTCTATGGATCGACCCGCGCCGAAATGGAGGCACAGCTTTCGATCGCCCGCGATCAGCTGCGCCAGCGCGAACAGGAACTGAACGAGGTCCGCGCACGCAATACGCAGGCAAGTCGCGCCTTCGAACTGGCCCAGCAGGAGCTGACGGTCACCAAACCGCTGGCCTCGTCGGGCGCGGTTTCCGAGGTCGAACTGCTGCGCCTGGAGCGCGACGTCGCGCGTCTGCGCGGCGAGCGCGAACAGTCGGCGGCGCAGATCTCACGCGTGCAGTCCGCGATCACGGAATCGACGCGCAAGATCCAGGAAATCGAACTGAATGTCCGCAACCAGCTACGGGGCGAACTGTCCGAGACCATGTCCCGCCTCGGCAGCCTGTCGCAGGGCAGCCGGATGCTGGCCGACCGCGTCAAGCACGCCGAGATCCGTTCGCCGGTGCGCGGCACCGTTCAGCGTCTGCTGGTGAATACCGTGGGCGGCGTGGTCCAGCCGGGCAAGGAAGTGGTGGAAATCGTCCCCCTCGACGACGCCCTGATCCTCGAGGCACGGATCAAGCCGAGCGACATTGCCTTCCTGCGCCCGGGCCAGCAGGCGCTCGTGAAGTTCTCCGCTTACGACTTCGCCATTTATGGCGGGCTTGAAGCCGAGGTCGAACACATCTCTGCCGACACCGTGATCGATGACAAGGGCAATGCAGCCTATGTCGTTCGCGTCAGGACGCACGCGTCGACGCTGGGCGAAAATCTGCCCATCATCCCGGGCATGATGGCCGACGTGGACATCCTCACCGGCAAGAAAACCATCCTTTCCTACCTGCTCAAGCCCGTGCTGCGGGCAAAAGCCAACGCACTGACCGAACGATGAATCGACACATTTTCATGAGCGGCCACTCGCTGGCGGCGGCCCGCTGGCAAGAGGCGATCCCGCACGCGCTGATCGTCGAGTCTGGACGTGGCCTCGGCATCGGCCCGAACGACGTGGTGTGGCTGAGCGCCGAAGTCCCCGATTGGCGTACCCGGATCGTCGATCTGGTCACGCAGAATGGTTGTTGCGTCGTGGTGCTTTCGCTGCAGCCCGACCAGAACGAGGCGATCGCAGCCCTCGAACTGGGCGCTCGCGGTTATGCACATGCGCTCGCCACCCCGACCTTGCTGCGCGAGATCGCCGCGGTGGTGAAGCACGGTGGACTCTGGGTGGGGGAGGATCTGATCGGCAGACTCCTGGGCGCACTGCAGGCACGCTTGCCGGCGGTGCGCAACCACGCACTTGCCGGACTGTCGCAACGCGAACTCGAGGTGGCGCATGCAGTGGCCTCCGGCATGAGCAACAAGGAAGCGGCCCGCGTCCTCGGCGTCACCGAGCGCACGATCAAGGCCCACCTCGGCGCCATCTTTGAAAAACTCGGGGTGCGCGACCGACTTCAACTCGCGCTACGCGTCGGTGCCAGCAAGGTCGAGCAAAGCACGCGCGTCCCCGCATGACAGCATGAGCGAGGCCTGCCGACCCTGTCCTTCCGTCCAATAGTCGTGCTCGTCGGCGCGGGATAGGATCGAATCGTCATCGAATTCCGCACGGCCGCGCCTGCGTCCGCACCATTCCCATTTAGAGGTTTGCAATGGCTACCGTCCTTCCTCCCATCGCTACAGTCGTCGCAATCAAGGGGGCAGCGTTTGCCCGTGACGCAGACGGCAATACCCGCCCACTGAAGGCGGGCGACGTGCTCCGTGAAGGGGAAACCATCGTCACCTCGCCCGGCGGCCGCGTCGAACTGGCCATGGCCGACGGCGCACGCCTGGAGATCCCCGACAACCAGACCGTCACCCTCAGCGCAGAGATGGATGACACCATCCGCCCAGGTGCATCCGACGCCGAACTGGCCCTCGGCGATATCGATCGCGTGATCCAGGCACTCGAGCAGGGTGGCGATCTCGGCGAAACGCTCGAAGCGCCTGCGGCCGGCCTGGCGGGCGGCGGCGGGGGCGAGGGCAGCAACTTCGTCCGCCTGCTTCGTATCGCCGAAGGCGTGACGCCCCTGGAATTCGATTTCGGCTTGCTCACGCAGGACGAGACGCCGCTCTTCCTCGGCGCCGCAAACGACGACTCGCCCGAATCTCCGAGCAGTGTGGTGCCGCCGTCGACGGAAAACGTCACCGAAACCATCACGATCACGGTCACCGACACCGTCACGCTTACCGAAACCGTCACTCAGCCGATCACGGACACGGTGAGCGGCATCATCACCGACACGATCACCGGCATCGTCACCCAGACCGTAACGGGTACCGCGCTGACCGAAACGGTGACGTCCGCGACTCTTACCGTCACCGGTACGGCACTGACCGAAACCGTCACCAATGGCACCCAGACCGTCACCGGCACCGCAAACACCGAAACCGTCACCAATGGCACTCAGACGGTCACCGGTACGGCACTGACCGAAACCGTCACCAGCGCCACCCAGACCGTCACCGGCACCGCATTGACCGAAACCGTCACCAGCGCCACCCAGACCGTCACCGGCACCGCAGCGACCGAGACCGTCACCAGCGCCACCCAGACCGTCACCGGCACCGCAATGACCGAAACGGTCACCAGCGCCACCCAGACCGTCACCGGCACCGCAATGACCGAAACGGTCACCAGCGCCACCCAGACCGTCACTGGAACTGCAGACACCGAAACCGTCACCAGCGCCACCCAGACCGTCACCGGCACGGCGCTCACCGAGACCGTCACCAGCGGCACCGAGACCGTCACCGGGACCGCACTGACCGAAACCGTCACCAGCGGCACCCAGACCGTCACCGGAACTGCAGACACCGAAACCGTCACCAGCGCCACCCAGACCGTCACCGGCACCGCAATGACCGAAACGGTCACCAGCGGCACCGAGACCGTCACCGGGACCACATTGACCGAAACCGTCACCAGCGCCACCCAGACCATCACCGGCACAGCGCTCACCGAGACCGTCACCAGTGGCACCGAGACCGTCACCGGGACCGCACTGACCGAAACCGTCACCAGCGCCACCCAGACCGTCACCGGCTCCGCACAGACCGAAACGGTAACGAGCGCCACGGAGACAGTGACGGGCACCGCAATGACCGAAACCGTCACCGCGGCCACCGAGACGGTTGCGACCACCACCACCACTCCATTCGCCACGACGGATCATGCCATTCAGCCGGGTGGACCGTCCTACGGCTACATCACTACAGACCGCATCCAGATCAAGTACACGCCCGACGCTGGCCACACCGTCAACACCAATCAAGGGTGGCTGGGCGTCGACAACACACACGTGGAAGGAGGCGAAGCGGTCAACGTCGCCATCACGATGCTGGATGGAACGCCTGCGAACATCCATTCGCTGGTGATGAAGATCGACGGTGCAGGCGCGACCACGAAGTTCGACATCACCGTCAATGGCGTAACCACGAGCTACACAGTGCCAAAGGGCGTATCCAGCATCACGATCACTTCTGACACCGCATTCAACGACTTCCGAATCAAACATACGGAAGGCCGATTCCAGATCGGCGGTATTCAGGCCGGCGGCGAACGGGAGGTCGCAATCACCCAGACCGTCACCGAGACAGGGACGATGATGACGGAGACCGTCACCAACGGCACCGAAACCATCACCGGTACCACGTTGACCACAACCGTCACCAACGGCACCGAAACCATCACCGGTACTGCATTGACCGACACAGTGACCAGCGGCACCCAGACCGTCACCGGGAGCGCCATGACCGAAACCGTCACCAGCGGCACCGAGACCGTTACGGGCACTGTCTTGACCGAAACCGTTACCAGCGGCACTCAGACAGTCACCGGCACTGCCGCGACCGAAACCGTCACCAGCGGTACCGAGACCATCACGGGCACCGCCCTGACGGACACGGTGACCAGCGGCACCCAGACCGTCACCGGTACCGCCATCACCGAAACCGTGACCAACGGCACCGAAACCGTCACCGGCACCACATTCACCGAAACGGTCACCAGTGCCACCCAGACGGTCACCGGCACGGCCATGACCGAAACCGTTACCAGCGGTACCGAGACCATCACGGGCACCGCATTGACGGACACGGTGACGAACGGCACCCAGACGGTGACCGGCACCGCCATCACCGAGACCGTCACCAGCGGCACGGACACCGTGACCGGCACCGCGCTGACCGAAACCGTCACCAACGGCACCGAGACCGTCACCGGCACCGCACTGACCGAAACCGTCACCAACGGCACCGAAACCATCACCGGCACCGCACTGACCGAAACCGTCACCAACGGCACCGAGACCATTACCGGCACCGCACTGACCGAGACCGTCACCAACGGCACCGAGACCGTCACCGGCACCGCACTGACCGAGACTGTCACCAACGGTACGGACACGGTGACCGGCACGGCGATGACTGAAACCGTCACCAGCGACACGGAAACCGTGACCGAATACACCGAGACCGTCACCCTCAGCCAATGGACGGAGACGGTGACGCTCGCAACGGCCACGGAAACGATCACCGACACCGCGACCCTGACCGACACCGCGACCGACACGGTACAAAGCCAGACGGTTACGGGCCAGGCGCTTTCCGCAGGCGACGTGCTACCTCAGGACGACGACCTTACCGGGGGCGGCACCGCGGGCGGCGGGAGCGCCGATACGGGCGCAGACGTACTCGCAGCCTTCCAGCCGGACCCGATCAATCAACTGCTGCAAAACACACCGACTGTCGATTGAGCCGCAGTCGGTGTCGTGAAATGGCGGCGGGCTCCCGGCCTGCCGCCGTGCTCTTTTCTGAAGAGGCAAACAATCGATGAGGATACTGTTCATCCACGAGGGACTTGGCCAGTTCCAGACCCTGCATGAACACCTGAACAGCGAAGGGCTGGCGCACTCCTGGTTCCTGTGCACCGCTGGCGTCTATAACGCCAACAAGGACAAGATCCCCAACCTCGTACCGTTCGCCGTAGCCGGCGAAAACCCGAACAGCTACTTCTACACCAAGAATCTCGAAGCCCGGATCCAGCGCTCCTTCCTCATCAAGCAGGCAATCGGCGAACTGCTCAAGAAGACCGGCATCGACCTCATCGTCGCCCACGGTTCGGGTGGCTTTCCGCTGCAGCTCTTCGACGAATTCGACATCCCCATCATCACCTACATCGAGTTCCCGTCCTTCGGCCATCACGGCCACGACCCGAAGTATCCGCAGCCGGACTACGCGACCTTCCGCGACAAGGTCTTCGAGATGACGAGCTATCACCAGGTACTCAGGAGCGACCTGGTGATCGTGCCCAGCGCCTACGCCAGGGACATGTTCCCGAGCTGCCTGCACGAACGCATCGTGCCGCAGATGGAGGGCTTCGACATCACCCGCAAGCCGTCGACCTTTGCCAAGGAAGAGGGTGTGTTCCACATCGGCTTCTCGGCACGAGACCTCTCGTCGGCGAAAGGCTTCGAACAGTTCATCCTGATCGCCAAGGAAATCCTCAAGGTCCGGCCGCAAGTGCGTTTCGTCTTCTGCGGCGCCCCGAAGGTGCTCTACAGCTACGAAGAAGCCTTCCTGCAGAACAACTTCCCGGTCGAATCGCGGCCGGAATCCTTCATGCAGTATGTGTTGCAGCGCGAAGGCATCACGCTCGGCGAGGGTGCGAGCTTCCAGCATGTCAGCTTCGCCGGCTATGACGACTTCGCGAGCTACGTCGAGGCGATGGACATGTTCCTCTACCCGCTGCAGTTCGGCTCGGCCAACTGGGGGCTGTTCGAACTGCTGTTCCGTGGCAAGAAGATCGTCGCCAGCGACCGCTGCTTCGTCCCCGAGGTCATCCGCCACGGCTACAACGGGCTACTGTGCAAGTACGACGACATGGCAAGCTGGGTGCGCTACGCCACCGAGATCATCGACGCCCCGCACAGTTTCGCCCATCTGGGCGAGAATGCGCTGGCCGATGCCCACCAGCGCTTCCACATCAGGAAGGTCGCGCCGCGCTATTTGTCGATCTTCGACACCGTTATCCAGCGCCGCAAGCTCGGCGTCTTCTGAACAACAGCAGCGACGGAGGCGGCGCCATGCCCTACGTAGAGCGAAATTCCAGCGGAGAGATCATTTCAGCGCGGCTTGTGCCGTCGGCGACAGCCGACGAATGGGTCGAACCCGGCAGCGCAGAACTCGCTGCGCTCACCGGCATCAGCCCGCCCAAGCCCGACCCCGGAAACGT
Source organism: Thauera sp. 63 (assembly GCF_000310165.2). Classification (NCBI taxonomy): domain Bacteria; kingdom Pseudomonadati; phylum Pseudomonadota; class Betaproteobacteria; order Rhodocyclales; family Zoogloeaceae; genus Thauera; species Thauera sp. 63. The sequence continues at coordinate 26,173 of NZ_AMXC01000024.1, forward strand.
CCGTGCGTCCCTCGAGCACTCCGATCAGGGCCTCATCCGCGTGCTGGAAGACCTCATCGACACCCTGCTCGCCAAGGACGTCATCTGCTTCACCGACCTCCCCCTGCCAGCACAGAATCGTCTGCTGCAACGGCGCTCGCTACGCGATTCGCTCAATCGGAATGCCGATCTTCTCGATGACGATAGCGGCTTACTGTAGCTCGAAACGGTAATGCTAAAAAACCGGGGCCAGGTGGATCCTTGTCCACCTGGCCCCGGTTTCGCGGTGGTGCGCCGGCACCACCGTACGGATCATGACACGCGATCAGGCCGCCTGACGACGACGCCCCCAGGCAAGGCCGGCAAGGCCGAGGCCGAGCAGGGCCAGCGAACCGGGTTCCGGAATCGGGTTTTCCACCGGCGTGCCACCGACGGTGATGCCATCGAAGGCGAGACCGGATTGATAGCTCCCGTCCTCCCAGTTCGCAACGCCGAACTCGAGAATATAGTTGCCAGCATTGAGAATGCTGTACTTCGACTTGATCCAGCCCGAGTAACCGCAGCCTTCGTCAAAACAGGTGTTAGAGCTGCTGCCCAGGGGTGACCAGGTCGGGGCTCCTTCGTTGATCGTCACGAACGACGGCTCGATTTCCGCTGCAATGTCAGGAAGGCCCACGCCGGGAACACTGTTTCCGTCCGGGGTCGTGCGAGCAGTGAACAACACCGCGACCTGGGTCAGGTCCGAAAGCAGCAAGCGCGCCCAAGCGTAATCAGAGTAGGCGCCGCCGTCGGAGGTGACGTAGTTGAAATGGAACTCCAGGCTGTCACCCGCACTTGCCGAGAAAACGCTGCTCAGCACACGCGACCCGTTCGTGCCACCGACGCCGGCCAGCGTGGCGCCGCTGACGCCATTGTTCGTCGACACCCAACCATAGGCACCGCCTTCGGGCGAGGCCGTCACCACGCCATCGGCGCCCGATGTGCCGAAACCGCCGACACCCGTCCAGCCGCTCGGGAGCCCCCCATCGAAGGCCGTGGGCGCTGCGGATGCCATCGCCGAGAAGCACAGCGCCGTGGCCGCAGTCAGGCTCGACAGCATTACCCGCTTGGGCAGGAACAAGTTCTTGTAAGACATGACAGACCTCGCATTCATTGTTTATTTGAATCGATACCACTCACCCTAAAAAATAAGCAAAAGACGTGCCCGTCATTTCAAGCCCAATCGGCAAACTCTCAAGATCACGTGATAACCCGCTGATTTTCTGCTCTAAAGCCCTTTTCACTGCATTGATTTTACTGGGCGATTCCGGGCTCCGTGATTTTTATCACGGAGACTGCACGAAACTTTCCTGGGTCTTACATGATCAGTTTTTCTGATGGAGTTCCGGGGCGACTGTAAGATTTTTCGACACTTTCAACGCGCAGCACCCCCCGAGACACGCAGGGCAATACGCCTTTGAAGCGTCAATCGAACTGCCGGATTCGTACCCCCTCAGCGCGGTAGCGGATCCTTGTATTCCTCGACCTTGATGCCGCGCATCTGGTATCCGGCACTCCCCATCTCCGATTCGACCCGGCCAACATTCAGCACGCCATTGACCCACACCGGCGACATGTTCAAACCCGCCGGCACGGGTTTGTCCGGAATCACGTGGATGAGCTGGTTGGCCGGTGGCGGCGGCACATGCACGCAGGCGCCGAAATAGGGCACGAGCAGGAATTCGCGGATCGTCTTGCCGTCGCTCTCGAGCGGCACCACGAAACCCGGGATACGCACCTGCTGGCCGGAGAAACGATCGACCACCGGTGCGCGATCCCATTCCGCACGCATGCGTGCCATCACGTCGGCGACGCGCGGATCGTTGTCCTGCAGGTCGTCGAGATCCAGGTCCGCGAAGAATTTCTGCGGATCCCAGTCAGCCGGGATCAGGTCGTCCCAGCTGATCTCGCGGAAGCCCGCCCTGGCCGCGGCCTTGCCACTCTTCGCCGGCGCGGCGAGCCGGTCGCCCACCTTGTAGTCAGCGCCCGCCGCACTACCGGACTGTGCCGCGACCGATGCCGACAGGCCAACCCCGGCCGCCATCAGGACGGCCACGACTACAGACTGCAAACGTCTCGAAAACTCCATCTCAGATCCTTATCGTCAGACCATCGGCCAGCGAGTAACGGTATGCACGCCAGGCCGGCACCAGGCTCGCCAGCAGGCTGGCAGCCATCACTGCGACGAGCAGACGCCACTCGCCTGCGGATGGCCAGCCCAGCCCAAGCTCGAGGCCCCAACCGGCGGCCAGCCCGGGCGCCGCCAGCGCGCCCGCACCATACAGCAGCCCGAGACCGAGCACGATCCCCGCCAGCGACATCAGCACGCTCTCGAGCGCGAGCAGCACGAACACCTGCGGCGGACTGGCACCCAGTGCGCGCAGGATCGCCAGTTCGCGCCGGCGCTCGCCCAGGCTCGCAACCACCACGGCGACCAGGCCAGCCAGCCCCACGACCACCACCAGCGCCGACACCGCCAGCAGCGCCCGTTCGGCGACGCCGACCAGCGACCACAGTTCCTGCAGCGTGGCGCCCGGCAGGATCGCGGTCAGCGGCTCCTCGTCCATCGTGTTGATCTGACGCTGCACGCGGAACACCGCGATACGGCTGTCGAGCCCGACCAGTGCGGCGGTGACGGACTTCGGGCTCAGATCGAACTTGCGCACATGCTCGGGGCCGATCGTCAGACCGGGGATCGGGGCACCGCCGTGCCAGTCGACATGGATCGCCTCGATGCCCTCGAGCCCCACCAGCACCGCCCGGTCAACCGGCGTTCCGCTGCGCGCCAGCACGCCGACGATGGTGAAGGGTCTGTCGGCATGATCGGCGAAACGCGGGCCACCTTCCCCACCCAGACTGCCGTGGCTGAGCACGATCCGCTGACCGACGCTGTAGCCGAAACGCATCGCCACCTCGGCGCCGACGACCGCCTCAAACAGCCCCTCGGGCGCAGGCGCGAAGGGCCGCCCCTGCGCGAAAGCCAGCGCACGGTCCTCGCCGTGGCGGTAGTGGCGGAAGAAATCCGCTGTGGTGCCGAGCACGCGCATGCCGCGGTGCGAGTCCCCGAGCGACAGCGGCACCAGCCACTTCACCTGCGGCAACGCCGCCACGCGCTGCATGCTCTGCCACGACACGTTGTTGCTCGCGTGGCCGATGTGGAACACCGAGTACAACAGCAACTGCACCGCCCCGCCACGCGCGCCGACGATCAGGTCGGTGCCCGACACCGTCTGCGCAAATCCATCGCGCGCATCGTTGCGCACGCGCTCGACACCCAGCAGCAGCGACACCGACAGCGCGACCGCGACCACGGTGAGGAGCGCCGACAGACGCCGGTTGGCGATGCTGCGCAGGCTCAGGCTCAGTAGCGGCGTCATGCGCCCGCCTCCGCCACGACCCGGTTGAGCTGCACCAGATCGACGACGCGGTCGAAATGGTGCGCCAGGCGCAGGTCGTGGCTGACGAAGAGCAAGGCCGCACCGGCCTCGGCGCACTCGTCGAGCAGCAGGTCGATGAAGGCCTGCTGGCGGTCGGCATCGAGCGCAGACGTCGGCTCGTCGGCCACGATCAGCCCCGGCTGACCGATCAGCGCCCGGGCGGCGGCGACACGCTGCTGCTGGCCGACCGACAGTTCCGCCGCCGGCCGGTGCAGGACCGCACCAAGCTCGAGCCGGCTGGCCAGACGCTCGGCTTCGGCGTCCGCGGACGTACCGCGCGCGGCCAGCCGTGCCCGCCGCGCGGCAGAAAATCGACAGGCGAGCAGGATGTTGTCGCGCGCCGACAGATAAGGCAGCAGATTGAAGAGCTGGAAGACGAAGCCCAGGTGGTCGGCACGAAAGCGATCGCGCGCGCCCGCCGACAACTGCGCCAGCGGCTGCCCCGCAATGCTGACCGTGCCCGCCTGCGGCAGGATCACGCCGCCCACCAGCGACAGCAGCGTGGTCTTGCCGCTGCCGCTCGGCCCCCTCAGGAACACGCGCTCGCCAGCCTCGATCTCGAACTGCTCGATCGACAGGCAGTCATCCGCCGCACCGGGCCAGCGATAGCGCATCGCCGCCACGCCGACGGCCGGCACAGCCTGCGCCGCAAGCGTCTCGCGCTGCATCACAGGGGCAGCTCGGCCTGCCCGGCCTTCAGCACCGCCGCGCCCTGCCCGCGGGCAGTCGCCCGCTCCGCCCGCAGCTCCCGCAAGCGGGGAAAGGCGTCGAAAAGCCCAATGCGCAGGCTCTCCAGTGCCGCCGGCCGGGCGCACTCGAACCGATACTCTGCCACCAGCTCCGCGTGCCCGTCACTTGCCGGCTCGGCATGCGCATGGGCGTGGTCATGGCCATGGTCGTGGCGCTTGCCCTGCAGCCAGGGCGAATCGAGCGCGACATCCTTCAAGCGGCAATTCGCCGCCGCGGATGGCTGGAACAGCCCGACACCATTGCGCAGCGCCACCTCGGCATCGGTCATCGCCTTGCGCTCGGCCGGCGTACGGGGCGCGTGCTCGAAGCCCACCAGATTGTCGAGCGGACTGGCGAACTCGACGACCAGCGCCTCGCCCTCGGCCACGACCCGCAACTCGGAAACGCCATGCTCGTGCGCCGCATGCGCATGCTGGGCCCGGGCGGGGGTGCCGGCGACAACGCCGGCAAGCACGACGGCGGCAAGGACTGCAGATTTCATGTCATCTCCCAAAACGGTCACGTACTGACGACCCATTCAAATGCTACAATGTTGCATCAAAAGCCGGCCCACGACCAGACTGCCATGCCTGATTACGCGCCTTACCGCCATCCCCTCCCCAGCGCCCGCGAACTCATCTCGGCCCACGGCGGCCGCGTCACGCGCACGCGCATTGCGGTCATCGAGACCCTGCAGGCCGGCCAGCATCCCCTGTCGCACGACGAAATCGGCGCAGCCCTGACAGCCGCTGGCGTCGTGCACGACCGCGTCACGCTCTATCGCGCGCTCGACTGGCTGGTGGAACAAGGCATCGCACAGCGCATTGCCGGCGGCGAACGCGCCTGGCGCTTCGAGATCCGCCACGATGGTGCGCACCGCCACGCTCATTTCCACTGCGACCGTTGTGGCCAGATCCTGTGCCTCGAGGATGTTCCGACCGAGAGCAGCCCGACACTTCCCGCGGGCTTCGAGTTGGACCGCGCCGAACTGGTTCTCCATGGCGCCTGTGCCGACTGCGGACGACAGGGCATCAAGGCTGGGACGCGATGACGACACCGACCTCCCACGCGCACGAACACGCCCCCGCCGGCAGTCACGATCACCTGCCGGCCCACGTGCATTCGCACGCACACTCGCATTCCCACGCGCCGTTGCTGGCGCGCGCCTTCCCGCCTCGCAGCCTGCTCGGCCTCGGCGTGCCCGCGCGGCTTGTGCTGGCAGCGCTCGCCACCGGCCTGCTGTGGCTCACCGTGCTGTGGGCCTTGAACTGACATGCATCCCGTTCCTCCGCCGCTGATCCGCATCGAGAACCTCACGCTGGGCTATGACCGCCATCCTGCGGTCCACCACCTGAGCGGCGACATTCCCGCGGGTGCGCTGGTGGCCGTCATCGGTCCGAACGGCGCCGGCAAGTCGACCCTGCTCAAGGGATTGGCCGGCGAGTTGCGCCCGATCGGCGGCCGCATCCTGATGCCGACGCTGCCACCCGGCGCGCTGGCCTATCTGCCGCAGCGCGGCGAGATCGACCACAGCTTTCCGGTATCGGTGTTCGACGTCGTCGCGATGGGCTTGTGGCGCGAGATCGGCGCTTTCGGCAGCCTGTCCCGCACACAACGCCAGCAGGTACGCGACGCGCTGGCCGCGGTGGGTCTGTCGGGCTTCGAGTCGCGCCCGATCGGCTCGCTGTCCGGCGGACAGTTGCAGCGCGCGCGCTTCGCCCGCCTGATCCTGCAGGACGCGCCCTTGATCCTGCTCGACGAGCCCTTCGCCGCCATCGACAGCCGCACGGTGGACGACCTCGTGCAGCTCATCGTCGCCTGGCATCGCGAGGGGCGCACCGTGCTCACCGTGGTGCACGACCTCGAGCAGGTGCGCCGCCATTTCCCCACCAGCCTGCTGCTGTCGCGCGAACCGGTGGCTTTCGGCCCGACGCCCCAGGTTCTCACCCCCGAGATGCTGGCGCGCGCGCGCCGCCTGTCCGAGGCCTTCGACGAAGACGCACCCGAGTGCCACATCGAACTGCCGGAAGACACGCCTTCCCTGGCCGCCACCGCTCACGCGCATCACGCCGCCCCCGGACACGCCCCTGCCGGCACGCCCCACCGGCACTGAGCCCGCCTCGCCTCACACCGCCGTCCACCCGAGTTGCCCGCAACGTGACCGAATTCCTGATCTCCCCCTTCACCGATTTCGCCTTCATGCGCCGCGCGCTGGCCGGCTGCCTGGCGCTCGCACTCGGCGCCACGCCCGTCGGCGTGTTCCTGCTGCTGCGCCGCATGAGCCTGATGGGCGATGCGATGAGCCACGCCATCCTGCCCGGCGCGGCGCTCGGCTATCTCGCCTTCGGCCTGTCGCTCGGTGCGATGACGATCGGCGGCATCGTCGCCGGCCTCGTCGTGGTGCTGGCCGCAGGCCTGGTGACGCGAGCCTCGGTGCTGAAGGAAGATGCGAGCCTCGCCGCTTTCTACCTGCTGTCGCTGGCAGCCGGGGTGATGATCGTGTCGCTGCGCGGGCGCAACCTCGACCTGCTGCACGTGCTGTTCGGCTCGGTGCTCGCGCTGGACGACGGCTCGCTGCTGCTGATCGCCTCGATCGCCAGCGTCACCCTGTTCTGTCTGGCGCTGCTGTTCCGGCCGCTGGTCATGGAGTGCTTCGATCCGGCCTTCCTGCGCGGCGTCAGCCGTTGGTCGCCGGTGGCGCACTACGGTTTCCTGATGCTCGTGGTGCTCAATCTGGTCAGCGGCTTCCATGCGCTCGGCACGCTGATGGCGGTGGGCATCATGATCCTGCCCTCGGCCGCCGCACGCCTCTGGGCGAAGGGGCTGCCGATGTTGCTCGCGCTGGCGGTGCTGTTCGCCTTCGGCAGCGGCGTGGCCGGCCTGCTGCTCTCCTTCCATGCCGACGTGCCTGCCGGGCCGGCCATCGTGCTGGTGTGCGGCGTGGTCTATTTCTTCTCCCTGCTCGCCGCGCCCGGCGGACTGCTGGTCGGGCGACTGCCCGTCCGTCATCACCTCAAGTCCTGATTGCCCCGCCTCCCCTGTCTCACGGAAACAGTCCCATGAAGAACACCCGTCTCATGCAACGCCGGCTCGCCGGCCTCTTCGCCCTGTTCGCCCTTTCGAGTTCGGCCGCGCTGGCCCAGACGCCACCGCTCGAGGTCACGGCCAGCTTCAGCATCCTCGGCGACCTGGTCCGTCAGGTTGGCGGCGACAAGGTCAGGGTGCGCACCCTGGTCGGACCCGACGAAGACGCTCACGCCTTCCAGCCGCGCCCGTCGGACGCGCGCGACATCGGCGCCTCGGCGCTCGTGGTGGTCAACGGCCTTGGCTTTGACGACTGGATGACGCGGCTGGCGCGCTCGGGCGGCTACAAGGGCGACGTGGTGGTCGCCAGCAAGGGCGTGAAGACGCTCGAGATGGACGGCCACGGACACGACCACGCGCACGACCACAAGCATGGGCATGCAGCCGACCCGCACGCCTGGCAGGACGTCGGAAATGCGCAGCAGTACGTGGCCAACATCACGGCAGCGCTGGTCGCGGCCGATCCGGCCAACGCGGAAACCTACCGGCACAACGCCGAACGCTATGGCGGCGAACTGAAGGCCCTCGACGCCGAAATCCGCAGCGCCTTCGCCGCGCTGCCGGCCGAGCGCCGCAAGGTCGTGAGCTCCCATGACGCCTTCGCCTACTTCGGCGAGGCCTACGGCATCCGCTTCCTGTCGCCGGTCGGCGTGTCGAACAATGCCGAGCCGACCGCCAAGGGTGTCGCGCGCCTGATCGGGCAACTGAAGAAGGAGAAGATCCCGGCGGTCTTCATCGAGAATGTCGCAGATCCGCGCCTGATCGAGCGCATTCGCGCCGAAAGCGGCACCCGCGTGGGCGGCACGCTGTATTCCGACGCCCTTTCAGCGTCAGCCGGCCCTGCGCCCGATTACCTGTCGATGATGCGCTCGAACTTCAGGACGCTTCACGACGCGCTCGTCGCCGAGTAGGCCGGCACCGGCACGCCTCAGCCGAACACGCTGTGCAGCATCTTTGCGCACAGCGCCATGAGCAGGCCGGCAAAGATTTTCTTCAACGTGGCAACGGGCAAGCGGTGTGCGAGCGAGGCGCCGATCGGTGCCGCCCACATACTCACCAGCGCCATCAGCACCAATGCCGGCACATAGACATAGCCGAGCGTGAGCGGCGGCGTGCCCGGCGCGTTCCAGCCATTGACCAGATAGCCGACCGTACCGGCAATGGCGATCGGCAGGCCGATGGCCGCCGAGGTGCCGATCGCGTTCTGCACCTTGACGTTGCACCAGGTCATGAAAGGCACCGACAGCGAGCCGCCACCGATCGCAACCAGCGCCGACACGCCGCCGATGCCCAGTCCGGCGACCGTCATGCCCGCCTTGCCGGGCAGGTCACGACTGGGTTTGGGCTTGATGTTGAGCAGCATCTGGATCGACACGTAGGCCATGAACACGGCGAAGAAGATCGCCAGCGCCGCCGTATCGACCCGCGAGGCGATGAAGGTCGCGCCGAAGGTGCCGACCAGGATGCCGGGCGTGATCTGCCGCACCACGTCCCAGCGCACGGCGCCATGGGCATGGTGCGCCCGCAGGCTGGACACCGAGGTCAGCACGATGGCCGCCATCGAGGTGCCGAGCGCCATATGGACGACCTGCTCGAGCGGGAAGCCCTGCGCCAGGAACAGGGTGGTCAGCATCGGCACCATGATGCCGCCGCCGCCGACGCCAAGCAGGCCGGCGAAGAAGCCGACAACAGCCCCCAGCACGGGGTAGGTCAGCCACCAGATATCGAAAGTCATGCGAATCAGTCCGTTATGCATCAGGTGCCGTAGACGAAAAAGGCGCAACCCGATGGCTGCGCCTTTTTTGTTTGGCCCCCCGCCTGTGCCGTCTCCGCCGGGCATCCTGAACCATGGGTTCAGGGAGGTCGCATCCCTTCCGCTTCAGGATCACCCGCAGGGGGCGTTCACACCAGCGGCATCGATGGTCAGCAACCGTGTCTCTCGACTATTGGTTCAAGGAATCTACGACTTCGACGAACACTGCAGGGGATTGATCGGTATTGCCTATAGGCACCCTCAGAAGAGTTTTTCCTGCTGGGCCAGCACCCCGTCGAGGCGTGCTTTCATGAGTCCGATTCTACGCTTCACGCCCGGTATGTCAAACCCGTTGCCACGCTGGTGCTGCAGGAACTCATGGGCGATGTTGAGGGCCGTCATGACTGCCAGCTTCTCGCCGGATGCGTTCGACTTGGCGCCAAGTTCACGGAACTTGTCATCAAGATAAGCCACGGTTGCCAGCAGCGCGTCCCTTGTCTCGGGGGTGCAGGAAACGCGATATTCCTTCCCGAGCAACATCACGTCCAGATGATCCATCGACACGTTCTTCAGGCCTCCGGCAGTTTGTCGAGCAGGGCTTCGAGGCGCTCGATGGCCCGCTTGAGCTTGGCAGCAAGCTGGCGATTCTCCGCGTCGAGCTGGGTAACGCGGCCGTGCAGGCCGATGTTCTCGGCCTTGACCCGGTCGTGCAGGCTGATGAGTTGCTCGAGCTGGGCTTCGAGCTGGGCGAGTTCGCTATCCATGGCGCCGATCGTAGACAGGGGATCGCGGCCGGTCAATCAGCGCTGGACCTGGGTGACGTCGCGCACCGCGCCGGTGTCGGCCGAGGTCGTCAGCGCCGCGTAGGCCTGCAGTGCGGCCGAGACGACACGCTGGCGGTTGGCGGGCTTCCACGCCGCGCTGCCCTTCGCCTCCATTGCCGCGCGTCGCGCAGCGAGTTCGGCGTCGGAGACGGCGAGGTGGATGCGACGGTTCGGGATGTCGATCTCGATGGTGTCGCCATCCTCGACCAGCGCAATCGCGCCACCGCAGGCCGCCTCGGGCGAGGCGTGGCCGATCGACAGGCCGGAGGTGCCGCCCGAGAAGCGACCGTCGGTCAGCAGCGCGCACTGTGCGCCCAGGCCACGGCTCTTCAGGTAGGAGGTCGGGTACAGCATCTCCTGCATGCCGGGGCCGCCCTTCGGGCCTTCGTAGCGGATCACCACCACGTCGCCTGCCTGCACCTGCTCGCCGAGGATGCCCTCAACCGCGTCTTCCTGGCTCTCGTACACCCGCGCCTTGCCGGTGAACTTCCAGATGGATTCATCCACCCCGGCGGTCTTCACGATGCAGCCCTTCTCGGCGATGTTACCGTACAGCACGGCAAGGCCGCCGTCCTGGCTGAAGGCGTGCGCCTTGTCGCGGATGATGCCCTGCGAGCGATCCATGTCGAGCTCGTTCCAGCGCCGGTCCTGAGAGAACGCGACCTGCGTCGGCACGCCACCGGGGGCGGCACGGTAGAGGGTGAACACCGAGGTGTCGTGGGCCTGCATGATGTCCCAGCGCGACAAGGCGTCCGCCATGGTCTTGCTGTGGACGGTCGGCACGTCGCGGTTGAGCAGGCCGGCGCGGTCGAGTTCGCCGAGGATGGCCATGATGCCGCCGGCACGATGCACGTCCTCGATATGCACGTCGGCCACGGCCGGCGCAACCTTGCACAGGCAGGGCACGCGACGGCTGATGCGGTCGATGTCCTTCATCGTGAAGTCCACGCCGGCCTCGCGCGCCGCCGCCAGCAGGTGCAGCACGGTGTTGGTCGAGCCGCCCATGGCCACGTCGAGGCTCACCGCGTTCTCGAAGGCTGCGAAGCTGGCGATCGAGCGCGGCAGGGCCGATTCGTCATCCTTCTCGTAGTAGCGACGGGCGAGGTCGACGATGCGGCGGCCCGCCTCCTTGAACAGCTGCTCGCGGTCGGCATGGGTCGCCAGCGTGGTGCCGTTGCCCGGCAGCGACAGGCCCAGCGCCTCGGTGAGGCAGTTCATCGAGTTGGCGGTGAACATGCCCGAGCACGAGCCGCAGGTCGGGCAGGCGGAACGCTCGACCGCATCCACTTCCTCGTCCGAACAGTTCTTGTCCGCGGCCTTCACCATCGCATCGACCAGGTCGAGCGAGATGACCTTGGCCTCCCACTTGACCTTGCCCGCCTCCATCGGCCCGCCCGAGACGAAGATCGCCGGGATGTTGAGGCGCAGCGCGGCCATCAGCATGCCCGGGGTGATCTTGTCGCAGTTCGAGATGCACACCAGCGCATCGGCGGTGTGGGCGTTGCACATGTACTCGACGCTATCGGCGATGAGCTCGCGCGAGGGCAGCGAATACAGCATGCCGCCGTGACCCATGGCGATACCGTCATCGACCGCGATGGTGTTGAACTCCTTGGCGACACCGCCTGCGGCCTCGATCTCGCGCGCGACGAGCTGACCGAGATCCTTCAGGTGCACGTGGCCGGGCACGAACTGGGTGAAGCTGTTGGCGATCGCGATGATCGGTTTGCTGAAGTCTTCGTCCTTCATGCCCGTGGCGCGCCAGAGTGCGCGGGCACCTGCCATGTTGCGGCCGGCGGTGGAAGTGCGGGAACGATATTGGGGCATGACGACGCTCCGGAAAAGCTGCGGGAAAGCGTGCGATTCTAACGCGGGCGACGAAGCATGCGTATCATCCGTGACTCTCGACTTTCGCCAGGAGCCGTCATGCAGGACACCCCCGTCACCGACACTGCCAGCGAACCGGGCTTCGATCTGGACGCGGCCGAGATCCGCGTGCTCGGCGTGCTGATCGAGAAATCCTTCATCACCCCCGACGCCTACCCGATGTCGGTCAACGCCATCGTCACCGGCTGCAACCAGCTGACCGCGCGCGAACCGGTGATGAGCCTGTCCGAATCCGAAGTCCAGTCCGCAATCGACAGCCTGATCGGCCGCCGCCTCGTCGCCAAGCGCGACCAGCCCAGCGCGCGCGTCGCCAAGTACGAACACCTTGTGCGCCTGCGCCATTCGCTGCCGCCCGCCGAGCAGTCCGTGCTGGCCATGCTGATGCTGCGCGGCGCGCAGACTGCCGGCGAACTGCGCCAGCGCTGCGAGCGCCTCCACCGTTTCGACGACATCGCCGCGGTGGATGCGGTGCTCGAGCATCTGGCGGAGAAATCCCCGCCGCTGGCCGCTGCCCTGCCGCGCGCGCCCGGCACCAAGGAGACGCGCCACGTGCATCTGCTGGGCGGCCAGGCCGCCGTCGAGGAGATGGCCGACAGCCTGCAGGCCGGCGGCGGCACGCCGGGTGGCCGCGGCCGCATTGCGGAACTCGAGGACGAGATTCGCCGTCTCCGGGAAGATTTCGACGCCCTGCGACGCGAGTTCGACACCTTCCGCCAGCAGTTCGACTGACCGCCGCGAAACCTCGCTTCCCGGCCCAGCTTCCTCACGCCCATGCTGACCCACCCGCAGTTCGACCCCATCGCCCTCTCCATCGGCCCGCTTTCGGTACGCTGGTACGGGCTCATGTACCTGATCGCCTTCGTGCTCTTCGTCGTGCTCGGCCGCCTCCACGCACGCCGCCGCCCTGAACTGGGCTGGAATGCGCAGATGATCGACGACCTGCTGATGTATGGCGTGCTGGGCGTGATCATTGGCGGGCGCCTGGGCGAAGTGCTGTTCTTCCAGCCAGGCTATTACCTGCAGCACCCGGGCGAGGTTCTCGCGATCTGGAAGGGCGGCATGAGCTTCCACGGCGGCTTCCTCGGCGTGCTGGCGGCGATGTGGCTCTACGGGCGGCGTCACGGCAAGGGCTTCTGGCAGGTCACCGACTTCATCGCGCCACTGGTACCGACCGGGCTGGCGGCCGGTCGCATCGGCAACTTCATCAACGGTGAGCTGTGGGGGCGCCCGGTGGCGACCGACCTGCCTTGGTCGATGATCTTCCCGTGGGTCGACGCCCTGCCCCGCCATCCGTCGCAGCTCTACCAGGCGATGGGCGAAGGCCTGCTGCTGTTCGCGATCCTGTGGTGGTACTCGGCCAGCCCGCGACCGCTTCGCGCCGTGTCGGCCGTCTTCCTGATCGGCTATGGCAGTCTGCGCTTTGCCGCGGAGTTCTTCCGCACGCCCGACCCCGGCATCTTCGGCACGCTTGCGCTGGGTCTATCCACTGCGCAATGGCTGTGCGTGCCCATGGTCATCATCGGTGCAGGCCTGCTGCTGCGCAGCCGCCGCTGAACCGGACCGGCAGGCCATCAGTCGAACCGCGAGCGCGCGCGCCGACGGTATCGGCACGTGCAAAAAGATCCTGCCATTTCCTTCAATTCCTGCCCATTTCGGGCCCAAGACGGCCGCCCCGCGTTATGATCCGTGGGAACGGGCATGACGTATGAGGGGGAACACATGACTGCCGCAGGACTGGTTTCGAGAAGCCTTTCGAAGATGCGTCAGCTGGTCGGCGGGCAGGCACGGCGCGATGTCGAGCCGAGCACGCGCGACCTCGAGCGCATCCGCGGCCAGTTGCAGGAGTGCGCGGAAGGAAGGGGGGGCGAGATCTCGACGCGACAGCGCGCCGCCCGACTCGCCGAGACCTATCTCCGCCTTGACGAGGCAGGCCGCCGCGCCGTGCTGAAGATGATCGCGCTCGAGTTCGGCCCCGACCCGGCACGTGTCAATGCGGCCCACAAGGCCTACCAGGCCGCCGTCGGCACGTAAGCGGTAACCGAGCGGCGTTCTTGCCTACTTCGAGCGCGGGTGGAGATCGGATCGAAGCGGATTGGCCGCGAAGTGTTGCTTCCACAGCCTTGGGGTGAGTTGCGCGACATCGGCGGCAGGGTGCTGGCCGACGCGCTGGAGCACATCGACCAGATAGGCATAGGGGTCGATGTCGTGCAGGCGACAGGTGGCGATCAGGCTCTGCGCGATCCCCACGTATTTCGCGCCGACCTCGGTCCAGCAGAAGAGCCAGTTGCGGCGGCCCATCGGCACTACGCGTAGCGCCCGCTCGAGGTGGTTGGTGTCGATCGGCACCTCGGGGTCGGCGAGGTAGACCTCGAGGGCTGCCCGGCGCTCACGCACGTAGGCCAGGGCAGTGGTCAGCGGTGAGCTCGGCAGCAGACCGTGGGATTCGAATTGGGCGTCGACCCAGTCGAAGAACCGGTCGACCATCGGCTTGGCCTGGGCGAGCCGGTGCGCGCGGCGTGCCTCGCCGACGAGTTGTGCCTCACGGATGTGCTGCTCTACCGCGTAGAGCTGGCCGATCATCTCCAATGCCTGCGTCGCCCGTTCGGGCTCGATCGACTGGGCCTCGAAGAATTTTCTTCTCGAGTGCGCCCAGCATTGCGCGCGCGTGAGCCCGCATTTTTGTGCGTAACGTTCGTAGGCCGCGTAGCCGTCGGTGAGCAGCACCGCCCCCTCGGGCGGTGGGTCGGTCCCCAGGGTCTGCGCAATGTGTTTGCCACTACGCCCCTCGTGATAGGCGAAGCAGATTTCGTCGCGCTCGCCATACACCGGCCAGAAGTAGCCGCCCTTCATCTTCCCCGGGCCGGCGCGCCCGGCCTTGATCGGGGTCTCGTCCATCGCCTTGATGCGACTTGCGCGGATCGAGTCGAGCTGGGCCGTAAAGACCGGCTCGAGCAGCGCGAGCGCCGCGTGGGTGAGCTGCGTGAGCCACGGGCGCGAGACCCGGATGCCGTTGTCCCCGAGCCGCTGATGCTGGCGGTACAGCGGCTGGTGGTAGCAGAACTTGTCGGTGATGAGCCCGGCGATGAAGCTCACGTCGGCGCGGCTACCGTCGATCACCCCGGCGGGGGCCGCCGGGCAGTGGATCGTCTGCGTGTCGCGGCGCTTGATGACCGGGCGCACGTACTTGAGGATCACGTAGCTGCCCGGGCGCTGCGCCAGGCGGTGGCTGAGCTTCTCGCCGATCACCTCGAACTGCTCGGCGCTGAGGCCCTCGGTCTCGGGGTTGGCGAGCGTGATCGTCTCGACCGGGACGCGCGTCTCGTCGAAGAACAGCGCCGAGTCGTCCTTGCTCTGGGCGAAGTCGGTGCGCGACGCACGACGGATGTGTCCCGCCACGGTCTTGCCGGGGGTATCGGGCTGCGTGTCGGGGATCGGTAGCTCGCCCAGATACATCTGCGCCGGGTCCGGTGGGACCAGGCGCTTCTCGCTCTTCTGGCCGAAGAGCTGGCGGCGGAACCACTCGAGCTGATGTTGGATGGTCTGCACTTGGCGCTGCAGATCCTCATGCGCCTGGGCCAGTTCGACGACGCGCTCGGGCGCCCACTGGGCGGCCTCGGCAAGGGTCGGAACGGGGGCGGAGTGCGGCGCGGGCATGGCGCATATTTTACCGTATGACCCAGCATTCATGCGGGTTACACGGCGTTTGCGGGCAGTCGGAAACGGCGCTTGTAGCGTGCCGGCTCGATGCCTTCGAGCAGCAGCTTGAGCCCGGTCCAGTCCATCTGGCGCGTGCTGACGTGCGCCCAGTTCGACACGAAACGACCCTGCTCGAGGCGCTTGGCCCACACGCAGAATCCGGTGCGGTCCCAGTACAGCACCTTCATCTGCGTGCCGCGCCGGTTGATGAACACGAACAGCTCGCCCGACAGCGGATCGCAGCCGAGCGCCTGGCGTGTGAGCGCGTACAGGCCGTCGAAGGATTTGCGCATGTCGACCGGGCGGCCATAGACATGGACCCGGACTGCGCCTTCGGGGAAGAACATCAGCCGCGCGACAGGTGAAGGATCACGCCGTCGCCCAGATCGAGCCGCAGTTCGAGGCGACCGGTACCTCCGAGTTTGAGCGTGCCGGCGTCGACGAAGCCGGTGGGCTCCATCACCGGCGCGGCGGGCTGCGTACTCGGTTCGCCCAGCAGGCTACGCCAGCGCCGGAAGCTCGACTCGCTGAGCCCCTCGCGGATGCAGAACGGCTCGATCCCCAGGCCACTCTCGGCAAACCGCGCGATGACCGCTTGCCATTCCTGACGGCCACGCCGCCGCCACTTGTTGTTGGTCGCTGTCGCCCTGGTCACTGCCGGCTCCTCCCTGATGAATGTGGGAGGGATTGTTCCGCGTGGGCGCGGGCGGGCAAAGAACGCCGCTCAGTGACCGGTTACGTCGGCACGCCCGACCAGTGGGACGCCGAAGCCCAGCTGCGGGCAGCGATGCGGTCGCGCCGGCTGCGCATCATCACTCAATTCAATGCCATCCCGCAGGGCGTCAAGTTCCTAGTCGACCTGCGCGCCGACCTGTTGCGCTTCGTCGCCGACGATCCGCAGCTCAAGCCGCTGGACCGCGAACTGGAAGCCCGCCTGTCGGCGTGGTTCGACGTCGGCTTCCTGGAATTGCAGCGCATCACCTGGAGTTCACCCGCCGCGCTGCTCGAGAAGCTCGTCGAATACGAGGCGGTGCACGAGATCCGTTCGTGGGACGACCTCAAGAACCGGCTCGACTCCGACCGCCGCTGCTACGCCTTCTTCCATCCGCGCATGCCGCTCGAGCCGCTGATCTTCGTGCAGGTCGCGCTGCTCGAAGACCTCGCCGACGACGTGCAGCGCCTGCTCGACATCGAAGCGCCGCTCACCGATGCGAGCAAGGCCACGACCGCCATCTTCTATTCCATCAGCGCCACGCAGACGGGCCTGCGCGGCGTGTCCTTCGGCAACTTCCTGCTCAAGCGCGTCGTCGAGGACCTGCAGCGCGACTTCCCGCGCCTCAAGACCTTCGCCACGCTGTCGCCGATTCCCGGACTCGTGCGCTGGGCGCAGAGGAATCCGCAGGAGCTCGCCGCGGCGATCACGCCATCGGACTGGAAGCGCCTGGCTGCGGCCGGCATCGAGGACGCGGATTCCCCGCACCTGGCCCGCATTCTCGAGGCCACCCCGGAATGGACCGAGGACGAAGCGCTCGCGCGCGCCTTGCGCGACCCGCTGCTCAAGCTGGCGGCGCGCTACCTCGTGCATGCCAGCCGTGACGGCAAGCCGGTGGATGCGGTCGCCCGCTTCCACCTCGGCAACGGTGCCCGCGTGGAACGGCTCAACTGGCTCGCCGACACCTCTGCGAAGGGGCTCGGGCAATCGTGGGGCATCATGGTCAATTACCTCTACGACCCCGACCGCATCGAGACGAACCTCGAGGCCTTTGCCAGCGAGGGCCGGATCGACGCATCGGCCGCCGTCAAACGGCAAGCGCGACGCTGACGCCGCGCCCAAGCCCATGACCGGTTCGCGCCTGCTCCCTTCACGCCGACGCCCTGCGCGCTGAGGACTCTCGCATGCGCCTGCCCTTTCACCGCGCCTCGATCCGGGTCCGCCTGCTGCTCGCCAGCACGACCGTGCAGGTCGTGCTGCTGAGCCTGCTGCTGGCCAACAGCGTGCGCCTGATGAACGACGCCGCATCGGCCAGCCTCGACACGACCATCAGCCAGAACGCCAGCATGCTGCATGCCATGGCGACGGCCTATGGCGAGCAGCAACGCTACGAGGCGCTGGAGGACGTTCTCGGCGAACTGCTGGAAGGCAGCACGGAAGGCCTGGTCTATGTGCGCATCGTCGCACCGGATCAGACGCCGCTCGTCAGCGCCGGACTGCCCGACATGGCGCAACTGCCTGCGCCAACCGAGATGGGCGGCGGATTCTTCTCGCGCCTGCGCGGCGACACCCTGGTGCACGTGCGCCACCCACTGCTGCTGCCACGGAACGAGGTGGGATTCATGCAGTTCGGCGTATCGGTGGAAACGCTTGCCGCCGCTCGACGTGCCATTACCGAACAGGGTCTGGTGATCGCCCTGGTCGAGATCGCGCTGACCTTCCTGCTGCTGTCGACCGTCGGCTACTTGCTGACGCGTAACCTGGGACGGCTCCTGGCCGGCAGCCGGGCGATCGCCGACGGACACCTCGATCATCGCGTCCCGGCACGAGGCGACGACGAACTGGCAGTCATCGCCCGCCACTTCAACATCATGGCCTCGACCCTGCAGCGGCGCGTTGCCGAACTGCAGGAGAGTGCCGCACGCCTGAAGGCCAGCGAGGAGCGACATGCGCTGGCCATGCGCGGCGCCAACGACGGCCTGTGGGACTGGGACATCCCGGCCGGTACCGCCTATTACTCGGACCGCTTCTGCGAGATCCTCGGCCTGGCACCCGGCACCCTGCCGAACGTACCCGAGGCCTTTCTCGAATACATCCACCCGGACGATGTCACGCCGTATCGCGAACGGATGATCGCCCACCTCAAGGGCGAGAGCAGTCAGTTCATGATGGAGCACCGGGTACGCCAGCCAGCCGGCGACTACCGCTGGGTGCTCACACGCGGCGTCGCGCGCCCGAACGGCAAGGCGCGCGTCGGCCGGATGGCGGGCTCCATCAGTGACATCGACCAACGCAAGCGCGCCGAGCAGCAGCTGATCCATGACGCGCTGCACGACGGGCTCACCGGCCTGCCGAACCGGGCGCTCTTCATCGAGCACGTCAACCGTGCGCTGGCGCAGCGGCGCCGTGACGAAGGCTTTCAGCTGGCGGTGCTGGCCATCAACGTCGCGCGCTTCAGCCTCGTCAACGACAGCTACGGCCATGCCATCGGCGACGATCTGCTTCGGCGCGTGGCGAACCACATCACCTCGATGATGCGCGAAGGCGACGTTGTCGCCCGCGTCGGAGGCGACCAGTTCGCCGTGCTGCTCAACGGCCTGCAGAACTCGGCCGAAGCGCTGCGGATCGGCGAGTCGCTGATCGCACTTCCGGCCTTCGTCGTGCGCAGCGCCGACCGCGTCCTCCATCCCCGCTGCCGCATCGGCATCGCGCTGAGCGAGGACGAGGAAGATGCCCAGGCGCTGCTGCGCGACGCCGACAACGCCTTGCACAAGGCCCGGCAGAGCGAATCGGCGCCAATCGAATTCTTCCATGCATCGATGCACGCACAGGCCGTTCGGGCCCTGCAACTGGAGTCCGACCTGCGCTGGGCGCTCGCCCATGGCGGACTGGCGGTGCATTACCAACCCATCGTATCGCTGACCACACGCCGCACGTCGAGCTTCGAAGCACTGGTGCGCTGGCCGCACCCCACCCATGGCCTGCTGTCACCGTCCGAGTTCATCCCGCTGGCCGAGACGCTGGACCTGATCCACGACCTCGGCATGGAAGTGCTTCGCATCACCTGTGCCGACCTGCGCCGCTGGCGCGATACCGCACCAGGTATCCCGCCCGCACGCATCAGCGTCAACCTGTCGGCGCGTCAGCTGGCTCGCCCGATGCTGACCACCGAACTGCTCGCGGTCATCGACCGCCATGGCGTCGCGCACGACCAGATCCGCTTCGAGGTCACCGAAAGCCTGCTCGCGCATCCTGCCGGGCCGGCGATGAAGACGCTGCGCGATCTGCGCGCAGCCGGCATCGAGATCCTCATCGATGACTTCGGCACAGGCTACTCGACACTGAGCTACCTGCACACGATGCCCTGCAATCAGGTGAAGCTGGACGGCTCCTTCGTGCGCTCGATCACCGAGGACCTCCGGCTGCGCGCGATTGTCCGCCGCAGCATCGAGCTCGCGCACGACCTTGGCATAAGCGTTGTCGCCGAATGCATCGAGAACGAACAGCAGCTCGAGGTCCTCCTCGGGCTGGGCTGCGACTTCGGCCAGGGCTATCACTTCGCGCGCGCGATGGACCGTGACGCGGCGCATGAATGGCTGCGCGGCGAATTGCCGTCGCGACAAGCCGCGCACTGAAGGATCCAGCCGATGCCCCCCTCACCCCGCTGCGCTGCGCTCCGGATCTGGGCCGTGCGCTTTGCGGCGCTGACGGTCCTGCTGGCACCCGCGGCACACGCGGAGGTGATTCTCGTCACGTCGGCCGATTCGAGCGTGGAAACGCTGAATCGTGAAGACGCGGAGCAGCTTTACCTCGGCCGCCGATCCTCGCTTTCGGGTGGGTCCCCCCTGCTGCTGCTGGACCTGCCACCGGGCCCGGTACGCGATCGCTTCTACCGCCTGCTGACCGGGAAGAACCCGAGCCAGATCCGGGCTTACTGGTCGCGCATGGTCTTTACCGGCCGCGCCTTGCCGCCGCGCGAATCCGCCAGCATTGAAGATGCCCGCCGCCTCCTGCTGGAAAACCCGGGCACCGTCGGTTACCTGCCAGCCACGTTCTCGACCGACCCAAGCCTGCGCATCCTGCTCCGCCTCGAGTAGCGAACACCAAGTCCACAGAACAATTGACGCATTTTCGCGCCCATGTTGTAATGCGAATCGTTCTTGTTTTTGTAATCAGATCATGTCGCCAACCCCGACCGACCTGGCTTCCAGCGTAGAACCGGCTCATGCCGGCGCCCCCGCATCACGCACCGTGCAGCCGAGCGTCGCGGGCCAGCCCCTATCGAGCGATGCGCTGCTCGCCGGGCGCACGGCAGTGACGATCGAGCATCTGGGCGAACGTTACGTCCTCCGCGCAACGCGCTCCGGCAAGTTGATCCTGACCAAGTGAAGCGCCCGCAGGACCGGGCAGAATCCAGCATCGAGGCTTAAACTATGTATGTCTGTGTGTGCAATGCCGTCACCGAACGCCACATCGTCGCGGCCGTGCGCGAGGGGTCCACGACCCTGCGCCATCTGCGGCGCGATCTCGGCGTGACGGCCGAGTGCGGTCGTTGCGCCAGGTGCGCGCATGACTGCCTTCGGGCTGCTCTTGCCGAGCACACCAGCGAGCCCGCCGCGACACCGCCCGTGTTCGCGCGGCCTACGTTCCCGCTCGCTCTGGAGGCGATATGAAAGGCGACAAGAAGGTCATCCAGTTCCTCAACAAGCAGCTCACCATCGAACTGACCGCAATCAACCAGTACTTCCTGCATGCACGCATGTACAAGAACTGGGGTTTCACCCGCCTCGGCAAGCACGAGTACGAGGAGTCGATCGAGGAGATGAAGCATGCCGACATGCTGATCGAGCGGGTGCTGTTCCTCGAGGGCCTGCCCAACCTGCAGAACCTCGACAAGCTGCTGATCGGCGAGAACGTGCCCGAGTGCATGCAGGGCGACCTCAAGCTCGAGCACGGCGGCCGGGCCAACCTGATCGAGGCGATCGCCTACTGCGAGTCCTGTAAGGACTACGTCTCGCGCGAACTTTTCGAGCACATCCTCGAAGACACCGAAGAGCACATCGACTACCTCGAAACCCAACTGGGTCTGATCGACAGCGTCGGCCTGCAGAACTACCTCCAGTCGCAGATGGAGCCCAGCGCTTCCTGACACCGACCATGCGCGCCCCACGGGGCGCGCATTCAATTGCCGATGACATCCGCTGCCCACGCGTTCCCGCCGTTGCCACTCTATCCGCCCCCCGATCCGCACAAGTACCGGCTCGAGACCGTCAGTGTCCCCGTGCGGCGTTCCGGCACAGGGCTGCGACTCGCGCGCGGCAACCGCATCCAGCGCGCTGGCGTGGCGACCCTGGTCGTATTCGCCCATCTGGCCGGCCTCGCAACTCTGGCTCACCTGGCAAGCCGCCCCGTCGTGGTGCCCGAGCTGACGAGCATCACCCTTGCGCTGATCCCGGCCGAACCCGCGGTACAGCCTGTTTCGCCCACGCCGGTGGAGACGCCTCCGCCCCCCGCACCACCGCCCCCCAAGGTCGAAAAAGTCGAGCCGCCGAAGCCGCAACCGCCCAAACCGACCCCGACGCCCAAACCCAAGCCCCACCCCGCTCCGCTACCGAAAGTGACGGAGTCGCCGACCGCCCTGACGCAGGAAGCACCCGCGCCCGAGCCGAGCCCGCCGGCGCCCGCAGAGC
>NZ_AMXC01000025.1:0-36552 GCF_000310165.2 Thauera sp. 63
CGGACGGCGTGCCGGTGGGGCTGGCGGCGGGGCTGGCGGCGGGGCCTGCGGCCGGGCGGCGGACCGGCGCGGGCACGGTCGAGATTGTCTGGTCGGTATCGAGTGCCTTGCAGCCGCGCGCGACGTTGCGGTCATTCGTGTAGGTGATGCGGCCTTCGGCATCGGTGCATTTGTACACCTCGGCCTGCGCAGGAAGAACGGTACCCAACAGCAGGATCAGGGGGAGGATTCGAAACAGTCGCATGTTCGTGTCCGCGGGCTTGCTGCGCCAGGCGGAAAGGTCCGGCCTGCGCCATCCTGACGGTATGAAGCCCGATTAGACCCGATAAAAAAAGGACGGGCAATGCCCGTCCTTTTCTGGGAGCGCAGTAACCCGGGGATTACAGGCTGTAGTACATGTCGAACTCCACCGGGTGGGTGGTGATGCGCATGCGGTCGACTTCTTCCTGCTTCAGCGCGATGTAGGCGTCGATGAAGTCGTTGGAGAACACACCGCCACGGGTCAGGAACTCGCGATCCTTGTCCAGGTACTCCAGCGCCTGTTCGAGGCTGGTGCACACGGTCGGGATCAGCGCGTCCTCTTCCGGCGGCAGGTCGTACAGGTTCTTGTCGGCCGGGTCGCCCGGGTGGATCTTGTTCTGGATGCCGTCCAGGCCCGCCATCATCAGTGCGGCGAAGCACAGGTAGGGGTTGGCCAGGGGGTCCGGGAAGCGCGCTTCGATGCGGCGACCCTTCGGATTGGCGACGTAGGGGATGCGGATCGAGGCCGAACGGTTGCGCGCCGAGTAGGCCAGCTTGGTCGGGGCTTCGTAGTGCGGCACCAGACGCTTGTACGAGTTGGTACCCGGGTTGGTGATGGCGTTCAGCGCACGGGCGTGCTTGATGATGCCGCCGATGTAGTACAGCGCGGTCTCCGACAGGCCGGCGTAGCCGTTGCCGGCGAACAGGTTCTGGCCGTCCTTCCAGATCGACTGGTGCACGTGCATGCCGGAGCCATTGTCACCGACGATGGGCTTGGGCATGAAGGTGGCGGTCTTGCCGTACTGGTGGGCGACGTTGTGCACGATGTACTTCAGCACCTGGGTCCAGTCGGCGCGCTTGGTCAGCGTGCTGAACTTGGTGCCGATTTCGCACTGGCCCGCGTTGGCCACTTCGTGGTGGTGCACTTCGACTGGCACGCCGCAGGCTTCGAGCGCGAGCACCATGGCGGCGCGCACGTCGTTGAGGCTGTCGACCGGCGGCACCGGGAAGTAGCCGCCCTTGACGCGCGGACGGTGGCCGGTGTTGCCGCCTTCGAACTTGTCGGCGGTGGACCAGGCGGCCTCTTCCGAGATGATCTTGCTGTACACGCCGGACATGTCGACCGACCATTCGACCGAGTCGAAGATGAAGAACTCGGGTTCCGGGCCGAAGTAGGCGGTGTCGCCGATGCCGGTGCTCTTCAGGTAGGCCTCGGCGCGCTTGGCGATCGAGCGCGGATCACGGTCGTAGCCCTTGCCGTCGGACGGCTCGATGACGTCGCAGGTGATGACCAGCGTGGTCTCGTCGAAGAAGGGGTCGATGTAGGCGGAGCTCGGTTCCGGCATCAGGATCATGTCGGAAGCCTGGATGCCCTTCCAGCCGGCCAGCGACGAACCGTCGAACGGGTGGCCGTGCTCGAAGTGCTCTTCCTCGAAGGCCGAAACAGGCAGGCCGACGTGGTGTTCCTTGCCGCGGGTATCGGTGAAGCGCAGGTCCACGAAGCGGACTTCGTTTTCCTGGATCATCTTCATGACGTCTTGAGCGTTCATTTTCACTCCTGGTGAGATGAGGCGGTGTTTGTAACGAGCGGTTTTGCACCGGCGGTCACCAGTGCGTGAATTTCGTGGTTCAGACAAAGCACTAAGCGTGCCAGCCCTTGTTTCACCTGCAGATCATTGTGCCACAAGGGGGATGTGCGAAAGCGGTGCCTTTGGGGTTGCGCGTACGCACTATTGTGGTGCGTTTGATGTGTTGAGTGCACCATTATGGTGCGTACTGGCCGTAGAAGCTGATCGAACGGTAGTGAGCGTGCTCTGCCAGCCAGGCTTGCCGCCGCCGCTGGAGCGCCGCCTCGCTGTCGGGTGGCAGGGCGGCAGGCAGCAGCACCTCGACATCGACGCGGTTGCCCAGGTAGTGGATCTGGATGCGTTTGGGCTCGACGGCGTCGGTGCCGAGCAGCGCATGCACCATCGCGACGACCTCGTCGCGTTCGGGCAGCGGCCCCGGGGGTACCGTCTGCAGATCGCCGTCGTCCTCCGGGTCGATATGGACCAGGACGTCCTGCACTTCCGGATGCGCCGAGCGTACGCGCAGATAGACCGCGTCGGACACGCGGTGCCCTTCCGACACCGTGAGCCTCGGTGCGACCTGGACATGTGCGTCGCACAGCACGCGGTCCGCCATGCGCCGCGTACGCATCTCGTGCAGTCCGATCACGCCGGGCGTCTGCTCGATGGTCTGGCGGATGCGCGCAAGCTCCTCTTCCGACAGCCCGGTGTCGATCAGTTCGCGCACCGCCTTCCAGGCGAGGCGAAGGCCCATGTGCAGGATCAGGAAGCCGACGACCGCTGCGGCGAGTGGCTCGAGGAAGGGGTAGCCGGCCAGGCTGCCGCCGATGCCGGCGGCGACGACCAGCGACGACGCCGCGTCGGAGCGGGCGTGCCATGCGTTGGCCTCGAGCATGGGGGCGTTGAGCCGCCGCGCGGCCGCGAGCGTGAAGCGGAACAGGCCTTCCTTGGCCGCCAGCGTGAGCAGGGCCATGACCAGCGCGGCCGGGTGGAGCCCAGGCTGGGCACTCATGTTCTGCAGGCGCAGGCCCGAACTCCACAGAAAGCCGATGCCCACCGCGGCAAGCACGCCACCGAGCAGCATCGTCGTTGCCGTCTCGATGCGGCCGTGGCCGTAGGGGTGATTGGTGTCGGCCGGGTCCGCGCCACGCCGGCCCGCCAGCAGCACGAGCAGGTCGGTGACCAGGTCGGACAGGGTGTGGGCGGCGTCCGCAACAAGGCTGAACGCGTTCGCGAACAAGCCGATCGCCACCTGCGCGACCGACAGGGTGGCGTTGGTGATGATGGCGACGATGGTCGCGCGCTGGATGTCGCGACCGCGAACGGCCTCGTCGGTGTGCTGGACGCGTGAGGGACGGGCGGCGGAGAGGGGCAGATCGGGGTCGTTCATGCAGGGGGGCGGGATGGACGCGCTATACTTCGGTCAATATTGGATTCTAGACGGATGTCCGCATGGGAACCTTGTCAGATCTGCTTGCGCTCGCGCAGCAACGTGCGCTCAATCTCGACGTGCCCTACCAGGGCGCGCTGACGCCCGGCGAGGCGTGGCAGGTGCTGCAACTTGCACCCGGAGCCAGGCTCGTCGACGTGCGCTCCCGCGCTGAACTCGACTGGGTCGGGCGCGTGCCCGACGCGGTGGAGATCGAGTGGGCCTCTTGGCCAGGCATGCAGCGCAACGCCAACTTCGTCAGCCAGCTCAGGCATCAGGTCGATCCGGAGGCGCTGGTCATGTTCATGTGCCGCTCCGGTGCGCGCTCGGACGGTGCCGCGCGTGCGGCCGTCGAGGCCGGCTACAGCAACTGCTACAACGTCCTCGAGGGCTTCGAGGGCGACAGGGATGCCAACGGCCAGCGCAACCGCATCGGCGGCTGGCGTCACGCCGGTCTGCCCTGGCATCAGGGCTGACACATCCCGACAACACGGGCCGGAGCGACGCCGGAACCCCTCCGGGCGCCCGCCGGTCCGACATACGAAGGTAACGCCCCACAGGAGCCGGATTCGCATCATGCAAGTAGCCACCATCAGCTTCGACCGCTTCAACGTGCTCGCCGACAACGAGGCGCAGGAGCGCATCCGTGCCGCCCGCGCCCGCCTCGGCGAACGGGCGGTGCTGCTGTGCCACCACTACCAGCGTGCAGACGTGTACCAGCACGCCGACCTCACCGGTGACTCGCTCAAGCTCGCCCGCCTGGCCTCGCAGACCGACGCCGAGTACATCGTGTTCTGCGGCGTGCATTTCATGGCCGAAGTCGCCGACATCCTCTCCAATCCGAGCCAGATCGCGATCCTGCCCGACCTCGCCGCCGGCTGTTCGATGGCCGACATGGCCAACCTGGCCAAGGTCGAGCGCTGCTGGCGCGAGCTGGCCGAAGTGCTCGACCGGCCTGACGAACTGATCACGCCGGTCACCTACATCAACTCGGCGGCCGACCTCAAGGCCTTCTGCGGTGAGCACGGCGGCATCGTGTGCACCTCGACCAACGCGCCGACCATCCTCGACTGGGCGTTCTCGAAGCGCGAGAAGGTGCTGTTCTTCCCCGACCAGCACCTGGGGCGCTGGACCGGCTACAAGAAGGGCATCCCGCTCGACGAGATGGTGGTGTGGGACCCGGATCTCGAATACGGCGGGCTGACGCCCGAGCAGATCCGCAAGGCCAAGATCCTGCTGTGGAAGGGGCACTGCTCGGTGCACCAGATGTTCCAGCCGGTGCATATCGACCGCTGGCGCGAGAAGAACCCGCAGGGCCTCGTGATCTCGCACCCGGAGAGCAGCCTCGAGGTGTGCCAGAAGTCCGACTACGTCGGTTCCACCGAATACATCATCAACACGATTGCGGCCGCACCCGCAAACACGCACTGGCTGGTGGGCACCGAGCTCAACCTCGTCAGTCGCCTGGCCGAAGAGATGAAGCCGCAGGGCAAGGTCGTGCAGTTCATGGCGCCCACGGTGTGCATGTGCTCGACGATGCAGCGCATCGACCCGCAGCATCTGGCATGGACGCTCGAGAATCTTGCCGAAGGCAATGTCGTCAACCAGATCAAGGTGCCGCAGCACGAGGCCGAACTCGCGCGCATCGCCCTCGATCGCATGCTGGCGGTGTCCTGAGCCGCAACCCCGGAGCCCGGCGGCCATGACGCTGAGGATCTGCAGCTACAACATCCACAAGGGCTTCTCGCAGTTCAATCGCCGCATGGTGGTGCATGAACTGCGAGACCGCCTGCGCACGCT
The DNA here is from genome assembly GCF_000310165.2 of Thauera sp. 63. Classification (NCBI taxonomy): domain Bacteria; kingdom Pseudomonadati; phylum Pseudomonadota; class Betaproteobacteria; order Rhodocyclales; family Zoogloeaceae; genus Thauera; species Thauera sp. 63. The sequence goes on from NZ_AMXC01000025.1 coordinate 5,038, forward strand.
GGACTCCGACCTCGTGTTCCTGCAGGAGGTGCAGGGCCTGCACCTCGCGCACCCTGAGCGCCATCCGAACTGGCCGGCACTGCCGCAGCACGAGTTCCTCGCCGAAGAGGCCTGGCACCAGACCGCCTATGGCGGCAATGCGGTGTATGACCACGGCCACCACGGCAACGCCATCCTCAGCCGCCACGCCATCCTCAGCCAGGCCAATCAGGATGTGTCCGACCATCGCTTCGAGCGCCGTGGTCTGCTGCATTGCGAGATCCAGTTGCCCGGCTTCGACGTGCCGGTCCACTGCGTCTGCGTCCACCTCGGCCTTATCGGCGGCAGTCGCCGGCGCCAGATGGAGGCGCTGGCCGAGCGCATGGAGCGCCTTGCGCCCGACGGCGCACCGCTCATCATCGCCGGCGACTTCAACGACTGGCGCAACCGCGCCGACAGCCTGCTCGCGCATCGCCTCGGACTCACCGAGGCCTTCGGCAGCGGGCGCGGGCGGCCGGCGCGCAGCTATCCGAGCGCGCTGCCCTTCTTCCGTCTCGACCGCATCTACGTGCGCGGCTTTCGCGTGAAGCGTGCCGAGGTGCATTTCGGCGCGCCCTGGGCGCAGATCTCCGACCATGCGGCCCTGACGGCCGAACTGGAGCCGCTGGCTTGATTCCCAGCCCGCTGCCAGGGAACGCCCTGACGCTGCTGGAGAACGGCGAGCAGTACTTCCCGGCCCTGCGCACGGCCATCGACCAGGCCGAGCGCGAGATCTTCCTGCAGACCTATATCTTCGAGCCGGACGAAACCGGACGCAGCATTGCCGCTGCGCTCGAACGCGCCGCCGCGCGCGGAGTCGAGGTGCGCGTCATGGTCGACGGCTTCGGGGGCCGCAGCTTTGTGGCGCAACTGATGCCGCGAATGGTCGAGCGGGGCGTGCAGGTGCTGATCTACCGGCGCGAGTTGAAGCCGCTCTCACTGCGTCGCCACCGCCTGCGCCGCCTGCATCGCAAGGTCGTCGTGATCGACGGTCGTGAAGCCTTCGTCGGCGGCATCAACCTCATAGACGACTACCAGCAAGGGTCGGCCCCGCATCCGCGTTTCGACTATGCGGTTCAGGTACGCGGGCCGCTGCTCGAACCCATCGTCGCATCAGTGCACCGCCTGTGGCGCCTGGTGGTGTGGGCAAGCTTTCGCCGGCGCCAGCATGCGCCCTTGATCGCGCCGGCGCAGACGGCCGTCGTTGGCGACATCCGCGCCGCCTTCGTCGTGCGCGACAACCTGCGCTTTCGTCACGCGATCGAGGACGCCTATCTGTCGGCGATCGGCCGCGCCCGCCACGAGATCGTGATCGCCAACGCCTACTTCTTTCCGGGGCGGCGTTTCCGCCAGGCCTTGACCGATGCGGCCGCGCGCGGCGTGCGCATCACGCTGCTGCTGCAGGGCGTGGCAGATCATCCGATGCAGCGCTATGCCACGCGCGCGCTCTACCCGTATTTCCTCGCGCGTGGCATCCGCTTGTTCGAGTACCACCGAAGCCACCTGCACGCCAAAGTGGCGGTGGTGGATGGTTACTGGACAACAGTGGGGTCGAGCAACATCGACGCCTTCAGCCTGTTGCTGGCGCGCGAGGCCAATGTCGTGATCGAGGACAGCGCGTTTGCCCGGCAATTGCGGGACAGTCTCGAGCGTGCCATCTGCAGTGGCGCGACCGAACTGCGTCCGGCCGACTGGCAGCGCCTGTCGCTGTTGCAGCGCGCGCTCAACTGGGTCTCCTACCAGCTCGTTCGTCTCGCGATCGGCCTGGCCGGCTACGGCGGCAAGCACTGAGTCTGCCGACGGCGTGCCCTCAGCGTCCGATCAGGACGGCGTGCTCGATCTTGGTGCAGCGGTCCATCACCACTTTCAGCCCGGCGTCGGCGGCGCGTCCTGCCGCCTCGGGCGCGATCACGCCCAGCTGCAGCCACAGGCCGCGGGCGCCGATGGCGATCGCGTCGTCGACGATCGGCATCACGTCCTCGGGGCGGCGGAACACGTCGACCAGGTCCACCGGGCCTGGGATCTCGCGCAGGCTGGCGTAGCACTTTTCCCCAAGCACCTCGTCGCAGGCCGGATTGACCGGGATGATCGTGTAGCCGGCGGCGCGCAGGTAGCGCGCGACCTCGTTGCTCGGCCGCTGCGGGTTGGGCGACAGGCCGACGATGGCGATGGTCCGCGTGTCCTGCAACAGGGCGCGGGTGGCGGCGCGGTCTGCGCTGATGTCGTTGATGTGCATGGGACTCCTCAGTCGATGTCGGGGGCTGGCGCATGGCGGCAGCGCGGGACGGCGGCGAGCCGCCAGTGGTGCAGCGCCCAGCTCCATACTTCGGTGAGCGCTGCGCGGTCGAGTCCGGCAGGCGGGGCCTGGCCGAGGAAGCGCAAGGCAGCGACCAGCGCCGCAGCGGGCGGATGTGCGTCGACCGCGCGGGCCAGGGTCTGCTTGGAGAGCTTCTCGCCGGCCGCGTTGGTTGCCACCGGCAGGTGTGCATAGACGGGCTGCGGGAAGCCGAGCCGCTGTTGCAGATGAATCTGGCGCGCAGTCGAATCGAGCAGGTCGGCACCGCGCACCACGTGCGTGACGCCGGCGTCGGCGTCGTCGACGACCACGGCGAGTTGGTAGGCGAACAGGCCGTCCGCGCGCAGCACCACGTAGTCGCCCGAGTCCTGCGCGAGATCCTCGCGCTGAGGCCCCTGGACGGCGTCGTCGAAGGCGACGACGCCGTCGGCGCGGACGCGCCAGGCCCGCGCGCTGCGACCGGGCGGCAGGCCGTTGCGGCAGGTGCCGGGATAGCGGCGCGAGCCATCGCGCGTCAGTGTGGAGTCGGCCATCTCGCGCCGGGTGCAGGCACAGGCAAAGGCGTGGCCGGCAGCCTTCAGGCGCTCGAGGGCGGCGGCGTAGGCCGCGGTGCGACGGCTTTGCCAGACGATGTCGCCGTCCCATTCGAAGCCGAAGCGCGCCAGCGTGGCGATGATGCCGTCGGCAGCGCCCGCCACGGTGCGCGGGGTGTCGACATCCTCGATCCGCAGCAGCCAGCGGCCACCACGGCTGCGCGCATCCAGGTAGCTGCCTGCAGCCGCCACCAGCGAGCCGAAATGCAGGGGGCCGCTGGGCGAGGGGGCGAAGCGGCCGACAGGCGGGCGCAGCGTCCGGTTGTCTGAAACGGTCACGAGAACGAATGGATGAGATGCGAAGGGGCGGTAAGCGTCGGTGTCGGTTCCGGCCGATGGGCACGATTCTGCATCAATTGCCGCCGAGCGGCACGGGCGGGCACGCTTGCATTTCGAGATCCCTGACGGGGGAGGAATTGATTCCTGTCAATCCAATACCCACAGCTACGCGGGTAGCATCGGGTCAAGTTCGATGCGTCGTAGTCCGTCCTGCATCGTTTGCCCCATACGACTGGAGAATTCCCATGAAAAAGACCCCGCTGATCCTCGCCTCCGTGCTTTCCGTCCTGCTTGCCGCCTGTGGTGGCCAGGATTCGGGCGGCTCGGCGGGCTCCGCGCCGGCACCCACCGCGGCCGCGCCCGCGGCGGCACCTGCTCCGGCTCCTGCAGCGCCCGCGCCGGTTGCGGCAGCGCCGGCCAATGCCGCGGGCGAGAGTGTCTACAAGAAGACCTGCGCGCTGTGTCATTCCTCCGGCGTTGCGGGTGCGCCGATTCCCGGCAACAAGGACGAGTGGGGCCCGCGCATCGCGCAAGGCAATGACACGCTGTACAAGCACGCCATCGAAGGTTTCACCGGTGAGAAGGGCATGATGCCGGCCCGCGGCGGTGCGGCGACGCTGAGCGACGACGACGTGAAGGCTGCGGTCGATTTCATGGTGGCGAAGTCGCAGTAAGCCGGCAACCGGCCGTCAGCGGCGAATCATTCGGACGGAGGCGCAAGCCTCCGTTCTTCGTTTACGGCGCGCTGCGGCAGGGAGTCTGGGCGACCTGCAAATGCGTATGCCCGCATACGTGAGCGCGGAGCCCAAGAGCGTCAGTGGGTGTGGCCGGCGTGGGTGGAACTGCGCAGGCCATTCATCACGCTGCGATCGACCTCGTCGAAGGCGAGTGCGCGGCCGCCACGTTCGGCGACGAAGGCCTGCGCTGCAGCGAGGTCTGCAAAGGCCGGCAGGTCGGGCCCGCGCATCGGCCCACGCGCGCTGGAGTCGATGACAAAGGCGGCCTGGCGTGCTTCGAGCCAGGTGCCGCTGCGGTGGTCCGCAACATACATCGCGGCCGCATCCTCGGCAGTGTGGGTGGCGTCGAAGCGCTTGGGCTCTTCCAGGAACATGAAGAGGTCGACCGGCGAGTCGAAGAAATGCGCCGAGCCATCCTTGAAGATGATCTGGGCTGCCCACCGCGGGAAACGGGCCGGATACATGCCGCACACCGGACAGCGCGCGTCGGCGGGTATCGGGCGGGCGTCATAGACGGCCAGTCCCGAGGCGGGGTCGTAGGGATGTGCGGCCGATACGCGCGCGGGCGGGACGATGCAGATGTCCTCGTCCGGCGGCGAGAACTCGACGCTCGTCGGGCGCGCCGCGTATTGCCAGAAAAGTGTGCCTGCCGCCACGACGCAGGCCGCGGCGGAGCCGAGCAGAAGCGTGCGGGCGGCAGTGCTCACGCGGGTGCTCCGAGCAGCGGGTCACTCGCCAGTGCGGCGACCAGCGCGGAGACGTTGGCTTCCGGGCTGGCGTCGACCCGGGTGAGCGGATCGGCGACCACCGAGCCGTCGGCGCGGTGCAGATGGTTCGGCGACGTCGCCAGTTGCGGATGGGTGGGCGCGGTGTCGATCCCGAGCTCGGCCGCATCGGTGCCCAGGCCGGTTCGCCAGCGCAGCGAGTAGGCGTCGGGTGCGGCGTAGCGCACCGTCAGCATCACGCCGTTGCGCAGCACGATCGTCAGTGCGTCCTGGTTGAGCTGCGGCGGCACGGCGAGCGCGTCGCCATGCTCGCGCTCGACATGTTCGAGGATGGTCGGGTGCAGGTTCATCAGCGATTGACCTCCTTCAGCGTTGCAGCCATGACCTGGCGTGCGGCTTCGTGCGTGTCGCCAAGGATGCGTGCCGCGAGGTAGTGCTCGTACGCGGGATGTTCGCCGATGTCGCCGCGGATGATGCGCTCCAACAAGGTCGACTCGTCTTCTGCGCCTACCGCATCCAGCACCTTGCGCCGGTGCTCGCGCGACTCGTAGATCAGGCGTGCGATCTGTTCCAGTTCCAGTGCTGCCTCGGGCGGCAGGGCTTCGTAGATCGGGTTGCTCATCGCGGGTATCCCTTACATCGACTGGTCGTGCAGCGCACCGCCGTCGAGGATGACCATGTCCGGTTTCACCTCGTCGAACTTCAGCACCTTGCCGCCATGTTGTGCGGCGAAGGCCTGGGCGTCGGCCTCGGATGAAAAGGAAGCGGCGGTAGGCCCCATCGAGCCAAGGCGCTTGGAGCCGAACACGTAGACCGCCTTCTTGGCGTCGATCCAGTTGCCGACCGGTTTGTCCCAGTCGGTCTTGCCCATGTCCTGCACGAACATGCCCGTCACCAGCCGCGCCTGCTCCGGGTTCAGGTAGACGTTGAACATCTCCAGCGTGTCGCAGAACCAGTCCGGCTGCGACAGCCCGCTATAGTGGATCTGGGCCTTGGGGCCGGGGTAGTCGGCCAGCAGCATGCCGTCGAGCGCGCAGCTGGTGCTGCGGTCGATCTCGAGTGCGGCAACCGAGCCGCTGCCGCCGCTGCTCGGCGCGCCGCAGGCGGCGAGCAGGCTGGTCGCGGCGCCCGCGATCAGGAAGCGCCGACGGTCGAAGGGAGAATGCTTGCAGCCATGGTGTGTGCACATCGGGAGGATCTCCAGTCGTTTCGGTTACGCACGGCCCGCGCCGAGGCGGAAGCGCCAGGCGGCGATCGCCAGCGGGACGACGATCCAGCCAGCCATCACCAGCCCGAGCAGCCAGGGCTGGGCCAGTGCGGGCGGGAAAACGGTGGCCAGGCCATACAGCGTGCGCACGTCTTCCAGCGAAAAGATGTTGAGGATGCGGAACACGTCCGCCGGGTTCAACAGCAGCATGTAGGGCAGGGCCTCGCCCCCCCACTGGCCGGCGGTGACGACCAGCACGCCGAGCAGCAGCAGGTCGAAGATCAGCACGAAGAAGAACCACATCGCGATCGCTAGGCCCGAGGCGCGGGTGCGGTCGGCGGCGAACACCGAAAGCATCACCGCCAGGCTCAGGAAGGCGCAGCCCAGCAGCACCGAGCTGAGCATGAAGCCGAAGTAGTGGAACAGCGCGTTGAGATCGAGCTGGGCCGACAGCACGACGCCGACCAGGCCGAAACCGGCCACGGTGGAGAAGGCCAAGGCCCCGGCCAGGCCGAGGTACTTGCCAAGCAGCAGCTCCACGCGGGTGATCGGCATCGACAGCAGCAGGTCGAGCGAGCCGCGCTCGCGTTCGCCGACGATGGCGTCGAAACCCAGCACCAGCGCGATCAGCGGGATCAGGTAGATGACCAGGCTGACGAGGCTGGCGATGGTGACCTCGATCGAGCGAAAGCCCACGGAACCCTGCTGCGCCGCGCCGAAATAGGCGATCGACAGCGCGAAGGCGGTGAACACCAGCGCCACGGCCAGCACCCAGCGGTTGCGGATGCGGTCCCAGAACTCCTTGCCGGCGATGGCGGCGATCTGCGAAAACTCCATGGTCCGCCCCTTAGTCGGAGAAGCCGAAGAACACGTCTTCGAGCGAGGGTTCGCGCACGGTGAGGTCGCGCACCTTGCCATCCAGCGTGGCGAGTGCGGCGATCACCGCCATCTTGGTGTCGCGCTGGCACTGCACTGCGACATGATCGTCGCGAGCCTCGATCGCGCCCACCGGCAGGTGGCCCAGCGCCGCGCGAACTGCTTCGAAATCAGCCGGATCGACACGTACGCTGAACCACAGGGGCAGGTCCATCTGTTCGCGCAGGGCCTGCACCGTGCCGGTCGCCTGCACCTTGCCGGCGGCCATGATCGCCAGGCGGTCCACCCGCTCCTGGATCTCGGCCAGGATGTGCGAGGTGATGATCATGGTCACGCCTTCGCTCTTCAGCTGCCGCAGGATGGCGTAGAAGCCGCGGATCGCTTCGGGGTCGAGGCCGGTGGTCGGTTCGTCGAGGAACAGGATGCGCGGCTTGCCGAGCAGAGCCTGGGCAAATCCCAGGCGCTGACGCATGCCCTTGGAGTACTCGCGCACGCGGCGCTTGGCGGCATGGATCAGGCCCACGCGCTCGAGCAGCGTCACGTTGTCCCTGGCCGGTACGCCCTTGAGCTTGGCGAAGAACTGCAGGGTCTCGAGCCCGGTGAGGTTGTCGTAGAGCACCACGTTCTCGGGCAGGTAGCCGATCTTGCGCCGCACTGTGCGGAAGTCGCCGCCGGCGCCGCCCACCGGCGCGCCATCGATGCGGATCTCGCCGCTGGTGACCGGGATGAGGCCGAGCATCATCTTGAACATCGTGCTCTTGCCGGCGCCGTTGTGGCCGATGAGGCCGAACAGCTCGCCTTCCTGCACCTCAAGGTCGACGCCGTCGACCGCATGGATGCTGCCGTAGTGCTTGCGCACGCCGCGCGCGACGATCACCGGCTTCGTGCCGGTCTGCGGGGGATTATTCGGAGCGGGGGAAATATCGGCCACGCCATTGGCTCCAGTCGGGGTTGTGCGGCTGCATGCGCGGCCTGGGGTCGACGATGCTGGGCGCGCGCAGCAGCGGGAACTGCTGGCCCACCAGTCGCAGCGTCTGCACCGCCGGGCTCGCGAGAAGCAGCTTCATCATCGGGTGGCGCCAGGACAGACGGTCCACCATGTCGTTGGCCTCGTACTGCACGTCGCCGGCGCCGTCGCCGTTGCGGTCCCAGCCGAGGTAGTTGCTCCAGTAGTTGCCCTCTTCCGCGCCCCAGATCATGTCGCGGGCGGCGACGTAGCGGATCTGCTCGCGGTTGGCGATGAAGTCGTTGCCTTCCACCTTGTTGTTCTTCGAGCCGGCCCACAGGTGGATGCCGACCACGTTGTCGATGACCTGGTTGCCGCGTATCTCGTTGTACTCGGCGTCGTAGATGAAGAAGCCGCGCTGGTTGCCGGCGACGACGTTGTTCTCGATGACTGCGTCCTGGATCGTGCGCAGCATGATGCCGTGGTCGGAATTGCCCCAGGCGCGGTTGTTGCGCACGATCTGGTCGCGCACCTCCATCAGCGCCAGGCCGCCGCGGTTGTACCAGGTCTCGTTGTCCTCCCAGATGTTGCGGTAGGACGTCATGTAGTGCGTGCCGTAGCGGCTGTGGTGCAGCTTGTTGCCGCGAAAGAGCGCGTCGTGCGAGACGTCCACGTAGATCGCGTCGCGCACGAAGCTGATGTTGTTGCCGATGATGCGCGCGCGCTGCGTGTTGTAGAGCTGGATGCCGTTGCCACGCCGGGGCGAGTCGAAGTCGCGCTTGCCGGTGATCAGGTTGTTCTCGATCAGCACGTCGTTGGCCTTCTCGATCCACAGCCCGAACAGCGTGTACGAGAAGTCGCAGTTGCGCACCACCGCCTTGTGCGAGCCGGGGTAGATGTAGACGCCGGCGTGCTGGTACAGGGTGTCGCCGCCCGAGTTGGCGACGATCAGGCCCTCGATGGTGACGTCCTCGGCCTTCACGCTGATGGTGTTCTCCTTCAGCTCGCCGTCGATCGTCGGGCGCTCGATGCCGCGCAGGGTCAGCGGCTTGTCGACCATCAGGTGGCCGAGATAGCGCGCGCGCTCGATTTCGATCACGTCGCCCGGCGCTGCGCGGTCGATGATGGCCTGGATGGATTCGCCGGGCTGCACACGCCACGTCGCCGCGCTTGCCGGCGCCGCCAGCCCCGCTCCCAGCGCGAGTGCGGCGGTCAGTCGGCAGAACGTGTGTATGAAGGACATCGATTCGGTCGCAGTGGAGGTCAGGCAGGAGTATGCGGCGGAATGCCGCAGCACGACTTGATTTAGGTGAAGCAGCTTGGGCCGTTCGCATCGCCTGAAAATGCTGCGCCGCCCGCAGGCGGTGCAGTGACGGGGATCGTGCGGCCCGGGGTGGGTTCAGATCACCAGGAGGCCCATGCTCTTGAGCGTCAGGAACAGCGTGGCGCCGATCAGCAGGTTCTTGAAGCCGACGTAGCAGGTCATGTCCATCAGGCTCGCCTTGCGGTAGCGCTGACCCCACCACGGGCCCTCCTTCACGTAGGGTTTGGCGCCGAGGCGGACCACCACCTCGAACACGCTCCAGCCGAACCACCAGCCGATGATCACCCCAGGTGCCAGATTGTTGCCCATCGCCGCCAGCACCCAGACAAGGGTGGCCGCGAGCGCGAGCGCGGCGCCGGCCGCCTGGAGTGCGCGCTGGCGCTGGAAGCCGCTCCGACTCCAGGGCCACAGGTGGTCCCAGATCTCGGCGCCGATGCGTGCCAGGGCGCCGCTGCCGGCATAGGGCGGGGTAACCGGTTCGGTCATGCTGCGGGGGTCGATCATCATGTACTCCTCTTCGGTGGCACGGCGCTCAGGCCTTGGTGGCCGGCACCGGCTTGATCGGGATGTAGTAGCCGTCGCTGCCGATCGGCGTCAGCGCCAGACCGGCCTTGGTGCGGCGCTTGCGTTCCTGTGCCAGCGGCGGGCAGGCGTGCTCGTCGGTGTACAGGATCATGCAGTCCAGGCAGTGCATGCACTCGCGATGGTCAATGCGGCCGTGCTCGTCGATCGCCAGCGAGCCACAACCCACGGCGCAGGCCTTGCAACTGTTGCACTCCTGTTTGCGCTTGAGGCCGAACCAGCGGAAGGTCGAGGGCATCGCGAGCGAGGCGCCGAGCGGGCACAGGTACTTGCAGAACGGCCGTTCGATGAAGATCGACAGGCCGAGCAGCACCGCCACGAACAGGGTGTAGGGCCAGGCGCGGTTGAACATGCCGACCAGGAAGGTGGTCTTGAATGGCTCTACCTCGGCGAGCTTCTCGGCCAGACCCATCGAGAACACCGACACCGCGAGCAGGGCGAAGAACACGCCGTACTTGATCCACTTCAGGCGGTTGTGCCACTTCATCGGCAGCGCGAACTGGAAGCGCTTCAGGCCGATGGCGCCGGCCACCTTGTAGATCAGCTCCGACAGCGAGCCGAAGGGGCACATCCAGCCGCAGAACAGGCCGCGACCCCACACGAAGGTGGTGAGGATGATGAAGATCCAGAACAGGAAGATGAAGGGGTCGGTGAGGAAGAGCTCCCACTGCCACTTGAACAGCAGCGAATGGAACCAGGTGAGCACCTGGGTGATCGAGGGCTGGGCGAGCAGGCCGAAGCCGACGAAACCGATGCTGATCACCCAGAAGGCGTACTTGAAGGCATTCACAGGCCACTTGTTCTTGCGCGTCGAGCGTCGCGTGAGCGCGTCCCGGCTCGCGTAGACCACCGCTACCGCCACCAGCAGCGCGGTGAACAGGCCGATCTCCACGGCGCGCATCTTCCACACCCGCACCCAGGGCGCATCCGGCTTGACCACCGTGGGGCGGCCCGCTTCCTGGTATTTGTCGAGCACCCAGTACTCGCGGTCGAAGCTGACGAAGTCGCGGTGACCGGTCTCGCGGTCGAGCTTGTTGGCGAGGAAGACCAGCTTCCATGGATAGGCGGCGGAGAAGCCCTGTCCGCGGATGATGAAGATCGCCGATTCCTTGTAGGACGGTGCGCCCGCTGCCTCCAGGCCCCACAGGTTGAGGTAGTCGAGGTCGCGGAAGGTATAGGCGTCCATGTCCTGCGCCACCTGCACGCGGTCGAAAATGCCGCCGCGCACGAAGCCCGAGCCCTTGAAGGTGTCGCTGCCGTTGGAGACGATGAAGATCGCGTGGTCGTCGGGTCCGAGGCGCGACATCAGGTTGCGGTAGCCGCCGTCGCCGAGCACGCTCTTGCCGACCGAGGGCGTGTTCAGGTAGCCGAAGTACATGTCGACATAGGGCTGGTCGTCGCGCGGCATACCGAGTTGCTCCGGCTTCACCGTGAGCCGCTGCACGCTGCCTTCCTTGACCAGCTGGTCCCAGCCGAGCTTCTCGTCCAGCGCCGAAAAGCGGATCGCCGGCTTCGGCTCGATCTTCAGGATGCCCACCTGGCGCGCGATCGCCACGCCCGAGCGCATCACGACCTGGTTTTGCGCGATGACCGTGACGGTGGCGCCGGTGATCGCGTCGAGGCCGATGTAGCCTTCCTCGTCGCGCCCCTTGCCGATCTCGATCTTGTCACCGACATACTTGCCGAGGTACTGGTTGACGAACTTCGTCAGCACGCTCTCGGGGATGCCAAGCAGCAGGATCGGCTCGCTGTGGCGCAGGATCTTGGTGCCCGTGATGATGCCCTGGGTGTCCATGCCGATCAGGGTGATCACCGGCTTGCCGGAGTAGGCCGGGATGTCGACGATGTCGGTGGACAGGAACACGTAGCCGACCAGCTGCTTGTCGCCGTTGTCGGTGCGATAGGCTTCGACGTAGCTCGGCTTGCCCATCCGCTCCGAGAAGCTGTCGGCGCCCGGCAGCACCTCCTGGCAGGGCAGGCTGGCGCACAGGTCGGGGTTGGTGTTGATGTCGGCCGGCAGCGGGGCCTCATAGGCGCTCTGCGCCGCGGCGGGGAGGGGGGACAGCAGGCCTGCGACAGCGAGGAAGGTCCCGGCGATGAGGCTGCGCAGGGTGGACAAGGACTTCATGATGCACTCCGCTGGAAGATGCCCGGGAGTCTAGGAGGTGGCGCGGCAGGTGTAATTGCCGATGATCAATTCCTGATGAACGCGGGGGCGGACTTCGTTGGTGCCAAAAGAAACAAGGGGCTTTCGCCCCTTGTCCTGTGTTGCTCGGGCGCGCCGGATCAGGCGGGCTCGACGATCATGCGCGTGCGCATCTCGAGGTGCAGCGCATGGCAGAAGTGGGTGCAGTAGCACCAGAACACGCCCGGCTTGTCGGCGGTGAAGGTCACCGACTTGGTCTCCTGCGGGTTGACCGTGAAGTTGATGTCGTACTTCGGCATCGCCCAGCCGTGGGTGAGGTCTTCCACCTTGTCGAGGTTGGTGAGGATGATCGTCACCTCGTCGCCCTGCTTGATGGTGAACTCGCGCAGACTGTAGGCTGGCGCCTGCGAGGCGATCTTCACCGTCACCTTGTTGCCCTCGCGGAACACGCCGGATTCCTTCGCGTCCCTGAGCGCCAGCGGGTGCCAGTCGAGTTCGGCCACCTGGAAGGTCTTGATGATGTCGCGGCGGACGATGACGAAGTCGTGCGGCTCGGGGTGGACCGGGTGGTCGGCGAGCAGCACCATCTTCTCGCCGCGGATGTCGATCAACTGCTCGTTCTCCGGGTGCATTGGGCCAACCGGCAGGAAGCGGTCCTTGGAGAACTTGCAACCCACCGCCAGGAACTGGCCGCCCGCTTCCTTGGTTTCACCCATGTCGGAGCTGATGTGGCCGGGCTGGTAATGCACGTCGATACGGTCGACCACGTACTGCACGGCCTTGTCGCCGTTGTAGAACTTGATCGCGGCGTCGATGTTCCACTTGACGATCTGGCTGTCCAGGAACAGCGTGGTGAAGGCGTTGCCGCGGCCGTCGTAGGTGGTGTGCAGGGGGCCGAGGCCGACTTCGACTTCGGAAACCACCGCCTTGCGGATATCGTCGAGCTTGCCGTCGAGGAAGTCGGCGACCTTGGTGACTTCGATGACGGTGCAGGTGGGCGACAGCTTGCCCGAGCAGATCATGTACTTGCCGTCCGGGCTGGCATTGACGCCGTGCGGGTTCTTCGGAACGGGGACGTACGCGGTGAGCGCGGTCTTCGGATCGGGGTTGGCGGCCTTGGTGCCGTCGACCACGGGCACCTTGGAGTCGCCGACGGTGAAGGACTTGCCGTCCTTGATCGCCTGCTCGATGCGGGCGATGTCGAAGAACACGCAGGCGTCCATCTCGGCCGACATCATGTCTTCGTAGCGCGCGCCGCCCTCGGTGTTGTACTGGTTGGAGCAGGCGAAGCGTCCGTCGTAGGAGCTGGCGACGAGGTCCATGTTGCCGTCGACCTTGCACTGCCAGCGCACTTCCATGGTCTCGGCATCGACGCAGGTGAACAGGCAGTAGTACTTGGTCGGATCGTCGAGGTCGCGGCCGTCGTTCGGCTGCGGAATGTGGAACTCGTTACCGCAGAACACGCGGGTGGTGTAGTTGATCGCCGGATCGACCGGGTCGCGCTTGTCCGAGAAGATGCCGTGGAAACCCTGGATGTTCGGGATCTCGGTGATCGCATCGCATTCGAAGCGGTCGCCGCGGATGCGCGCGACGCGGCCATGGATCTTGTCGTTGACCCAGAAGTACTTGCCGTCGTAGGTGCCGTCGGTGTACGAGCCGTGGATGTGGTGAGTGTCGCCGGTCTTGTACTTGAGCTGGCCGTCGGGACGGGTGCCGATCACCTTCTTCGACTCGTTGGTGATGCCCCAGCCACTCATCGGGTCGATGTTGAAGGTCGGGATGCGCTTGATCTCGCGGCCCGAGGGCAGGCCGAGGATGCGGCATTCGCCGGAGTGGCCGCCGGACCAGACGCCATAATAGGTGTCGAGTTCGCCCGGCTTCATGTGCAGGTGCAGGTCGCTGGCTGCAGCCTTCGGCGCGGCAGCGGGCGCGGCTGCAGGTGCCGCGGACGGCGCGGGCGCCGATTCCTTGTTGCAGGCCGACAGGCCGACCGACAGGCCGGCGCCGGCGAGGCCGGCAAGCGCGGCGGAATTGAGGAACTTGCGGCGGCTCGGGTCGGGCATCGCGTCGACCTGGTTCATCTTGGCGTCTTCGTTCATGATCTTTCGCTCCCGTTACTGACGTGATCGGTGTTCGTCCAGTCATCCGGGGTTCGTGCGCCATGGCGCAGGGTGGGCGGATGCCTGTGACAAAATGTCCTGTGGCGTTTTGTCGCAGGTGCACTCTAGGTCTGGCCACGTGGGCAAACCTTGATCTGGGTTAAAGACGCATGCATTTGCCCGGCATGTGATCCGGGCAATTCTTCTGAGGATTTCAACAGCATGACCCATCCTTCGGCCGAGCCGGTTGGCTTGGACGCCCCGTCGGCCGACGCGGCCGGCGAGCCGCGTGCGGCGTCTGCGGCGATCGCAGCGGTGCGCCTGGATCGTTCCCGCCTGCTCCAGCTGCGCTGGTTCTCGGTTGGCGCCATGGTGGCGATGGCGGTGATTGCGTTTCCGCTGCTGGCACCGGGGCATCCCGCGCAGCCCCTCCTTGGCGTCGCGCTGGTGCTGGCCGCGGTGAATCTGGCACTGCAGGCGGGCCTGGCGCGCTGGCTCGATGGTCGGGGGGGCGCTTTCGTGCAGCTCGTGCTTGACCTCGTCGCCTGGGGGGCCTTCCTGTATTTCGGCGGAGGTGTGACCAACCCCGCCATTTCGCTGCTGTTGCCCGTCGTCGCCGTCGGCGCGTCCATCCTGCCATCGCGCCAGGCCTGGGCGCTGGCCGTGGTGGCTGTCGGGGTCTATGCCGTGCTGTGGGAGTTCCACCATCCGGTCCATCTGGCTGACGCTGCGTCCGCCATGTTCTGGCACCTGGCCGGCATGTGGGTGAGCTTTGCGCTGGCTGCCGTCACCGTCGTGTGGTTCATCGTCCGCCTGAACGCGGCCATCGCCAGGGGAGAGGCGGCGCTGGCGCAGGCGCAGGCGGCGCGCGCACGTGACGCCTACGTGGTCGGCCTGGGCAATCTGGCGGCGGGCGCCGCCCATCGACTGGGCACCCCGCTCGGCACCCTGCGCATCGTGGCGGACGAGATGGCGCGCCGCACGGACCTGCCGGCCGAGGTCGAGGACGACGTGGCGCTGATGCGCGAGCAGATCGATCATTGCCGCGACCTCCTCAACAGCCTGACGCAGGAAACCGGGCAGCAGCGTGCCGAGGGCGGCGGGCAGGCGGCGGCGGCGGCCTGGCTGCGCGAGTGCGTTGCGCGCTGGCAGCGCCTGCGGCCGGCGGCAGCGCTGCGACTCGATGTTTCACCCGAGCTGGCACTGCACGGTATCGTCGCAGACGCCAGCCTGGGCGAAGGGCTGCAGAACCTCATCGACAACGCCGCCAATGCCAATGCCGCCGCCGGACACGCCGCGCAGGCGGTGGAGGTGCGCGCGTGGCTGGCGGACGCGACGCTGCATGTCGAGGTGGCGGACCGCGGTCCCGGGCTGTCTGCCGAGCGCGTGGCGGCGGCGCGGCATGCGCCGCTGGGCAGCCATTCGTCGGGCATGGGCGTGGGATTGATGCTGGCGCATGCGGCCGTCGAACATCATGGCGGGCAACTGTCGTTCCATTCGCGTCCGGGCGGTGGCACCATTGCACGCCTTGTCCTGCCGCTCCGCTCGAGTGCCGAATGACCGTCGAACATGCTCCGACCCTGCTCGTCGTCGATGACGATCCCGCCTTCAACCGTGTGCTGGTCCGGGCGCTCGCGCAACGCGGCTTCGACACCTATGGCGCGACCGACAGCGAGGGCGCGCTGGAACTGGCGCAGGATCATGCGCCCGAGTTCATCGTGCTCGACCTGAACATCGGGGGCGAGTCCGGATTGAAACTGATCCGTCCGCTGCTCGAGGCCAGCCCGGGGGCGCGCATCCTGGTGCTGACCGGCTACGCAAGCATCGCCACCGCGGTCGATGCGGTGAAGCTCGGCGCCATCCAGTACCTGGCCAAGCCGGCCGAAGTGGATGCCATCATCAAGGCCCTGCGCGCCGAGGACGTGGTCATCGACGACCGTGCGCCCGATGCGCCGCTGTCGGTAGACCGCCTGGAATGGGAGCACATCCAGCGCGTGCTGGCCGAACACGAGGGCAACATCTCCGCCACGGCGCGTGCGCTGCAGATGCATCGCCGCACCCTGCAGCGCAAGCTCGCCCGTCCGCCGGCCGGCGCCTGAGTCCCCGAATGTCCGATGTTCGTCATCCGCTCAAGGCGGATCTGCTGCTTGTATTTGCCACGCTGGTCGCTGCCGCGGGCTGGATTTTCTCCAAGGAATCGCTCGTCGGTCTGCCGCCCTTGCTGTTCGTGGGCATCCGCTTTTTGCTCGCAGGGGTGGTACTGGCCGCCTTCAGCTGGCCGCAACTGCGCGTGCTCGACCGTGCCGGCTGGCGGGGATCATTCGTCGTGGGCGCGCTGTTTGCGCTGGCGATGGCGCTGTGGATCAGCGGCCTGCAGCACGCTACGCACCTGGGCGAGGGGGCGTTCATCTCCGCCCTGGGGGTGGTGTTGGTGCCGGTTGTCGCGCGCGTGTTCTTCCGGGAGCATCCGCCGCGGATCGCCTGGGCGGCGATGCCGCTCGCGCTGACGGGTTTCGCGTGCCTGTCGCTGGAGCACGGCTTTCGCTTCGAACCCAGCCAGTGGTTCTTCCTCGCGGCGGCGCTGGTGTTTGCCGTGCTGATCAACCTCAACGGCCGCGTGGTGCGCAATGTGTCGCCGCTGGCGCTGAGCACGGTGCAGGTGATGATGGTCGGTATCCTGATGCTGCCGCTGTCGGCCCTGCTGGAAACCTGGCCCGAGGCGCTGGCGACGCCGGTGCTGGGGTGGGTGCTCGCCAGCGCGCTGATCGCCACCACCTTGCGCTTCTTCACCCAGCTCTACGGCCAGAGCCTGACCACGCCCAGCCATGCCGCAGTCATCCTGATGCTGGAGCCGATGTGGACCGCGATGCTGGCCGCCTGGTGGTACGGCGAGCGCATGAGCAACCTGCAGTTCGTCGGCTGCGCGCTGATTTTTTCCGCCTTGGTGCTGAGCCGCTGGCCCTGGGTCCGCGCGCTGCTGCGGACCGTGCTGAGGTAGGCGTCCCGCCCGCCGCCCGGCGGCATGCGGCTGGATTCGCTCGACAACTCTGGTGCGATCGAGCTCGGGGTGTCGAACGCTGACCCGCTTCCGTTCAGTTTTCGTGCAGCGGTGCGGATAACAGAACGCCCCGCGGTCCTTCCGGATCCGCGGGGCGTGTCGTGCAGCGCTCGGTCAGGCCGCGTTCAGACGTTGAACAGGAAGTTCAGCACGTCGCCGTCCTTCACCACGTATTCCTTGCCTTCGGCGCGCATCTTGCCCGCTTCCTTGGCGCCCGCCTCGCCCTTGTACTGGATGAAATCCTCGTAGGCGATGGTCTGGGCGCGGATGAAGCCGCGTTCGAAGTCGGTGTGGATCACGCCCGCGGCCTGCGGAGCGGTGTCGCCGACGTGGATGGTCCAGGCGCGTACTTCCTTCACGCCGGCGGTGAAGTAGGTCTGCAGGCCGAGCAGCGTGTAGCCGGCGCGAATCAGGCGGTCGAGGCCGGGCTCGTCGAGACCCATGGACGCGAGGAAATCCTTCTTGTCGGCATCGTCGAGGTCGGCGATCTCGGCTTCGATCGCGGCGCACAGGGCGACGACTTCGGCGCCTTCGGCCGCGGCATGGGCGCGTACCGCATCCAGATGCGGGTTGTTGTCGAAGCCGTCCTCGGCGACGTTGGCGGCATACAGCACCGGCTTGGCGGTGATCAGGCAGAAGGGGCGGAGCGAAGCCCATTCTTCCTTCGACAGGTCCAGCGCGCGCACCGGCTTGCCCTGGTCGAGCTGGGCGAAGCACTTCTCGAGCACCGCGACCAGGATCTTGGCTTCCTTGTCGCCCGAGGCGGCAGGGCGCTTGTAGCGATTGAGCGCCTTCTCGACGGTGGCCATGTCGGCGAGCGCGAGTTCGGTGTCGATGACCTCGATGTCGCGGATCGGATCGACGCTGCCCGAGACGTGGATCACGTTGTCGTCGGCGAAGCAGCGCACGACGTGCACGATGGCGTCGGTCTCGCGGATGTTGGCGAGGAACTGGTTGCCCAGGCCTTCACCCTTCGAGGCGCCCGCGACGAGCCCGGCGATATCGACGAACTCGACGATGGCGGGCTGGATCTTCTGCGGCTTGACGATCGCGGACAGCGCATCGAGGCGGGGGTCCGGCACTTCGACGATGCCGACGTTGGGCTCGATGGTGCAGAAGGGGTAGTTCTCGGCCTGGATGCCGGCCTTGGTCAGGGCGTTGAACAGGGTCGACTTGCCGACGTTGGGCAGGCCGACGATTCCGCATTTCAGGCTCATGTGAATCCTTGTCGTTCCGGGGCGGGCGCGTGGACGCCGCGCTACGGCCTTGATCCGGTGTGGAAAACTCGCAATTGTACCGTGTCGTCGGGGGGGCGTTCAAAGCCTCCGCGCCCATGGCGTGCGCAAATCATGCCCTGCCGGCCTACAATGCCCGGCTTGCATTGGCCCAAAAGTAGACCAAGGAAGGAGGCGATATGGGTGGTACATGGTTGGATGCAATCGATGAGCGCAGCGCGGCCGCGCTCGCGTCCGGGGCGCTGCAACCGGTGCAGGCCGAACAGACCGAGATGGAGGATGGCGGCATGCGCTTCATCGTGCGCTGGGTGTCGTCGCTGGCGGTCAAGGACGCGGCCAAGGTGGCGATTCCGGGCGGGCCGCGCGACCCGAACTTCAACCCCTTTCTCAATCCGGATCCGGCGCTGACGGTCGGCCCGGTGGGCGACGCGCATGTCGCCATCCTGAACAAGTTTCCGCTGTGCGAGCGCCATCTGGTGCTGGCGCGGCGGACCTTCGAGGAGCAGTTGCAGCCGCTCGAATACAGCGACTTCGCCGCGCTGGCGACGATCATGCTCGAAGCGGGCGGCATCGGGCTGTACAACGGCGGCGCGGCGGCTGGCGCCAGCCAGCGTCACAAGCATGTGCAGTGGATGCCCGAAGCCGAGGGTAACGCCAGCCTGCGGCTGTTTGCAGGCGGCCTGCCGCTGGGGCTGCCCGAGCAGGGGGTGGCGACGCACCCGGCGCTGCCGATGAAGCATGTGTTCGTCCGCGTGCTGAGCGGGCGCGACGTGCCGGTCGAGGCGGCGGCCGACAGCCTGCTGGCGGGGTATCGCAATGCGTGCGACGAGCTGGGGCTGGTGCCGGGCGAGGATGGCCTGCTGCCGCCGTGCAACCTGCTGGTGGGCGAGGGCTGGCTGCTGATGCTGCCGCGTAGCCAGGAGTGCTTCGAAGGGATCTCGATCAGTGCGGTGTGCTTCGGTGGCACGCTGTACACGCGCCAGCCGGAACAGATCGAAGCGATTCGCCGGGTCGGTCCGCTGCGCGCGCTGGCGGCGGTGGGCTGCTGATACGGAAGGCCGCGGCGTTCAGGTTCCGGCGTCTTCGGGCGCCGGTCCCGGCGTCGCGTCCTTCGGTGGCCTGGGCGCTTTCGGCGGCTTGGAGGGCGCAGGTCGCGCGTTGAGCTTGGTGGCCGTGGCGTTGAGTTCGCCGCGCGCCAGTTGCGGCCAGGCGACGAGTGCCTTGTCGATCGCTTCGTCGATCTGCTGCTGTTCTTCGCGCCGTGCCGGCTTGAGAACGAAGTTCACCACTTCGCTGCGGTCGCCCGGGTGGCCGATGCCGATGCGCAGGCGCCAGTAGTCGTGGGTGCCGAGGTGGGCGGAGGTGTCCTTCAGCCCGTTGTGGCCGCCGAGCCCGCCGCCGAACTTCAGCCGCAGCTGGCCGGGCGGGATGTCGAGCTCGTCGTGCACGACGAGGATCTCCGACGGTTCGATGCGGTAGAAGCGCGCAAGCGCGCCGATGGCCTGGCCGGAGCGGTTCATGAAGGTCTGCGGCATCAGCAGCCACACACCGGCTTCACGCGCATTGGCGACCAGACCGTGGAAACGGGATTCGTGCGAGAAGCGCACGCCGAGCTTGTCGGCGAGCCGCTCACAAAACCAAAACCCGGCGTTGTGCCGGGTTTCAGCGTATTCAGCCCCCGGATTGCCGAGACCGACGACGAGACGCAGGGGGCGCGAAGGCGCGGCGCTCATCGGGATTCGGTCTTCAGCATCCGTTGGGGCAGGCCGGGAGGTCGCTCAGGCGGCTTCGCCTTCGCCTTCCGCCGCGCCCTTCACCTTCAGTGCGCTGGCAACCACCGGGTCGCCTTCGCCGTGCAGGACCAGCTCGACGCCGGCCGGCAGCTTGATCTGGGAGGCGTGCACCGACTGGCCGGCTTCCAGCGCCGACAGGTCGACTTCGACGAACTCGGGCAGATCCTTCGGCAGGCACTGGACGTCGATTTCGTTGGCGACGTGCGAGATCATGCAGCCGCCCAGCTTGACGGCGGGGCTCACGTCGTCGCCGACGAAGTGCAGCGGCACCTTCAGGTGCATCTTCTGGTCGGCGGCCACGCGCTGGAAGTCGATGTGCAGGACTTGCGGCTTGAAGGCGTGCCACTGGGTGTCGCGCAGGACGACGGTTTCCTTCTTGCCATCGACGTCGATGGTCAGGACGGACGAGTGGAACACTTCCTTCTTGAGCAGGTGGTACAGCTCGTTGTGGTCGAAGGTGACCGGCAGGGCGTCGCCCGAAGCGCCGTAGATGATGCCCGGCAGCTGGCCGGCACGACGCAGGCGGCGGCTCGCACCCGTACCCTGGGCGTCACGCTTGGTGGCCTTGAATTGGATCTGCATGTGTTGCTCCTAGTGGTGATGTCTTCGCCCGCGACCAGGCGAAAACGTTGAGCGCCCGCCTCTTCGTCCGAAGGGGCGGGCACGAAACTCATTCCATGAACAGCGAGGAGACAGACTCTTCGTTGCTGATGCGCAGGATGGTGTCGGCCAGCAGCGAAGCGACCGAAACCTGGCGGATGCGCGGGCAGGCCTTGGCGTCCTCGCGCAGCGGGATGGTGTCGGTGACGACGAGTTCGTCGAGTTCGGAGTCGTTGATGCGCGACACCGCGGCGCCCGACAGCACGGCGTGGGTGCAGTATGACAGCACACGCTTGGCGCCGTGCTGCTTGAGTGCGGCGGCGGCCTTGCACAGCGTGCCGGCGGTGTCGACGATGTCGTCCATGATCACGCAGGTGCGGCCTTCGACCTCACCGATGATGTTCATGACTTCGGAAACGTTGGCCTTGGGACGGCGCTTGTCGATGATCGCCAGGTCGCACTCCATGCGCTTGGCGAAGGCGCGTGCGCGCACCACGCCACCGACGTCGGGCGACACGACCAGCAGGTCGTCGTACTTCTGCTTGTCGAGGTCGTTGAGCAGCACCGGCGCGGCGTACACGTTGTCGACCGGGATGTCGAAGAAGCCCTGGATCTGGTCGGCGTGCAGGTCCATGGTGAGCAGGCGCTGGACGCCCACGGCCTGCAGCATGTTGGCGACGACCTTGGCCGTGATCGGCACGCGCGCCGAGCGCGGGCGACGGTCCTGGCGGGCGTAGCCGAAGTAGGGAATGGCTGCCGTGATGCGGCCGGCGGAGGCGCGCTTGAGCGCGTCGACCAGCACCAGCAGCTCCATCAGGTTCTCGTTGGTGGGCGAGCAGGTAGGCTGCAGAACGAACACGTCCTTGCCGCGCACATTCTCGAGCAGTTCGACATTGACTTCGCCGTCCGAGAACCGGCCGACCGTGGCCGAACCGAGGGAGATACCCAGACGTCGCGTCACGTCGGCGCCAAGTTTGGGGTTGGCGTTGCCGGTGAAGACCATCAGGCTGCCGTGGGGCATTTCTGCTACTCCGAGTGCCGTAAGAATCGACGCGCACAATCTTGTGCGCGCAAAAACGACTCGGGCAGACCCGTGGTCTGCCCGTCGTTATATGGCTGGGGAGGAAGGATTCGAACCCTCGAATGCCGGAATCAAAATCCGGTGCCTTAACCGACTTGGCGACTCCCCAAGAAACCTGTTTCGTCAGCGTTACACATCGACTGATGAAGCGGCGGCGATTATAGCCACTCGTACATCGGATGGCGAGAGGCAGATCGCACTTTCCAGGCTGTCCATCGTTCAGGGCAGCTGGCTGCGATGCGTTCCGCGTCATCTGCCGACAAGACTTCAGCGAAGACGCAGGCGCCCGAGCCTGTCATCCGGGCCGGTGCGAATTGCTCCAGCCAGTCGATCGCGTTTTTCACTTCCGGGTAACGTTTGCAGGCCACTGTCTGCAGGTCGTTTCGCGTGGTGCTTGCTGCGAAGTCCGGCATTTTGATCAGAGCCGTATTTCTCGTCAAGTCCTCCGCGCAAAAAATTTCGGCGGTCGGGACTGAAACCCCCGGTGAAAGGACCACGTACCACGCGGGCGGCAGTTCGAGCGGCTGGAGGGCTTCGCCCACGCCTTCGGCAAAGGCGTCGCGGCCGAAGATGAAGACCGGCACGTCGGCGCCGAGCTGCAGGCCCAGGGCTTGCAGCTCGGTCCGGCTGAGTCCGGTGCCCCACAGGCGGTTCAGTGCGATCAGGGTCGTGGCGGCGTCCGAGCTGCCGCCGCCGAGGCCACCGCCCATGGGCAGCACCTTGTGCAGCGCGATGTCGGCACCCCGCGTGCAGCCGGTGCGTGCCTGCAGCAGACGCGCGGCCCGCACGACGAGGTCGTGCTCGGCCGGGACGCCGGCGACTGCGTTGGTGCGGCGGATCTCGCCGTCCTCGCGTAGCGCGAAATCGAGTGTGTCGCCCCAGTCGAGCAGGCGGAAGGCGGTCTGCAGCAGGTGATAGCCGTCGGCGCGCCGTCCGACGACGTGCAGGAAGAGGTTGAGCTTGGCCGGCGCGGGACAGCCGGTCAGGCGTTGCGGGTCCGAAGTGTCGGGCCGGCTCAGGGCAGGGTGGTCCATGAATCGATGACGAGGCGGATGCGGGCGTCGCCGCGGGAGATGTCGAGGCGTGCGGGCGGGGCGTCGGCAGACTCGCCGGCGTAGTCGAGGTACTCGATCCGCCAGCCCAGGTCGATGACCAGCGCCGGGCGGCCGGCCGAGTCGCGGTTACGGATTTCGGCCTCAGGTCCCGGTGCGGCCTGCACCCAAAGACCGAGCCGGCCTATCGGGACATCGACACCCAGTACCTGCGGCAGCAGGGCTTCGGCGGAGTCCGCGCTCAGCACCTGGCCGTCGGCGGTCTGCAGACGGGCGCCCAGCGCGTCCGCATCGAGCTGGGCGACGACCTGGCCGAGTGGGGTGAGCAGCGTGAAATGGTGGGTGCCGCGGACGTGCTGCCATTCGACGCGGCCGCTCGCGGCCTGCTGGCCATCGCTGGCGGACAGGCGGCCCTGCAATTCGAAGGCCGGTGCCGCGTTGCGCGTGACGACCGTGTCCGGCGCCGTGACGGACAGCGGGGCGCAGGCCGCGAGTCCGAGTGCGATCGCCGTCATGGCGGCGCCGAGCGTGAAGCGGGACCGCACGATCACTGGCCGCGCAGGCGGCGCACGGTGTCGCCCAGCAGCTTGTTGTCCGGATGAGCCTTCAGCGCTTCGTCGAAGATGCGGTTGGCGTCGCCCTGCCGCTGCAGCGTCCACAGCACTTCGCCCAGATGCGCGGCGATCTCCGCATCGGCACGGATCGCGTACGCGCGCTCCAGATGGACCACGGCCTCCTTGGCGTCGCCGCGGCGGAAGCGCACCCAGCCCATGCTGTCAAGGATGAAGGGGTCGTCCGGCAGCAGCTCGAGGGCGCGCACGATCAGTGCCTCGGCCTCATCAAGGCGCAGGCTGCGATCGGCGAGCGAATAGCCGAGCGCGTTGTGTGCATGGGCGTGGTCGGGCTTGAGTTCGATCACGCGCCGCAGGCGGCTCTCCATCAGGTCGATGCGGTCGAGCCGTTCGGCGAGCATGGCGGTCTCGTACAGCAGGTCGGTGTCGTCCGGATGTTCGCGCAGCGCATCGTCGAGCACGACCAGTGCGTCGGCAGTGCGATCGGCCTCGCGCAGGACCTGCGCCTCGGCGATCAGGTAGCGGCGCTTGAGCTCGTCGTTGCCGTCCTGCGCCTTCAGCAGGGCGCGGGCCTCGTCGACGCGGCCTTCGCGGGCCATGCTCTGGGCGCTGCGGATCATGGCTTCGGGAACATGGCGTTCGTCGGTGATCTCGCCGAACCACTTGCGTGCGGCGGCGCCGTCGCCACGATCGTCGGCAAGCAGGCCGAGCTGCAGGCGGATCAGGTCGGGTTGCGGATGGCCGTTGTCGAGGGCGCGCAGGTAGTGGGACTCGGCTTCGGCCTTGTCGTCGAGTTGCGCCGACAGCAGGCCCACCGCGTACAGCAGCTCGGCGTCGTTGGGGCTGAAGGCGAGCAGGCGGCGAAACTCGCTGCGTGCGTCCTCGAAACGCTGGGCGCTGACCAGCGCGCGGGCGTAGGCCAGGCGCAATGCGTTGTTGTCGGGGTTGCGCTGGACCTCGGCCTCGAGCTGGCGTGCCGCCTCGGCATTGGCACCGGAATGCTGCAGGATCTGCGCCTTGAGCATCACGGCCGGCTCCCAGCCGGGACGAAGCTGCAGTGCCAGGTCGACTGCGCCCAGCGCGAGCATCGGGTCCTGCGCGACCATCGCCGCCTGGGCGCGCGCGATGTAGGCTTCGGGTACGTCCAGATAGGGCTCGGTCAGGCGCTGCACGATACGCAGCACCGCATCCTTGTCCGGGATGCCGGCGAGTGCGCGATTGAGCCCGAGCAGGTTCTGCGGCAGCCGCCCGTTCGATTGGGCGAGGGCACGCGCAAGGTGAGTCTGGACGTTGTCGAGGTTCGCAGCGCCGCCGGTCGGGCCGCCCACGCCGGCGAGAATGCGGCGGGCTTCCTCCGAATTGGGCGCCACCTCGACCCACAGGCTCGCGGCCTCGCCGGCCATCTGCGGGTTGCGCGAATACATGGCGATCTCGGTGGCGCGGCGGGCGATCCGCGGATCGCGGGTCGCGCGGGCAAGGTCGAGATACAGCTGTGCCGACAGGCCGATCTGCCCGCGGGCGCCTGCGATCTCGGCGAGCAGGAACTGGTACACCGTGCGCGGCGTCAGCTCCTGGGCCGGAAGCGGGCCACCCGCTCCGTCGTTTTCGGCAGCGGAGAGGCCGGTCGCCGCGCCGAGGCCGAGCGCGAGGCAAAGGGTTCTGAGGATGCGGGCAGGCTGGGTTTTCATGAACTTGATCCGGCGGATGCGGCGAGGCGTCGAAGGGCGCTGCAGGGCCTCGCCCCGGGGCGGTGACGGCAGCCCCTTCGTTTAGACGCGAGTTTGAGCGCTGCTCTAGAATTCGGTTCGCGTCATGGTATGCAGATCGGCGCCGTGCCCGCAAGACGGACGGGTGCGGCGCGCCGCCCGTGCTGTTCCGTCTTGCAGGATGTCATGCCCGAACTGCCCGAAGTCGAGACCACTTGCCGCGGCGTGCAGCCCCACGTCGAGGGACGGGCGCTGACCGCGCTGGTCGTCCGCAATGCCCGCCTGCGCCTGCCGGTGCCCGACGACCTCGCCGAACGACTGGTCGGGCGTGATCTGAGGCGAGTGTCGCGGCGCGCGAAGTACCTGCTGTTCGACTTCGGGACGGGCTCGGTGATCCTGCATCTGGGGATGTCGGGTAGCCTGCGCGTGGTGGCGGCCGGGCTGCCGCCTGCGGCGCACGACCATGTCGACCTCGTGTTCGGGGATCTGGCACTGCGGCTGCGCGATCCGCGCCGCTTCGGCATGATCGTGTGGCAGGCGGGTGACGCCGATGCCCACCCCCTGCTGGCCCGGCTCGGCCCCGAGCCTCTGAGCGAGGCCTTCGATGGTGCGTGGCTGCATCGCGTCACGCGCGGGCTGCGCGCGCCGATCAAGCATGTGCTGATGGACAGCCACCGGGTGGTCGGCGTGGGCAACATCTATGCGTCGGAGAGCCTGTTCCGTGCAGGCATCCACCCCCTCGAGCCCGCGGGCGCGCTCGGGCCGCGGCGCTGCGCGCGGCTCGTGGCGGCGGTGCGCGACACCCTCACCGCGGCGATTGCCGCAGGCGGCAGCACCTTGCGTGACTTCGTCGGCAGTGACGGGCGGCCGGGTTACTTCCAGCAGCAGTATTTCGTCTATGCCCGCGAGGGCGAGTCGTGCAGGCACTGCGGCACGCCCGTGCAGCGCATCGTCAGCGGGCAGCGCGCCACGTACTTCTGTCCCCGCTGCCAGCGGCGGCGAGCCTGAGGCGTTCGTCGCACGGAGCGGGCCGCCGGTCTTGCCGCGCAACGCCAGGATGGAAGGAAAGCGGGTTCGCCGTTATGCTGCCGCTATCAGGATCGCCCCCGTGCCGTGGTGCGCGAATCCAGTCCGACGAGTGAGCCGATGACCCAGCTGATCGACCAATTTTCCGCCTACGCCGATTGGCGTGCTTCCGCCGCAGAGACCGTGACGCGCCTGCGCAACTGGCTGTCGCGCAACGAGGTGGGCGATGCCCAGTCCGACCTGCGGCTGCAGTACCTGCTCGACCGCCTGCGCGATGACAAGCTCACCGTGGCCTTCGTTGCCGAGTTCTCGCGCGGCAAGTCCGAGCTCATCAATGCCATCTTCTTCGCCGACTACGGCGACCGCATCCTGCCGTCGAGCGCGGGTCGCACCACGATGTGCCCGACCGAACTGCAGTGGAGCAAGGGCGCGAGGCCCGAACTGCGCCTGCTGCCGATTCGCTCGCGCGAGCGCCAGGCCCCGGTGAGCGAGCTCAAGCGCTACCCGGAAGAATGGCAGGTCGTGCCCCTGCAGGCGCTGGATGCGGCCGGCTTGCAGGCTGCGCTGGCGCGCGTGGGCGAGACCACCCGAGTGAGCCAGGAAGAGGCCGAACGCCTGGGGTTCATCATCGACCCCAAGGGCGAGCAGGGACTGAAACCCGGCGCCGACGGGCTGATCGAGATGCCGTCGTGGCGCCACGCCGTCATCCAGTTCCCGCATCCGCTGCTCGAGCAGGGCCTGGTTGTGCTCGATACGCCGGGCCTGAACGCGATCGGTGCCGAACCGGAGCTGACGCTGTCGATGCTGCCCAGCGCGCACGCGGTGCTCTACATCCTTGCCGCCGACACCGGCGTGACGCAGAGCGATCTCGCGGTGTGGCGCGACTACGTGCAGGGCGCAGGTTCGCGCCAGCGTGGCCGTCTGGTGGTGCTGAACAAGATCGACGGCTTGTGGGACGGTTTGCGCGACGACGCGCAGATCGCGGCCGAGATCGACAAGCAGGTCAGCTCGGTCGCCGATACGCTGGATATCGACGCGTCGGCGGTGTTCCCGGTTTCGGCACAGAAGGGGCTGGTCGCGCGCATCAATGGCGATGCCGAGTTGCTCGAGCGCAGCCGCATGACCGCGCTGGAGCAGGCCTTGACCGGCGAGCTGCTGCCGGCGAAACAGGACATCGTGCGTGACGACGCGCTGGCCGAAACGAGCGAGGTGTTCGCGCAGACGCGCGGCCTGCTCGAGGCACGCCTGGCGAGCCTGCGCGAGCAGTTGCAGGAACTCACCGACCTGCGCGGCAAGAACCAGAGCGTCATCGAATACATGATGCGCAAGATCCGCACCGAGAAGGAGGACTTCGAGCAGGGACTGCAGAAGTACTACGCGGTGCGCTCGGTATTCTCCAATCTCACCAACAGCCTGCTCGCCAACATCGGCATGGATGCGCTGCGCGACGAGACACGCCGCACGCGCGAGGCGATGATGGAGTCCACCTTCACCAAGGGCCTGCGCGACGCGATGGAGGGGTTCTTCCAGCACCTGCGCAGCAACCTGCAGCGCTCGACCGGGGAGATCGCCGAGATCATCAAGATGCTCGATGCGATGTACAAGCGCTTCAGTGTGGAGCACGGCCTCAAGCTGCCGCCACCCGAGGCCTTCTCGACACTGCGCTACGAGAAGGAGATCGAGCGCCTCGAGTCGGCCTTCAACCGCCAGCTGAACACCACGCTGACGCTGGTCACGACCGAGAAGCACACCCTCACGCAGAAGTTCTTCGAGACCGTCGCGGTACAGGCGCGACGTACGTTCGAACTCGCCAACCGCGACGTCGAGCAATGGCTGCGTGCGGTGATGTCTCCGCTGGAGACGCAGGTGCGGGAATACCAGATCCAGCTCAAGCGTCGCCTCGAAAGCGTCAAACGCATCCACCAGGCGACCGACACGCTCGAGGATCGCGTCGAAGAGTTGCGCCAGGGGGAGACCAGCGTGCTGGGCATGCTGGACGAGCTCGAGGCCTTGCAGCAGGAGCTGGCCCAGAGGCTGGGCGTGGAACACGGTAAGGCCACCGAAACCCGGCGGGCCGCCTGAAAAAAACTGAAAAGGCTGGCGCGGGCAGCGCCTGCCGTCAGCGACCGAAAGTTAACGGCACGAGGCCTTCCGCGGCGCATGTCCGCGGAAGGCCTCGTGCGTGTTGCAGTCCGGTGCCGAGGGGGCGTCAGGCCTTGCCGGTCAGCTTCAGGAACTTGTCCATCAGCTGGTCCTTGGTCTCCTGATGCCCCGGATCCAGCGGGATACAGTCGACCGGGCAGACCTGCTGGCACTGTGGTTCGTCGAAGTGGCCGACGCATTCGGTGCACTTGTTCGGGTCGATGACGTAGATTTCATCGCCCTGGGAGATGGCGCCATTGGGGCATTCCGGTTCGCAGACGTCGCAGTTGATGCACTCGTCGGTAATCATCAGAGCCATGATCTTTGCTTCCTTGCTATCGCTTTGAGTTCAGTTTTTCCTGCAGCCGTGCCAGCACGGTAGGCTGCACGAACTTGCTCACATCGCCGCCGAGGCGGGCGATTTCCCGCACCATCGTGGCGGAAATGAACATGTACTCTTCGGCCGGCGTCAGAAACACGGTTTCGACGTCCGGGTAGAGCTTGCGGTTCATTCCCGCCATCTGGAATTCATACTCGAAGTCCGACACGGCACGCAGGCCGCGCAGGATCACGCGTGCGTCCTGCTGCTTCAGGAACTCCATCAGCAGGCAGTCGAAGCCGACCACGATCACGTTCGGGAAGGCGGTCACGGCAAGGCGCGCGATCTCGACCCGCTCGTCGAGCGAGAAGATCGGGTTCTTGCTGTTGCTGCGCGCAACGGCGACGACGACACGGTCGAACAGCACCGACGCCCGGCGCACGAGATCCTCGTGCCCGCGGGTGAATGGGTCGAACGTGCCCGGATATACCGCCACCGCTTCCTTCATGCCCGGCTCCTGCGCATCAGATGGAAATGGACCTGTCCGGCGCGGCCCTGCTTGGCCGGGAGCCAGTTGCCCAGGCTGTCGATCGCGACCTCGGACTCGACATAGAGCCATCCGTCCGCCTTCACCAGCCTGTCCAGCCAGGGTTCCACACGCTCGACCCAGCCCTGGTTGTAGGGTGGGTCGAGAAACACGCCGTCGAACGTTCGCGGCGTGGTTTGCGCGAATCTTACCGCATCGCCGCGCACGATCTCTACTTGCGACGCCTGTAGGGTCTTTGCGGCCTTGTGCAGTGCGTCGAGCGCGCGCGGGTCGCGCTCGACCAGCACCACCGATGCCGCGCCGCGCGAGGCGGCCTCGAAACCGAGGATGCCGCTGCCGGCGAAGAGATCCAGGCAGTGCTGGCCGTCGAGGTCCTGGCCAAGCCAGTTGAACAGGGTTTCGCGCACGCGGTCGGGCGTGGGGCGCAGCCCCGCCACGTCGGTGACATCGAGCAGGCGCGAGCGCCACTGCCCGCCGACGATGCGCACGCGGCTCATTCGCGCGTTTCTGCGGCAGTCGCGGGTGCTGCCTGCGTGTCGCCGTCGCCGCCTGCGATCACGGTGACGAGGTGCTCGCTGCGGATGCGGCGGGAGAAGGCGTCGCGCACCTGATCGACCGTGACGGCCGCGACCTTGTGCGGGTAGGTGTCGAGCCAGTCGAGCGGCAGGCCGTAGAAGCCGATCATCGCCACGTAGTCCAGCGTCTTGGCGTTGGAGTCGAGGCGCAGGCCGAAACCGTTGATCAGGTTGTCCTTGGCGCCCTGCAGCTCGGTCTCGCTCGGCCCCTTGGCGATGAAGCCGGCCAGCGTGTCGCGCACCACGCCGAGGGCTTCCTCCGCCTGGCTGCCGCGCGTCTGCAAGCCGATCTGGAAGGGGCCGGCGACCTGTTGCGGTGCGAAGTAGCTGTAGACGCTGTAGGCGAAACCGCGCTTCTCACGCACTTCCTGCGTCAGGCGCGACACGAAGCCGCCGCCGCCCAGCACGTAGTTGCCGACCAGCAGCGGAAAGTAATCGGCATCTTCGCGCGCCATGCCCGGCTGGCCGACGAGGATGTGGGCCTGGGCCGAGGGGTGGGGAATGCGCAGCGTCTCCGCCTGCGGCGCTGCAGGCGCGGGCAGCGGCGCAGCCGCCTCGACCGGCGGCAGGCCTGCCGTCAGCCGCTGTGCGATGCGCTCGGCCGTGGCGCGGTCGACGTCGCCGACGATGGCGATGGCGGCGCGCTGGGGGCCGAAGTGGCGGCGGTGGAAGTCCACCAGGTCGTCGCGGGTGATCGCTTCGAGCGATTCCGGCGAGGTGGCGGTGCCGTAGGGATGGCCGCTGTAGAGCGCCTCGTTGAAGCGGCGGGCGGCCAGCGTGGCGGGTTTGGTCAGTGCCTCGCGCAGTCCGGCGATGGCGCGGCGGCGTTCGCGTTCGAGGATCTCGGGCGGAAAGACGGGCTGCGCCAGCAGGGCAGCGGCGAGGTCGACCGCGGCATCGCGCTCGGGCGCGGAGGACAGGCTGCGGATCGACAGGCTGGCGCGGTCATTGTCGGTGCTGCCACCGATCTGTGCGCCGATGTCGGCGATGCGCTCGGCGATCTGCTGTTCGTCGAGCGCGCTGGTGCCGGCATCGAGCAGGCTGCGGGTCAGGCTCGCGAGGCCGGCCTTGTCCGCGGGCTCGAAGGCGGAGCCGGCGGCGAAGTCGACCTGGATGTCGACCAGCGGCAGCGCGCGGCTTTCGACGAAGGACACGCGCGCACCGGAGGGCGCGGTCCATTGCTCGATCTTCGGGCCGGCGACGGCGGCCGGGGCAAGCGCCAGTTGCGCGACCAGGGCGAGGCCGGCGAGGGCAGGGGCGAGGAAGCGGGGCGTCAGGATCATGGCGGGGCGGTCGGCTCGGTTCGCGGAAGGTTCAGTGGCGCACGCCGACGAAGGGCGAGCGCGGGCGGGCCGTTTCGAGCGGCAGCGGATCGAGGCGGGCGACGCTGAGGCTGTCGTCGCCGAAGTAGCGCTGGGCGACGGACCGCACTTCATCGGCCGTCACGCTGCGCAGGCCCTCGAGCAGGCGCTCCTCGTCGCGCCACGACAGGCCGGCCGCCTCGAGGTAGCCGATTTCCATCGCCTGGCCCATCAGCGAGTCGCGCTTGTACACGCGGCT
Source organism: Thauera sp. 63 (assembly GCF_000310165.2). Lineage (NCBI taxonomy): Bacteria > Pseudomonadati > Pseudomonadota > Betaproteobacteria > Rhodocyclales > Zoogloeaceae > Thauera > Thauera sp. 63. Next base: position 36,132 of record NZ_AMXC01000025.1, read on the forward strand.
GGCCACGGCCTGGGTCTTGACGCGGGCGAGCTCGGCCTCGTTGACGCCCTCGTCTCGGATCCGCTGCAGCTCGGCACGCAGCGCGGCCTCGAGTTCGTCCGTGGTGTGGCCCGCTGCGGGCACGCCGTCGAGGTAGAACAGCGAGGGGCCGCGGCCGCTGCCGTCGTAGCCGGCGCCGGCCGAGACGGCGATGCCGCTGTCCCGCACCAGGCGCCGGGTCAGGCGCGCGCCATCGTAGCCGTCGAGGATCGCGGCCAGCACCTGCAGGGCGTAGGCGTCGCGATCGGCGGCCGGGTCGCGCAGGGCGGGCACGTGCCAGGCGAGCGTCACGTAGGGCAGCTCGGCGGGCGCGCGCACGACCGCCTGGCGCGGGCCCTGTTGCGGCGGTTCGGCGGTGATCCGGCGCGCGGGCAGCGCGCGG
>NZ_AMXC01000026.1:0-36123 GCF_000310165.2 Thauera sp. 63
GCCCGCACCCAGGCGGCGGAGGCCGCCAGCGCCGCGCGCGCCGCGCAGCACGTGGCCGACGAGCGTCGCGCAGGCGTGCCCGAAGCCCTGCGTACCCCGGCCGCGCTGCAGGCCGGCATTGCCCAGGCGCAGGACACGCGCCAGCGTCTGGAACGCGCGCTGCAACAGGCCCAGTCCACCCACGGCGAAGCGGCCAGCCGGGCGGCCGCGCTGCGCGCGCAGCACGCCACGCTGGCCGAGGGCGTGCAGGCCGCACAGGCGCGTGTCGTCGAGGCGCATCGGCAGTTCGTCGCGGCCTTGCAGACGGCAGGCTTCTGGCCGGACGGCACGAGCAAGGGGGACGAGGGGGCCGCGGACCACGCGGAAGCTGCCTGGCGTGCGGCGCTGCTGCCGGCCGCGCGCATCGCGATGCTCGAGTCCGCCGTCCGTGATGCCGACGACCGCCGCGCCGCGGCCCACGAGCGTGCCGGACGCGCCGCGCAGGCGGTGGCCGGCCTGGTCCGTCCCGATCTCGCCGCACTCGACGCCCGCGCCACGGCGTCGCGCGCGCAGGTCGAAGCGGTGGTCGACCGCATCGGCCAGACCCGCAGCGAGCTGCGCACCGTCACCGACACGCTCGCCCGTCTCGAGGAGATCGCGCGCGAATCCGGTGCCATCGAGGCCGAATACCGCGTCGTCGGTCATCTCGCCGACATCGCCAACGGCAACAACTGCCGCAACCTCACCTTCCAGCGCTATGTGCTCGCCGCGCTGCTCGACGACGTGCTGCGCGCGGCCTCGCTGCGTCTGTCGGCCATGAGCCGCGGCCGCTACCAGCTGCAGCGGCGCGAGGACGTGGCCGATGCCCGCCGCGCCGCGGGCCTCGATCTCGAGGTCTTCGACGAATACACCGGCCGTACGCGCCCGGCCAGCACCCTGTCCGGCGGCGAGGGCTTCATGGCCTCGCTGTCGCTCGCGCTCGGTTTGTCCGACGTGGTCCAGGCCTACGCCGGGGGCGTGCAGCTCGACACCCTGTTCATCGACGAAGGCTTCGGCAGCCTCGACCCGGAATCGCTCGACATGGCGATGAAGGCGCTGATCGACCTGCAACAGCGCGGTCGCACGGTGGGCGTGATCTCGCACGTCGAGGAGATGAAGCAGCAGATCGACGTGACGATCGAGGTGGTGCAGGGGGTGAGGGGGAGCCGGGTGAAGGTGCAAGCGTGATCCACCGGCTGCGGCGCCGAAGGCCGCAGCCGGTGTGCTTACCCCGCCAGCGCCCGCGCGTGATGCCGCAGGTGATCCTCGATGAAGCTGGCGATGAAGTAGTAGCTGTGGTCGTAGCCCGGCTGCAGGCGTAGCGTCAGCGGGTGGCCGGCTGCGGTGGCGGCGGCCTGCAGGGCCTCGGGCTTGAGCTGCTCGGCGAGGAAGCCGTCGGCCTCGCCCTGGTCGACCAGCAGCGGCAGACGTTCCGCAGCCTGCGCAATCAGCGCGCAGGCGTCCCATTCGCGCCATTGCGTGCGCTCGTCGCCCAGGTAGCGCGAGAAGGCCTTTTCACCCCACGGGCATTGCATCGGGTTCGTGATCGGCGCGAAGGCCGACACCGAGCGGTAGCGCCCCGGGTTGCGCAGCGCGCACACCAGCGCGCCGTGCCCGCCCATGGAGTGGCCGCTGATGCCGCGCCGGTCGGAGGCGGGGAAGTGCGCCTCGACCAGCGCGGGCAGCTCCTCCACCACGTAGTCGTACATGCGGTAGTGGCGCGACCACGGTGCCTGCGTGGCGTTCACATAGAAGCCGGCGCCGTGGCCGAAGTCCCACGCGCCGTCCGGGTCGCCCGGCACCCCGGCGCCGCGCGGGCTGGTGTCGGGGGCCACGATGATGAGGCCCAGCTCGGCGGCCATGCGCTGCGCGCCCGCCTTCTGCATGAAGTTCTCGTCGGTGCAGGTGAGTCCCGACAGCCAGTACAGCACCGGCAGGCGGGGGCCCGCCTGCTCGGCCTGCGGTGGCAGGTAGACCGCGAACACCATGTCGCAGGCCAGTGCCTGCGAGTGGTGACGGACGCGCTTGTGCCAGCCGCCGAAGCTTTTCTGGGTGCTGAGGATTTCCAGACTCATGGCCATGTCTCCGGGCAAGGTGGGGTCAGGATGGGGCAGCGCGGCCGGTCTCGCAGGGAGCGTGGGCGCGCTGCGGCTGCAGCTCGATCAGAAGTGAATCACCGTGCGGATGCTCTTGCCCTCGTGCATCAGGTCGAAGGCCTTGTTGATGTCCTCGAGCGGCATGGTGTGGGTGATGAAGTCGTCGAGCGGAATCTCGCCTTTCTGTGCCTTCTGCACGTAGCTCGGCAGCTCGGTGCGGCCCTTCACGCCGCCGAAGGCGCTGCCGCGCCATACGCGGCCGGTGACGAGCTGGAACGGACGGGTGCTGATCTCCTGCCCGGCGCCCGCTACGCCGATGATGGTCGATTCGCCCCAGCCCTTGTGGCAGCACTCGAGTGCGGCACGCATCAGCTTGACGTTGCCGACGCACTCGAAGGAGTAATCCACGCCGCCGTCGGTCAGGCCGACGATCACGTCCTGGATCGGCTTGTCGTGGTCCTTCGGGTTGACGAAGTCGGTCGCGCCGAGCTTTCTCGCGATGTCGAACTTGGCCGGGTTGATGTCGACGGCGATGATGCGGCCGGCCTTGGCCATCTTCGCGCCGATGATCGCCGCCAGCCCGATGCCGCCCAGGCCGAAGACAGCGACGCTGGCGCCTTCTTCCACCTTGGCGGTGTTGAGCACTGCGCCGATGCCGGTGGTGACGCCGCAACCGAGCAGGCAGACCTTGTCCAGCGGCGCGTCCTTGTCGATCTTGGCGAGCGAGATCTCGGGCACCACGGTGTATTCCGAGAAGGTCGAGGTGCCCATGTAGTGGTAGATCGGCTGGCCCTGGTAGGAGAAGCGCGTGGTGCCGTCGGGCATCAGGCCCTTGCCCTGGGTGGCGCGCACCGCCTGGCACAGGTTGGTCTTGCCCGACTTGCAGAACTTGCACTCGCGGCATTCGGCCGTGTACAGCGGGATCACGTGGTCGCCGACCGCGAGCGAGGTCACGCCCTCGCCGACGGCTTCGACGATGCCGCCGCCCTCGTGGCCGAGGATGGACGGGAAGATGCCCTCGGGGTCGTCGCCCGAGAGCGTGAAGGCGTCGGTGTGGCACACGCCGGTGGCGACGATGCGCACCAGCACTTCGCCCTTCTTCGGCGGCTCGACATCCACTTCGACGATCTGCAAGGGCTGGTTGGGGCCGAAGGCCACGGCGGCGCGCGATTTGATGGACATGGCTGGAATCCTGAAGACAAGCGGGCGCACTGCCCGCGACGCTGAAAGTATCCGTATGCGGCTAAATCCGATAAATGGATAATTTGAGATTTCACGATTCCAGCTTCTGGAATAATCCGACCCTCAATCCGACTGGACGACGAGCATGCTGAACCGCCTCGAAATGCTGCGCATCTTCTGCACCGCCGCGGAGTCGCGCAACTTCAAGGAAGCCGCCACCCGCCTCGGCGTGTCGCCGCAGGCGGTCACGCGCGCGGTGAAGGAGCTGGAGGGCCATGTCGGGGAGCTGCTCTTCCATCGCAACACCCGTCACAACCGCATCACCGAAGTCGGCGAACAGCTTGCGGCGCGGGCGCGGCTGAGCCTGCAGGGCGTGGATGCGATCTTCCAGGGCGCCGACCAGGCGCGCGCCAGCGAGCTGGCCGGTCTGGTGCGCATCACCGCGCCGCGGGCACTCGGCCGCCACGGGCTGATGCGGGTGCTGGGCGAGCTGTGCGCGCAGCATCCGGGGCTGCAGCTCGACCTGCGCTTCTCCGACCAGTTCGCCGACGTGGTCGATGAGCAGATCGACATCGGCATCCGCGTCGGCGTGCTGCGCGACAGCCGCTTCGTCGCGCGGGCGGTGTCGAGCGTGTCCTTCCACATCGTCGCCGCGCCCGAGCTGCTCTCGCGCTGCGGCGCACCGAAGACACTGCAGGAGCTGGCCGAGCGTCCGACCACGGTCGCCATCGATCCCAACACCGGGCGGCCCTGGGCGTGGTTCCTGGCCGGCGGCCAGCAGTGGCTGCCGCGCGCGCCCACCTTCGCCACCGACGACACTGGCGCCGAGGCCGAGGCGGTGCTCGCCGGCGTCGGCTTCGGCCAGCTCACCGCCTACCTGGCCGCGCCGCATCTGCGCTCGGGGCGGCTGGTCGAAGTGCTGCCCGAACTGGCGCCCGAGCCGTGGAGCCTCTCGGTGTACCGCCCCCAGCGCGGCCCGGTGGCGGCGCGCATCCGCCTCGTGTTCGACCGGCTGGTGGCGTTCTTCAGCGAGGGCAGCCGCTTTCCGTAGTCGGGGTTCCGGGCGTCAGGTGCCCGCGGGGCGCGACGATTTCCGGCGCGCATGCGATTCCCTTGTCGATCTGCCTTGAATCGCCCGCATCATTGCCCCCTGCGCCGCGCCTGTCCATGATGCGGGATTCGGGCTTGAGAAACGGTGTCCGCCGGCGTGCGGATTGCGATGGAGGGTCTGGAAATGCGAGAGGAAAACGGCGGCGAGCGCGGATTGCTGCGCCAGCTGATGCAGCCGGGTGTGCTGCCCGGCTCGGACGGCGGCGTGAGCCTGATCGAGACCCACATCTCCTGGGTGCTGCTGGCCGGCGACCACGCCTGGAAGCTGAAGAAGCCGCTCGATCTGGGTTTCCTGGATTTCAGCACGGTCGACCGCCGCCGCGAGGCCTGCGAGGCCGAACTGCGACTGAACCAGCGTACGGCGCCTGAGCTTTACGAAGCGGTGGTGCCGGTGTGGCGTGCCGGGGAGGGTGTGCGCGTGGGCGGCGAAGCACCGGCCGCGGGTGCCGTGGCAGACGACTACCTGGTGCGCATGCGCCGCTTCGAGCAGTCCGCGCTGCTGGCCCATCGGCTGGCGGCGGGTGCCTTGGTGCCCGAACTGTTCGACCGTCTCGCGCGCCATGTCGCGGATTTCCATGCCGTTGCGGCGGTGGCGAAACCGGGCGAGGGTTTTGGCGATGCGGCGGCGGTGCTGGCGCCGGTGCGGCAGAACTTCGCGCAGGTGCGGGAGCGGATCGAGGATCCGGCGCTGCGGGCCGAGCTGGCGCGGGTGGAGGCCTGGGTCGAAGCGCAGGCGGTGACGCTGGCGTCGGTGTTCGATGCCCGCCTGGCGGAAGGCCGGGTGCGCGAATGCCACGGCGACCTGCACCTGGGCAACCTGATCGTGCTCGAAGGCGAGCCGCGCCTGTTCGATGCGATCGAGTTCAGCGCCGAACTGCGGTGGACGGACGTCGTCGCCGACATCGCCTTCCTGGTCATGGACCTGCAGCTGCGCGGGCAGGACGTGCTGGCCAACCGCTTCCTCAATGCCTGGCTTGAGCGCAGTGGTGACTACGGCGGCCTGCGACTGCTGCCCTGGTATGTGAGCTACCGTGCGATGGTACGGGCCAAGATCGCGGCGATCCGCGCCAGCCAGGTCGACGGCGAGGCGCGCAGCGAGAGCCTGGCGGAGTGTGCGCGCTACCTCGCGCTGGCAGCGGCCCAGGCGCGGCCGACGGCGCCGGCCCTGCTGATCGCCTGCGGCGTGTCCGGTTCCGGCAAGAGCAGCCAGTCGCAGCCGCTGGTGGAACAGGGCGGCGTGATCCGGGTGCGCGCCGACGTCGAGCGCAAGCGCCTGTTCGGCCTCGACGCCGCGGCGGCGAGCGGGTCGGCGCTCGGCGGCGGGCTGTATTCCGCCGAGGCGACCGCGCGCACCTACGCGCGGCTCGCCGAGCTGGCGCGAACGGTGGTGGCGGCGGGCTATCCGGTGCTGCTCGATGCGACCTTCCTCAGGCGCGCGCAGCGCCGCAGCCTGGTCGAACTGGCGGGCGTGCTCGGCGTGCCCTTCGTGATCCTCGCTTTCGATGCGCCGCCCGAGGTACTGCGCGAGCGGGTGCGCCGACGTGCGGCGGCGGGCAAAGACGCCTCGGAAGCCGATCTCGCGGTGCTCGAGGCGCAACTTCGGACGCGCGAACCGCTCGAAGAGGAGGAACTCGCGCGCGTGCTGCCGATCGATACCCGCTCGGCGCCGGACTGGCGCGCGCTGATGCCCGCGCTCCGCCAGCTGTGGCCGGGGCCGGCAGACCGATAGAACGCAACGACTTCCGGAATTCGATGGACACCTTGACCCATGCCCTTTCGGGCGCCCTCGTCGGCCGCATGCTTGCCGGCCGCCGGGCGCCGCCCGCCACGGCGCCGATGGCACGGCCGCCGGTGTGGCAGGTGGTGGTCGCCGGCACCGTGGCCGCGACCTTTCCCGATCTCGACTTCGTGCTCGGCTGGGTGTCCGAGCTCACCTACCTGCGCGGCCATCGCGGCGTGACCCATTCGCTCGTGCTGTTGCCCCTGTGGGGGCTGCTGATCGCCTGGCTGCTGGCGCGCTTCTGGCAGCGCGGCGGGCGGGGCGGGGCGGGGTGGCGGTCCTTCTACCTCGTTGTCTGCAGCGCGATCTTCGTGCACATCCTGGGCGACCTCATCACCCAGTTCGGCACCATGATCCTGTCGCCGTTCTCGGACCGGCGCTTCGGCTGGGGCACGACCTTCATCATCGATCTGCCCTTCACCGGCATCATCCTCGCCGGCCTGCTGGTGAGCGCGCTGTGGCGCAGCAGCCGGGTGCCGGCGGTGAGCGCGCTGGTCCTGCTGGCGGGCTGGGTGGGGGTGCAGGCGGTCGGGCGCGGTGAGGCGATCGAGGCCGCGCGCGATTACGCCGCCCGCGAGGGCATCCAGGCGGTGCTGGTCGATGCGGCGCCGCGGCCGGCTTCGCCCTTCAACTGGACCGCGATCGTGTTCGACGGCGAGCGCTACCACTACGCCCACATCAATACCCGGCGCAGCGAGCCGCTGGTGGCGAGCGCCGACGACAACTTCATCCGCCGTTTCTCGGCGCCCTACCAGCCGGTGGCGATGGCGAAGTGGGAGGTGCGCGAGCGCTTCGGCGATAACGGTACGCGCGAACTCGCGCAGAGGGTGTGGCAGGCGAAGGATTTCGCCTTCTATCGCTGGTTCGCGATGTTCCCGGTCCTCGACCATGTCGAGAACGGTCCCTCGGGCCTGCTGTGCGCGAATTTCGTGGACCTGCGCTTCATGACGCCGGGGCGCGACAACACGCCGTTCCGCTACGGCCTGTGCAGTGGCGAGGGCGGCTGGCGCCTGTTCGAGCGCGAACTGGGCGGTCTGCGCTGGGTGATGGATTGAAGACGCGATGCCCTTGCAGCGCACGACACGGACTGTGCCATGACCGAACCTGATCCGGCCGCGACGCCGGTTTCCGTCAAGCCCTCGCGCTGGCGGCGTTTCTCGCGCGACCTGGCGTTCGTCGTCGCCATCGTGCTCGGCATGCACTGGGTGCAGGCGCGCCACGTGCCCGACGGCGAGGCGCCGCCGTTCGCCGCGCCGGCGGCGGCAGGCGGGGAACTCAGCCTGGCGGCGTGGCGCTCGGCCCATGCGGACGGGCCGATCGGGCTCTATTTCTGGGCCGACTGGTGCGGCATCTGCACCGCGCAGCAGGGCAGCATGGACGACGTGCAGGCCGACTGGCCGGTGCTGACGGTGGCGATGCAGTCCGGCGACGCCGCGGCCGTGGCGCAGGTGCTGGCCGCGCGCGGGCTGGACTGGACGACGGCCGTGGATGCCGACGGACGCATCGCAGGCCGCTACGGCCTGCGGGGCGTGCCGGCCTTCGTCGTGCTCGACCGCGAGGGCCGGATCCGTTCGGTGAGTGTCGGCTACACCACCGAGTGGGGCATCCGCGCCCGCCTGTGGTGGGCCGGGCTGACGGGCTGAGGGCGGAGTCGAGGGGCCATGGCGACGACGACCGGACTGTTCGCGGCCTTTGCCGCCGGGGCAGCAGCCCTGGCCGGCGGTCGCGCCGCCGTGCACTGGGGGATCCGCAAGGGGCTGGCGGCGCCGCGCGTGCCGCATGACACCGACCCTGCGGCGCTCGGCCTGGGCTTCGACACGGTGCGCATCGCCACGGCCAACGGCAAGACCCTGCATGGCTGGTTCATTCCCGTGCCGGGCAGCGCTGCCGCGCCTGCGGTGGTGGTGCTGCATGGCTGGGGCGGCAATGCGGCGCTGATGCTGCCGCTGGCGCGGCCGCTGCACGAGGCCGGCTTCGCCACGCTGTTCGTCGATGCGCGCTGCCACGGCGCGAGCGATGAGGACAGTTTCGCCTCGCTGCCACGCTTCGCCGAGGACGTCGAGCACGCCTTCGACTGGCTCGCCACGCGTGCGGGCGTCGACCCGCGGCGCATCGCGCTGCTGGGCCATTCGGTGGGGGCGGGCGCCGTGCTGCTGGCGGCGTCGCGCAGGCCGCAGGTAGCGGCAGTGGTCAGCGTGGCCGCCTTCTCCCATCCTGCGGCGATGATGCGGCGCTGGCTGGCGGCCAAGCACCTGCCCGAGCGCCCGGTCGGCCGCTACATCCTCGACTATGTGCAGCGCACCATCGGCCATCGCTTCGACGACATCGCGCCGGTCGCCACCGTCTCGCGCATCCGCAGGCCGGTGCTGCTGGTGCATGGCGAGGACGACGAGGTGGTGCCGATCGACGAGGCGCACCAGATCTTCGCGGCACGGGGCGAGACGCCGGTCGAGCTGATCACGGTGTCGGGCGACCACGAATCCTTCGCCGATCTCGAGCACCATCTCGGCAGTCTCACCGACTTCCTGCGGCGGGTGTTGGCACCGCGTTGAGCAGCCCGCTGGCGGCATCGGGCGATTTTGCGCTGGCCCGCCGCGCCCACGGTTTGTAGAATCGGCCCTCCCCTTGCGCTGCGTCCGCCGCCGCGCGTCTCGACTCAAAACCAAGAAACGGAGACGTCTCATGCAAAAACGCCGCTTCAACGCCCTCATCGCCGGTCTGTTCGCTTCCGCGGCGCTCGGCCTGTCGATGCCGGTCTCGGCCCAGCAGTACAAGGACGAATACAAGCTGTCGACCGTGCTCGGCGAAGCCTTCCCGTGGGGCTGGGGCGCCAAGCGCTGGGCCGACCTGGTGGCCGAGAAGACCGAAGGCCGGATCAAGATCAAGGTCTATCCGGGCACCTCGCTGGTGTCGGGCGACCAGACCAAGGAATTCACCGCGCTGCGCCAGGGCATCATCGACATGGCGGTGGGCTCGACCATCAACTGGTCGCCGCAGGTGAAGGAGCTGAACCTGTTCGCGCTGCCCTTCCTGATGCCGGACCACAAGGCGATCGATGCGCTGACGCAGGGCCGCGTCGGCAAGAAGATGTTCGACACCCTGGCAGAGCGCGACGTGGTGCCGCTGGCCTGGGGCGAGAATGGTTTCCGCGAGGTGTCGAATTCGAAGAAGCCGATCCGCACGCCGGACGACGTGAAGGGCATGAAGATGCGCGTGGTGGGTTCGCCGTTGTTCCTCGCCACCTTCAACGCGCTGGGTGCCAACCCGACGCAGATGAGCTGGGCCGATGCCCAGCCGGCGATGGCGACCGGTGCGGTGGATGGCCAGGAGAACCCGCTGGCCGTGTTCAATGCGGCCAAGCTGCACACGGTGGGGCAGAAGCACCTGACCTTGTGGGGCTATGTGGCCGATCCGCTGATCTTCGTGGTCAACAAGAACGTGTGGAACTCGTGGTCCGAGGCGGATCGCAAGGCGGTGTCCGAGGCCGCGCAGCAGGCGGCGAAGGAAGAGATTGCCCGTGCCCGCGCCGGCATCTCGGAGAGTGACGACGCGCTGCTGAAGGAGATCGAGGCCAACGGCGTTGCGGTAGTCCGCCTCTCCGATGCCGAGCGCGACGCCTTCCGCAAGGCCACGGCCGGCGTGTACAAGGAATGGGCCGAGAAGATCGGTTCGGACCTGGTCAAGCAGGCCGAGGAAGACATCGCCAAGCGTTGATTGCCCTCGTTTTGTCCGCCGTGGCTGTGCCGGACATTCCTTCTGCGGGCTGTGGAACTCGCCCTTCGGGCTCAGACAGTCCTCGCCCGCACCAGGAACATCCGGCACATCCCCGGCTACGCGGGCGACCGCGATCCCGCCTTGCGCCCCGCCTGCCCTCGGTCGCCGCTGGCCGGGGCTGTTTCCATTTTCCTTGGCAGTTCTGATGAGCATCGAATCGCAGCACGAAGACGCGAGCCCTGCGCCCTACACCGTCGAACAGATCCTCTCCGGCATCGTCATGGGGCTGATCGTACTGATCACCTTCGGCAACGTACTGGCGCGCTATTTCACCTCGCAGTCCTTCGCCGCGACCGAGGAGTTCTCGATCGCGCTGCTTATCGTGTTGTCTTTTGTCGGCTCCTCGGCGGCCTTTGCCTTTGACCGCCACATCCGGGTCGATTTCTTCGTACGCAAGTTGCCGCCGGGGGGCCGTGCCGTGGCCGACTGGCTCTCGTTCGCGGTCACGGCCAGCCTGTTCGCCTTCATCGCCTTCTATGCCGGGCGCCTGACCTGGGACCAGTACCGGTTTGAAGAGACTTCGCCCGCGCTGGGCGTGCCGCAGTGGTGGTACACGGTGTGGATGCCGGTGCTGGCGGTCGCGCTGGTGTTGCGTCTGGTGCTGACCCGCATGCGGAGGCGCGCATGATCGGCACCGTCCTGATCGGTCTGTTCCTGCTCGCGCTGGTGGCGGGCATGCCGCTGGCCACCGGCCTGGGCGTTGCCAGCGTCGCCGTGCTGGCGATGGCGGGGTTCGACCAGCTTGCGGTGCCGACCAACATCTACGCCGGCATCGCCAAGTACCCTTTGCTGGCGATCCCGATGTTCATCCTCGCCGGCATGATCTTCGAGCGCTCCGGGGTGGCGGTGCGCCTGGTGCGCTTCGTCACCGCAATGGTGGGCGAATGGACCGGCTCGCTGGCGGTCGTTGCCGTGCTGGTGTCGATGCTGCTGGGCGGCATCTCCGGCTCCGGCCCGGCCGACGCCGCGGCCGTGGCGGCGGTGATGTTGCCGTCGATGATCGCGCGCGGTTATCCGAAGGGCTTCTCGGCCGGCCTGATCGCCGCCTCGGGTTCGACTGCGATCATCATCCCGCCCTCGGTCGCCTTCATCGTCTACAGCGTGATGGTGCCTGCAGCGACGGTGCCGGCGCTGTTCGCCGCCGGCCTCTTCCCGGGCATGATTGCCGCGCTCTGCCTGCTGGTGCCGGCCATCATCATCAGCCGCAAGCATGGGTTCGGCCGCGACTACAAGGCCGAGCGTCCGCCGCTGGGCAAGAGCTTCATCGATGCGATATGGGGCCTGCTGGCGCCGGTGATCATCCTCGGCGGCTTGCGTACCGGCGTCTTCACCCCGACCGAGGCCGCGGTGGTGGCGGTGGCCTACGGCATCTTCGTCGGCATGGTCGTCTACCGCAGCATCAGCCTGAAGGGCCTGTTCCGTATCCTGGTCGATGCCGGCGAGCTGTCGGCCGTGGTGCTGATGATCATCGGCATCGCCTCGGTGTTCGCATGGGCGGGCAATACGCTGGGTATCTTCGATGTTGCGGCGAAGGCGCTGGTCGGGCTGCACTCCAGCGAATGGATGATGCTGCTGTCGATCAACCTGCTGCTGCTCGTCGCCGGCATGTTCCTCGACGCGATCTCGATCTTCCTGATCCTGCTGCCATTGCTGGTGCCGATCGCGGTGGCGATGGGCTGGGACCTGGTGTGGTTCGGCGTGATGATGACGATCAACCTCGCCATCGGGCAGTTCACGCCACCGATGGCTATCTCGCTGATGATCACCTCGCGCATTGCCGGCATCGGCATGGAAGAGACCTTCCGCTGGGTGATCTGGCTGGTCCTGGCCATGGGCGCCGGACTGACGCTGATGATCGTGTTCCCCCAGCTTGCGCTGTGGCTGCCAGGGAAGCTGGGCTACCTGTAACCGCAAGCGGTCCGGCGTGACCGCTAGCCGCCCGGCTGGTCCAGCAGGTCGTTGATCGCGATCTGGATGCGCCGGGCGACGCGCTGGCGGTCGAGGTCGGGATTGCGGATCGAACGCAGCAGCAGGCCTTCGAACAGGCAGGCCAGCACTTCTCCCATGTCGGCAACGGCCTCGGGCGAATCCTCGTGACCCGCGACGCGGCGGATGGCGCGGATGGTGACCGCAAGCTCGCGCCGACAGGCGGCATCGGCGTCGCGCACGATCTGGGCGACGCGCGGATTGCGTGCGGCTTCGGCCACGATCTCGAGCTTGAGCGCCGCGCTGTCCGTGTCGAGCTGGTCGGCAACGCCTTCGGCGGCGCGCTCGATCAGGGCTTCGCGCACGTTGCAGGCGGCGCGTAGCTCGGCGGTCAGGGTGAGCAGGCTCTCGAGATCCTGCGCGACGATGGCCGCAATGATCGCTTCCTTGTTCTCGAAGTAGTGATAGATGTGGCCTGGGCTCATCCCCGCCGCAATCGAGATCTTGGCAATGCTTGCAGCATGGAATCCGTGGTCGCGGAAACACTGCGCCGCAGCAATGAGGATCTGCTGGCGGCGGGCGGCGGCGCGCGAGGCGTCGGTGCTGGAGGTCGTATCCGTGCGTTGCATGCGTGAGGTTCGCTTTTCGTGTCGTGCGCATGTGCCTGGGGTGGCAAGTGCGCCAGAATGCAGCGTCAATTTTCTTGCGATGCAGCAAAGGCTAACATAGAATGAGCGTTCATTCTAGAATAACCGTTCTAAAGGGCGGGGTTAAAGCGCAGGCCAAGAGCCTGGCGAAAATCCCCGTTCCCCGCGTTCACGAGGCTCCAATGAAGACCACGAACAATGCCTTCCTCAAGCCCGCCGTGGTGGCGGCGCTCAGCGCGCTGTTCCTTGCATCCTGCAGTGGCGGCAAGGAACAGGGGGGCGCACCGGCCCCTGGGGCCCCGCAGGCACCGGCCGTTACCGTGCAGACCGTCAAGGTCGAGGAACTGGCGATGGTGGCCGAGCTGCCCGGCCGCACCAGCCCCTACCTGATCGCCGAGCTGCGACCGCAGGTCACGGGCATCCTGACCCAGCGCGCCTTCACCGAGGGCAGCGAGGTCAAGGCGGGACAGGTCTTGTACCGCATCGATGCCGGGCCCTATCAGGCGGCTTTCGACAGCGCGAAGGCGAGCCTCGCCCGTGCCGAGGCCAACCTGCAGGTCGCGCGGCTGAAGGCCCAGCGCCATGCCGATCTGGTGAAGATCGAGGCGGTCAGCAAGCAGGCCAATGACGATGCCCAGGCCGCGCTCAAGCAGGCCGAGGCCGACCTCGCCGCCGCCCGGGCTGCGCTTGACAAGGCGAAGATCGACCTCGACTACACTCAGCTCAAGTCGCCGATCAGCGGGCGTATCGGTCGCTCTGCGGTGACTGCCGGGGCGCTCGTCACCGCGAACCAGGCGCAGTCGCTGGCGACGGTGCAGCAGCTCGACCCGATCTATGTCGACCTGACCCAGTCCAGTGCCGAACTGCTGCGCATGCGTCGCGAGATCGAGGCCGGGCGGCTCACGGCGAGTGCGAAGGGTGACGTGCCGGTCAAGCTGCTGCTCGAGGACGGCAGCGAGTATTCCGCCGAAGGCAGGCTCGCGCTGTCGGAGGTCACGGTGGACGAAGGTACGGGCAGCGTGACCTTGCGTGCCCAGTTCCCGAATGCCAAGGGCGTGCTTCTGCCAGGCATGTACGTGCGTGCCCGCTTGCCGCAGGGCACGCGCAGCGAGGCGATCCGGGTGCCGCACAAGGCGCTGTCGCGCGATACGCGCGGCAATGCGCAGGTGATGGTGGTGAACGCGGAGAACAAGGTCGAGGCGCGCCCGGTCCAGGTGGCGCAGTCGCTCGGTTCGAACTGGGTCCTCACCGGCGGCCTGGCCGCCGGGGAGCGCATCATCGTCGATGGCCTGCAGAAGGTCCGCCCCGGCGTGCCCGTGCAGGCGCAGGAAGCGGCTGCCGAGAGCGAGGCCGGCGCTTCCGCCGCCGTCGCGCCGAAGTGAGGTAGCGCACCATGGCCCGCTTCTTCATCGACCGACCCATCTTCGCGTGGGTCATCGCCATCGTCATCATGCTGGCGGGCGCGCTGTCCATCCAGCAGCTGCCGGTGTCCCAGTACCCGTCGATCGCGCCGCCCGCGATCGTCATCAACGCCCGCTACCCGGGCGCCTCGGCCAAGGCGGTCGAGGACTCGGTGACGCAGATCATCGAGCAGAAGCTCACCGGCCTCGACGGCCTGCTGTACATGAAGTCGACCAGCGACGCCTACGGCAACGCCTCGACCACGCTCACCTTCTCCGCCGACACCGACCCCGACATCGCCCAGGTGCAGGTGCAGAACAAGATGCAGACTGCCCTGCCGCTGCTGCCGCAGGCCGTGCAGCAGCAGGGCGTGACGGTCGCCAAGTCGGCGATGAACTTCCTGATGGTGGTCGGCTTCGTGTCCAGGGACAACTCGATGACGGGCACCGACCTGTCGGACTTCCTGGTGTCCTCGGTGCAGGATCCGCTGTCGCGGGTCGATGGCGTGGGCGAGGTCCAGGTGTTCGGCGCGCAGTACGCGATGCGCGTGTGGATGGATCCGGCCCGGCTCACGAACTACCGCCTCACCCCGGGTGACGTGCGTGCCGCGCTGGTGGCGCAGAACACCCAGGTGTCCGCCGGCCAGCTCGGCGGCACGCCGGCCGTGCCCGGCCAGGGCTTCACCGCCACGATCACTGCGCAGAGCCGGCTGCAGACCGTGCAGGAGTTCGAGGACATCCTGCTGCGCAGCAGCGCGCAGGGTGGCGAGGTGCGCCTGAAGGACGTCGCGCGCATCGAGATCGGCGCCGAGAACTACGGCACCGTCGCCCGCTTCAACGGTCAGCCGGCCGCGGGCGTCGGCATCCGCCTGGCCTCCGGTGCGAATGCGCTCGACACCGCGACCGCGGTGCGCACCAGACTCGACGAGATGCAGCGCTACTTCCCCGAGGGCGTGGAGTACGTCGTCCCCTACGACACCACGCCCTTCGTCAAGATCTCGATCGAGTCGGTGGTGATGACGCTGATCGAGGCGGTGGTGCTGGTGTTCCTGGTGATGTACCTGTTCCTGCAGAACTTCCGCGCCACGCTGATCCCCACCATGGCGATCCCGGTGGTGCTGCTCGGCACCTTCGGCCTGATGGCCGCCTTCGGCTTCTCGATCAACACGCTGACCATGTTCGGCATGGTGCTGGCGATCGGCCTGCTGGTGGATGACGCCATCGTGGTGGTCGAGAACGTCGAGCGCGTGATGACCGAGGAGGGCCTGCCGCCCAAGGAGGCCACCAAGCGCTCGATGGACCAGATCACCAGCGCGCTGATCGGCATCGGCCTCGTGCTGTCGGCGGTGTTCGTGCCGATGGCCTTCTTCGGCGGTTCCACCGGCGTGATCTACCGTCAGTTCTCGATCACCATCGTGTCGGCGATGGCGCTGTCGGTGCTGGTGGCGATCGTGTTCACCCCGGCCCTGTGCGCGAGCATCCTGAAGCCGGTGGAAAAAGGTCACGAGCACGGCGAAGGCGGCCTGTTCGGCAAGTTCTTCCACTGGTTCAACCTGAAGTTTGATCGCAGCACCAAGGGCTACGAGTCGGCCGTCGGCGGCATCCTCAAGCGCAGCGTGCGCTTCCTCGCCATCTATATCGCCATCGTCGCGGTGCTCGGCCTGCTCTTCGTGCGCATGCCCACCTCCTTCCTGCCCGAGGAAGACCAGGGCGTGATGTTCAACCAGGTCGTGCTGCCCGCCGGTGCGACCCAGGAGCGCACGCTCGAGGTGCTGAAGAAGGTCGAGCAGCACTTCCTCGAGACCGAGAAGGACTCGGTGCGCGCGATCTTCACCGTCGCCGGTTTCAGCTTCGGCGGCAGCGGCCAGCACATGGGCGTCGGTTTCGTGAACCTGAAGCACTGGGACGAGCGCACCGCCCCCGGCCAGGACGTCAAGTCGATCGCCGGGCGCGCGATGGGCGCGTTCGCGCAGATCCGCGAGGCGATGGTGTTCGCCTTCGTGCCACCGGCGGTGATCGAGCTCGGCACCTCGGGCGGCTTCACCGTTCAGATGCAGGACCGCTCCGGCCTCGGACACGATGCGCTGCTAGCCGCGCGCAACCAGTTCCTCGGCATGGCGGCGCAGGACAAGCGCCTGGTCGGCGTGCGCCCGAACGGCCAGGAGGACATGCCGGAGCTCAAGCTCGACATCGACCACGCCAAGGCCGGCGCGCTTGGGCTGTCGATCGCCGACATCAACGACACCCTGTCGACCGCCTGGGGCGGCAGCTACATCAACGACTTCCTCGACCGCGGCCGCATCAAGAAGGTCTACCTGCAGGGCGACGCCCCCGCGCGCATGACGCCCGAGGACCTCGACAAGTGGTACGTGCGCAACAAGGCCGGCGACATGGTGCCGTTCTCGGCCTTCGCCACCGCGCACTGGACCTACGGCTCGCCACGCCTGGAGCGCTTCAACGGCCAGCCGTCGATGGAGATCCTCGGCCAGTCGGCGCCGGGCCTGTCCTCCGGCGAGGCGATGCAGGCGGTCGAGGACATCATGGCGAAGATGCCGCCGGGCATCGGCTACGACTGGTCCGGTACTTCGTACGAGGAACGCCGCTCCGGCTCGCAGGCGCCGGCCCTCTACGCCCTGTCCCTGCTGGTGGTCTTCCTGTGCCTGGCGGCACTGTACGAGAGCTGGTCGGTGCCCTTCGCGGTGATGCTGGTGGTGCCGCTCGGTGTGCTCGGTGCGCTGCTCGCCGCCACCGGTCGCGGCATGTCCAACGACATCTACTTCCAGGTCGGCCTGCTCGCCACCATCGGCCTGTCGTCGAAGAACGCGATCCTGATCGTGGAGTTCGCCAAGGCGCAGATGGAGGAGGGCAAGGACCTGATCGCCGCCACGCTGACCGCGGTGCGCATGCGACTGCGCCCGATCATCATGACTTCGCTCGCATTCGGTTTCGGTGTGCTGCCGCTGGCGACGGCCACCGGCGCCGGTGCCGGCAGTCAGAACGCGATTGGCACCGGCGTGCTGGGCGGCACCATCGCCGCCACCCTGCTCGGCCTCTTCTTCGTGCCGCTGTTCTACGTCGTGATCAAGCGCATCTTCCCGGACAAACCGCGCGAAGATGCGGATGCTGTGTCCGTTCCGGCCGCTCAGGAGGGCCGCTGACATGAGAGTTCCGATGACTCCGCTTTCGGTTCGCGTTCGCAGCCTCGTGGTGGCGCTGTCCGCCGCCACGCTCGGTGCGTGCTCGATGATCCCCGCGTATGAGCGGCCGGCCGCGCCGGTACCCGCCAGCTTCCCGCAGGCCGCCCCGGCCGAGGCTTCGGCTGCCACGCAGCAGGCCGAGGCCATCGCCTGGCGTGACTACTTCGCCGATGCCCGTCTGCGCGAGGTGATCGCCCTGGCGCTGCAGAACAACCGCGATCTGCGCGTCGCCGCGCTCAACATCGAGCGCGCGCGGGCACAGTACGGCATCCAGCGTGCCGACCTGTTCCCGACCATCACCGCCGGCGGGGGACAGAGCGCGCAGCGCGTGCCGGGCGACCTGAACAGCTCGGGCGAGTCCGCGGTCAGCCGTCAGTACAGCGCCAACCTCGGCTTCGCCTCGTACGAGCTCGATTTCTTCGGCCGCGTCCGCAGCCTGGAGGAACAGGCGCTGCAGGTCTATCTCGGCACCGAGGAGGCACGCCGCAGCGCCCAGATCAGCCTGGTGGCCGAAGTCGCCAACGCCTGGCTGCGCCTGGCGGCCGACCGCGAGCGCCTCGCGCTGGCGCGCAGTACCTTCGACACCCGGCAGAAGTCCTTCGAGCTGACGCAGCGCAGCTTCGACGCCGGTGCAGTTTCGGCGCTGGACCTGCGCCAGGCCGAGACCCTGCTGCAGACCGCGCGCGCCGATGCCGCCCGTTACGCCGCGCTGGTGGCGCAGGACGAGAACGCCCTGGCGTTGGTCGTCGGCGCGGGCGTGTCGGCGGAACTGCTGCCGCAGGGGCTCGATGCGGCGATCGCCAGCGTGGCCGTGCTGCCCGCCGGCGTGCCGTCCGAAGTGCTGACCCGCCGTCCCGACGTCGTGCAGGCCGAATATGCCTTGCGCGCGGCGAATGCCAGCATCGGCGCGGCGCGCGCGGCCTTCTTCCCGTCGATCACGCTCACCGCCACGGTCGGCACCGCCAGTGCCTCGCTCGACGGCCTGTTCGAGAGCGGATCGCGTGCGTGGAGCTTCATGCCGCAGATCCGCATCCCGATCTTCGAGGCCGGCCGCCTGCAGGCCAGCCTGGACGTGGCCGAGATCCAGCGCGACATCACCATCGCGCAGTACGAGAAGGCGATCCAGTCGGCCTTCCGCGAGGTCGCCGACGCGCTGGCCGATCGCGCCACGCTGGCCGAGCAGCTCGACGCGCGGCGCAAGTTGGTCGAGGCCACGCAGAAGAGCTTCGAGCTGTCCGAGGCGCGCTACAAGGGCGGGGTCGACAGCTACCTGAACCTGCTCGACGCGCAGCGTAGCCTCTATGCCGCCGAGCTCGAGCTGATCTCGGTCCGCCTGTCCGATGCCACCAACCGGGTTGCGCTATACAAGGCGCTGGGTGGAGGCTGGCAGTGAGCACCACACCCGCCGCCGAGGACCATCGCATCCCGGTGACGGTCTTCACCGGCTTCCTCGGCGCCGGCAAGACGACGCTGCTGAACCACCTGCTGCGCCAGCCCGAGATGGACGGCTGCGCGGTGCTGATCAACGAGTTCGGCGAGGTCGGGGTCGACCACCATCTGGTCGAGAAGGTGGACGAGACCCTCGTCGTGCTCGATTCGGGCTGCATCTGCTGCAGCGTGCAGGGCGATCTGGTGCGGGCGCTGAAGAGCCTTTTCATGCGCGCATTGCGACGCGAGCTGAAGGGTCTGAAGCGCGTGCTGATCGAGACGACCGGGCTCGCCGATCCGGCGCCGGTGATCCACACGCTGATGTCCGATCCCTTCCTCGCCGAGCGTTATCGCATCGACGGCGTGGTGACGGCGGTCGATGTCACGCATGCCGTGGATCAGCTCGCCACGCACGCCGAGGCCGTGCGACAGGTGGCGATGGCGGACCGCCTGCTGCTGACCAAGTGCGATCTGGCCGACGAGGCCGGGCGTGGGGCGCTGGCGGAACGGCTGGCGGCGCTGAATCCGGGTGCGCGCCAGATCGAGGTGGCGCAGGGCGTTGTGGCGCCGGATGCGCTGTTCGAGTGCGGGCTGTACGACGCGGCCGGCAAGCACCCGGACGTCGCCGCCTGGCTGGGCGAGGAAGCCGCGCGTGCCGCCCGTCAGCGCGCAGTGAGCGCGGCGCCGGTGTGGCGCAAGGGTGGGGCGCAGGCGGCGGTGGTCACGCACGACGATGGCCCGCCGCGCCACGATGCGGGCGTCCGCAGCTTCGTGCTGACTTTCGATCAGCCCTTGTCGTGGTACGAGTTCTCGGATGGACTGGGCTTGTTGCTGCAGGTCTACGGCGCACGCATCCTGCGCCTCAAAGGGCTGCTCAATGTCGTGGGTGACCCGCTGCCGCGGGTGCTGCAGTGCGTGCAGCACAGCCTGTATCCGACGACCAGCCTGCCGGCCTGGCCCGGCACGCCGCCCTACGATGATCGCCGCAGCCGGCTCGTCTTCATCGTGCGCGACCTGTCCGAGGACGAAGTCGTCGCCATTCTGGGCAGCTTCACCGGCCAGCCGCCGCTGCGCGCCGACTGACGACCGCCGCGCCGCACGCGCGGCAGCTCATTCGCAGGCGGCGCGGCATTCGCCGCTGGTGCAGTCTTCCACTTCGATCTTGCACGCGGCCTTGGTGCGATGCACCAGGCGGTGGTCGTTGTCGTAGTCGCACATCAGCCGTGTCAGGCTGCCCTTGCGTTCGACATGCATGCGCTTCGCGGGCGATGCGCGGATCGCGTCCGGGGCCACGTTGCACGACAGGTAGCCGTCGAAACGGCCGTCGGCCGATTCCCACCGCGCTGTGTTCTTGACTTCGCGATAGTTCTCGAAGGTGGCGCAGGTCATGACGTCACGGCCGTATAGCCGGGCGTTGTCGCTGCAGAATCCCAGGTAGGTGTAGCGCAACTCTTCGTCTGTCGGGCATGCGGCGACCTGCGTTGCCGCAGACAGATCAGGGCAGCCCAAGGACTCGGCGCTGGCGGGAGCGCTCGCGAGCAGGGCGCCGAGCACGAGGGCAAGCAGGGAAGCAGTCGTAATCTTCATGGGGCCGGTTGCGGAGGGAAGTTGAAGGTGTCCTGCGAACCGGCCTTTTTTACCAGAACTTCCACCACCACTTGCGCTTTTTCATGGCGCTCTCGACGTGGTCGGACCATTGGGTCTCGCCGCCGTGGGCCATGAAGTGCACGCCGAAGCGCTTGTCGGCTTCGTTGATGTGCCGCATCAGCCAGACCTTGAGGAAGTGCAGCAGTTCGAAGGTGATCGCGGCCTGGCCGTTGTCGAGCTTCTCCTGCAGCGCCTGGACCTGGCCGATCAGATCCTCGTGGTTCTGCTTGTGCATCTCGAAGTCGGGATAGTTCGACACCCGCATCAGGCTTTCCTCGACGGCGAAGTGCGTGCGCGTGTAGTCGGCAAGCTTGTCGAGGATCTTGCGCGAGGTTTCCGAGCCATGATGCTCCTGGATCGCCGTGTGCAACTGGTTGAGCAGGTCGACGAGTTCCTTGTGCTGCTCGTCGATCTCCTGGATGCCGACACCGAATTCGTCGGTCCAGTGGAACAGTTCGGTTGTCATGGACGTCTCCGCAAATCAACAATGCCCGCAGGCTAGCCCGCACAGGCCGCCCTGGTTTGATCCTTGTCAAAGCCGGCGCTTTTTCGGCTGCTCTTGAGGGGCAAAACGGCGTCGTGCGAGGAATATGTCACGGTCGTGGCGCGGTGCCCGCGTGCGTTGCGCCGCAGGGCGGTCACGTGGTCGATGGCGTGGTCGGCAGCGCTGCGGATTGGCGGCGAGGTTGTTATCCTGTCATGGACTCACACGCCACCGACTCCTCTTGCTCCCATCCCGCTCGCTTACTCCCTTCGAATCCCGCTGGCTCGCCGAGGTGGTGCGCCGGCATGAGGAACGGCATGGGCCGCTGGACGACAGGGCTCAATGCCTCGTCGCGCGCGCGGCAGCGGCGGATCTCGAAACCCGTATCCTGCATCGGGCCGATGCGATCGGCGTGCGCGAAGGCTGGCGCGACGCCATCCTGCACTGGCACGGCCGTGCGCGGCTGGTGCTCGCGGTGGCGGCGGTGCTCGCACTGGTGTTCGGTTTCGGCGCGGCCGCTGGCGTGCTGGGGGACGGTAGCCGGCCGGTCAATGTGGTGTGGACGCTGGGCGGGCTGCTCGGAGTCAATCTTTTCAGCCTGCTGCTGTGGCTGGTGGCGACCGCGCTGCCCGTACGCGGCGGCATGCCCCTGCGGGGCGGTGCGTTGGGCGGCGTGT
This sequence comes from Thauera sp. 63, assembly GCF_000310165.2. NCBI lineage: Bacteria > Pseudomonadati > Pseudomonadota > Betaproteobacteria > Rhodocyclales > Zoogloeaceae > Thauera > Thauera sp. 63. The sequence continues at coordinate 21,367 of NZ_AMXC01000026.1, forward strand.
GGCTGCGCGTGGTGGCGGTGCTGGATCGTTCGCCTGTCGCGGCCGCCGTGCTGCAGGCGCTCGTCGGTCTCACGGCTCGCACGCGTATCGCCCAATGGGGGCTGGGCTGCATCACGCATGCGCTATGGGCGCTGGCGCTGGCAGGGGCGGTGGCCGGCGTGCTCGCGCTGCTGGCCACGCGGCGCTATGGCTTCGTGTGGGAGACGACGATCCTGCCCGGCGAGCTTTTCGTCGGGCTGACGACGGCGCTCGGCGCCTTGCCGGCCCTGGCCGGCTTCCCGGTGCCCGATCCGGCGACGATCGTTGCCAGTGGGGACGCGCCGATGCTGGACGAGGCGGGCCGGCGTGCGTGGGCCGGCTGGCTGATCGGTGCGCTACTGGCGTATGGGCTGTTGCCTCGGCTGCTGCTGGCCCTGGCCTGTGGCGGACTGTGGCTTGCGGCGCTGCGCCGGCTGAGGCTGGATCTGGCGCGGCCCGGCTATGCGCGGCTACGGGCGGTGCTGATGCCGGACAGCGAACGCATCGGTGTGAGCGATCCCGAGCCTGCGATCATGCCGCGCCCGCTGCGCCATGCCGCACACGCCGGCGCCAGCGGTACCGCCGCGCTGGTGGCGCTGGAGCTGGGGTCGGATGTGGCCTGGCCGCCGGCGCAGTTGCCCGCCACGCTGGATGCAGGACGCCTGGACAGCCGCGAACAGCGCCGCGCCGCGCTGAGCCGCTTTGCCGCCGACGCGCCGGGCCGCCTGCTCGTGGCCATTGATCCGCGCCGTACGCCCGACCGCGGCACGCTCGGGCTCATTGCCGAACTGGCCGAGCACGCCGCGGACACGCGTGTCTGGGCGCTTGGTGGCGATACCGCCCGTCTCGCGCTGTGGCGCGAGGGGCTCGCCCGGCTCGGTTTCGCGCCCGAGGCGCTGATCCTCGACGCTGCCGCGGCGCAGTGCTGGCTCGGCGGGCATGATGCGAGCGCAACGGAGGAGGCGAGGTGATGAGCAGCATCCTGCGCGTGGCCGTCGTCGGCCATACCAACACCGGCAAGACCTCGCTGCTGCGTACCCTGGCGCGCGACGTGGACTTCGGCGAGGTGTCGGATGCGGCGGGGACGACGCGCCACGTCGAGGGCCTGCGCCTGATGGCTGACGGCCTGCCGGCGGTCGAACTGTTCGACACGCCGGGCATGGAGGATGCGATCGCGCTGCTCGAGTTCGTCGATGCCCTGGCTGCCCCGGGCGAGCGGCTCGACGGTCCGGCGCGCATCGAACGCTTCCTCGCCACGCCCGATGCACACGGCCGCTTCGAGCAGGAGGCCAAGGTGCTGCGCCAGATGCTCGCCAGCGATGCAGCGTTGTACGTGGTCGATGCGCGCGACCCGGTGCTGCCCAAGCATCGCGACGAACTCGGTCTGCTGGCGGGCTGCGCGCGGCCCTTGCTGCCGGTGCTCAACTTCGTGGCTTCGCCCGAGGCGCGCGCGACCGACTGGCGCGCAGCGCTGGCGCGGCTCAACCTGCATGCGGTGGTCAGCTTCGACACCGTGGCGCCCGCGCTCGACGGCGAGCGTGAGCTGTTCGAGACGCTGGCCACGCTGATGCACGACCACCGCCCGGCACTGCAGCGGCTGATGGACGCTCGTGTGCGCGAGGCCGAAGAGCGTCGCCGGGCGGCGCGGCAGCTGGTTGCGGCGCTGCTGCTCGAACTGGCTGCCTGTCGCGACCGTGTCGGCGACGCCTCCGACGCCGCACTGGCTGCGGCCGTCGCGCGCCTGCGCGATGCGGTGCGCCAGCGCGAGCAGGCCTGCGTCGATGCCTTGCTCCGCCTCTACCGTTTCCGCCCTGGCGACGCGCGCGCGAGCGAACTGCCGCTTACCGACGGGCGCTGGGACGACGACCTGTTCAATCCCGAGACCCTGCGCCAGATGGGCATCCGCGTGTCCACCGGCGTGGCCGCGGGCGCGGCGGCCGGCGTCGGCATCGACCTGATGACCGGTGGCCTCACGCTCGGCGCGGCCGCTGCGCTCGGCGCGGTGGCAGGCGGACTGTGGCAGACCTTTGGGCACTACGGCGAGCGCATCGCCGCCCGCCTGCGCGGCCACCGCGAACTCACGGTGGACGACGCCATCCTGCGTCTTGTGGCGCTGCGCCAGCACCAGCTGCTCGGTGCGCTCGAGGGGCGCGGCCATGCGGCGCTCGCGCCGATCGAGCTGAAGGGCGAGGCGGCGGTGGGCGACGATGTGTTCGACGAGGTCGCCGAAGCCTGGCGGGACGGGCCACTGCCTTATGCGCTGGAAAGGGCGCGCGCCCATCCCGAGTGGGCGCCGGGTGGTGGAGGCATGGCGCGTGACCGGGGGGGCGAAGGCGAGGGCGACGATGCGCGTGAGACCGCACTCGCCGAGCTGGCCGAGCGCCTGCGTTGAGCGCGGTGCTGCGCGGATTCGTCGTGCCGCGCTCAAGTCTTTGATCCGCCGGCCGTTAATACCCCAGCGTCGTTCTGCGCCTGAGGTGCCTGCTGTGAAAATCGCGTCATTCAATGTCGAGTTGCAATCGTCCCGCCAGTTCAGCCAGTCCTTCGAGACGAGCGAGCGGCTTGAGGTGTGGCGTGGCGATGCCGCCCTGCCCGAGGTCCGCCAGGACGGCGTGAACATCTCCGCCGCCGGCCGTGCCGCCCAGCTTGCGGATGCGGCCACTGCCGATACCCGGGCGGCGGATTCGGCCAGCCTGGACGACGCGGCCGAGCACGATCCGAAGCTGTCGATGCTGATCCGCATGATCGAGTTTCTCACCGGCAAGCCGGTGCAACGCTTCAGCGCGCGCGATCTGGAGCGCCTGCAGGCAGCCGACGCCGAGCTGTCGCCGGGTGCCGGCGGCCGTGCCGCGGGCGGTCAGGGCGCCGGCTTCGGCATGGCCTACGACTTCAGCGCCACCTACGCCGAGTCAGAGACCACCTCGTTCGCGGCCTCCGGGGTGGTGCGCACCGCGGACGGCGCGGAGATCCGCTTCGAGCTGGGCTTCACGATGTCGCGCAGCTACAGCGAGTCGGTCTCGGCCAGCCTGCGCGTGGGCGAGCAGCGCGTGAAGGACCCGCTGGTGCTCGATTTCGGCGGACCCGCATCGGCCCTGTCCGACCTGCGCTTCGACTTCGATCTCGACGGCGACGGCACCAAGGAGCAGTTGCCGATGGTGGGGGGCACGGGCTTCCTCGCCTTCGACCGCAACGCCAACGGGCGCATCGACGACGGGCGAGAGCTCTTCGGCCCGGCGAGCGGCGACGGTTTTGCCGAACTCGCCGCGCTCGACGACGATGGCAATGGCTGGATCGACGAATCCGACGCCGCGTGGTCGCAACTGCGCGTCTGGCAACCCGACGCCGAAGGTCGCGGCCGGGTGCAGACGCTGAAGGAGGCGGGCGTGGGCGCCTTCTACCTTGGCCGCGTCGACACGCCGTTCAGCCTGCGCAACGCCGCCAATGAAACGCTGGGCGAGATGCGGGCGAGCAGCATCTACCTGCGCGAGGACGGCCGCGCCGGCACCGTAAGCCAGATCGACCTCGCGGTCTGAGCACCCCGCCAGCGCGGCATGTGCCGCCGACCGCCGGCGGACCTGAGCCGTATCAAGGCGGGGGGCGGCAGGCTGAGGACAATGCAGGCTTCGTCCTCAATTGTGCCCGGAGCGTGCCTGTGAAATTCCCCGCCTTCTTCGACCAGGTTCCCACGCTGCGCGTGCGCGATGCGCTGGCGGCCTTTCTCGGCGCGGCCGATGATGGCCTGCTGGAGTACGGCTATGCCGACGCGGTCAAGCTCGCCGGTCATTCGTGCCCCACGGTCGCGTCCGCCTACGTGCTCGGCTGCCGCGCGCTGACCGCGCTGTATCCGGACAGCCTGCCCGAGCGCGGGGGCGTTCGCCTCGCCTTCGCCAGCCGCCTGGAGGAGGGGGTCACCGGGGTGACCGCCAGCGTACTCACCTTGCTCACCGGCGCTGCCCAGGACGGCGGCTTCAAGGGGATCGGCGGTCGGTTCGCGCGGCGCGGGCTGCAGGATTTCGGCCACGAACTGCCGTTGTCGGTCCGCGTCACCCGCACCGACACCGGCGCGGCGGTCGACGTCGCGTCCGACCTGTCGCACGTGCCGGCCCACCCGGACACCATGCTGCTGCTCGGCCGCTGCGTGCGCGGCGAAGCCGACGAGGCCGAGCGCCAACGCTTTGCCGCGCTGTGGCAGGACCGCGTTGCCCGCGTGCTGCTGCAGCACTGGGACGACGATGCCGTCTTCAGCGTGCGCGCCGCGGACTGAGCGACGCGCACTCGCGAGTCGCTACTCGCCGCGCGCCTGCTCGTCGTAGAGCGAAGGCGTCACGCCCGCGCCGGCGAGGAACTCGCGCAGCTGCTTGACCGCCTGCTTCGGAAAATCGCCGCCGTGGTGCGGATGGTGCAGGAAGAACTCGTGGCGGTTCAGCACCACCCGAAAGCGCGCGCCGTGGGCGGATTCGACGGTCGCGCCCAGATGGGTCAACAGCGATTCGACCTCGCGCCAGTGCAGGTTGCCGCTGGGCGGTTCATGAAAGATCGCCTGCAGGATGCTGCGGTGCTTGTGGCTCATGCTGGCCTCCGTCTTAGGGCTGCGGTGTCCTCATCTTAGTCCCGCGCAGCCGGCGCATCACCCCGGCGCGAGGTGGGCCGTCGCCCGCTCCGATGGCACCAGGATCAGCTTCATCGTCGCCCGCGTCGCGCCGACGAAAAGCTTGCGCATGATCAGTTCGTCCATGGCCCCGTTCGTTGTCTCAAAGTCGATCTCGGTGAAGATGATGCAGGGCGCCGACTGGCCCTTGAAGCGATAGACCGAGTCGATCAGCAATTCGCCCTGCGAATGCTCGGGTTCGCCGAGCAGATCGTAGCGGCCGGTGAAGGCGCGCAGGCGGTGCGGGCCGAGGTGCTCCAGCGGGGTGAAGCGCGAGTGCTCGCGGCCGCGGAAGGTGAGCAGCACGATCATCTCGCGCCGGAAGCCCAGGCCCAGCGCGCGCGTGATGGCGCGCTTGGTTGCGTCCAGCAGGCTGGCGTCGTCGTGCCAGGCCAGCACTTCGGGCTCGCTGTCGGTTACCGGGCTGCCGGCGCGGATCGGAGCGGGCAGGGGCAGGCGGGCATTGAGCAGGGCGAGGACGTCGGCCGGCGTGCGGTAGTTGGTGTCGGCGGTGAGCCGCACCCAGCCGGGCAGCGCGACGGCGGGACGGTCGTACAGGTTCTGCAGCGGGTCTTCCAGCCACCACGCGCGGCCGCCGGGCTTGAGCAGGGCGAGCAGCGCGTCGCGCCAGGGCTCCATGAAGTCCTGGCCTTCATCGATGATCAGCTCGTCGAACTGCCAGGCCGGCTCCGGTTGCGTCGCGACCAGCGCGGCGAAATCGGCCTCCATGCGGCGGAAGGCACCCGGCGCGCCGAAGCGGGGCGGCCGGCCAGCATCGCGCAGGCGGCGGTCGCACAGCTGGTGGAAGGTGGCGACCTCGCCGCCTGCGGGGGCGATGCGGGCGAAGTGGTCGGCCAGCGGACGGTTGTAGCAGACGTACAGCGGCCGGCGACCGGCGGCGAGCGCGTCGGTGTAGGCGGCCAGCGCGAGCTGGGTCTTGCCGCTGCCGGCGGTGGCGACGACGCGCAGGCGGTGCGGCGTCATGTCGATGCGGCGCGCCCATTCGGTCAGGCCGCCCGACAGCCGCGTGGTGAGGTCGTCGGCCTGGCCGGCATGGGCCTGCACGTCGGGCACCAGCTCCAGCACGTCGGCGAAGAAGCGGTGCAGCGCCTGCAGCCGGGCGGGCTCGGGTGGCGGGTCGCCGTCGTGGTGGGTCAGGCCTTGCACGGTGGCGAAGAAGGCCTCGCGCCGGCTCGCGTCGACGATGCGCGCCGGGTCAAGGCCGGCGCTGCCGGGCTGGCGCACCGTGTAGTCGGGGCAGTAGAGCAGGATCTCGAGTTGCGGCTCGGCCCCGTCGAGCAGCGGACGCAGCCGGGCGCGCAAGGCGTCGGCGCTGCGCGCAAGTTCATGGCTGACGTGCTGGGGGCGACGACGGCCAGGGCGCATCAGCCCCTGCGCGGTCTCGTCGAGGAAGCCGGCGTGTTGTTCGATCAGCAGCACGCGGCCGGTCGGGCCCATGACGACGAAGGCAATGTCGCCGAACACCAGGTGCGCGCCTTCGGCGCGTGTCCAGTGCAGGCCGTGGTAGATGGTCCAGTCGCGCGGCAGCGCCGCGGCGAGCTGCTCGAGGGTGGCCCTCTCGCGACCACGGGCGCCGGTGGCGGGGAGCTGCTGCCAGCCTTCGGGGTGCGTGCGGGCCATGGCGCCTTCGGTCGTGGAAGCCCCGGAACACGGGGGCGGGTTACTGAGTGCCGCAAGTTTAACAAGCTTGTGAGTGCCGCAAGTTTAACAAGCTTGCGCTATCCTCCACGCCCTGCACCGGCCGCGCATCAGCGGCGTGCACCGGAGCCGGAACCCATGGAAACGCTGAAGGTCTTCATCACCCTGCTGGCCCTGATCAACCCCTTCGGCGCGATCCCGATGTTCCTCAGCCTGACGGCGGGCCAGTCGGCGCACGAGCGGCGGAGCACGATCAACACGGCGGCGATCGCCACCGCGATCGTCATCGGCGTGGCGGCACTGTTCGGCCAGGGGCTGCTCGGGGTGTTCGGCATCTCGATTCCCTCGCTGCAGGTGGGCGGTGGCATCCTGCTGTTCATCCTTGCGCTGAACATGTTCAATGCCGAGCCGGGACGCATCCGCTCCACGCCCGAGGAGCAGCACGAGGCGGCCGAGCGCTCCAGCATCGCGGTGGTGCCCCTGACCATTCCGCTGCTGACCGGCCCCGGAACGGTCAGCACGGTGATCATCCATTCCGAGCGTGTCGAGCATTGGTGGGACATGCTGGCCTTGCTGGTGATCGGCGCGATGATTGGCGCGGTCGTCTGGGTGTGCTTCCGCATGGCCGGGCGCATCAGCCGCTTCGCCGGTCAGACGGGGCTGAACATCATGACCCGCCTGATGGGTCTGGTGCTGGCCGCGCTGGCAGTGGAGTTCGTCGCTGACGGCGTGCGTGCGCTGGCGGCCAGCAGTACCTGATGGTCGCGTCCCTGTGTGAGGATTGTCGCGCTCGACCGTGCGCCGGGGTGGACGCCGCGGGCTGGCGCCTGCAAAGTTGCGACGCTGGAAAAACTCTTGTGCCGAATGGAGTTAACGTGCCTGTCCGCAGTCCCTTTCGCTTTGCCTCCCTGGGTATCAGCGCGCTCGCTGTGTCTGCTCCCATGCCCGGCGCGCTGGCGGCGGATGCGTTTTTCGACGACATCCCGATCGTGCTCACCGCCTCGCGCATGGCGCAGTCGACGGTGGATGCGCCGGTTGCGGTGACGATCATCGACCGCGAGATGATCCAGGCCTCGGGCTTCACCGAGATCCACGACCTGATGCGGCTGGTGCCCGGGTTCCTGGTCGCGGACTGGGCGGAGGGGTCACCCACGGTGGCCAACCACGGCCTCGGCGACGCGTACGACCGTCGCATCAAGGTCATGATCGACGGGCGCACCGTCAACAGCCCGCTGTGGGGCAATACCAACTGGCAGGACCTGCCCCTGCGCGTGGATGATCTGGAGCGGGTCGAGGTGGTGCGGGGGCCGAATGGCGCCGCGTATGGCGTGAATGCCTTCCAGGCGGTGATCAACCTCATCACGCGCTCACCCTCGACCGAAAGCGGGGCGCGGGTGATATCCCGCCTGGGCAAGGATGGCTTCTACGACCACGGTTTCCGGGTCAACGGCAGTACCGAGTCCCCGATCGACTGGCGCCTGTCGGGTTCGCATCGGCGTGCGGACAACTTCCGCAATTACCTGGACGACGGCGGCGACGTGAATCCGCGCGAGACCATTGCCCGCTCCGTGCTCAACTTTAGTGCGACTGCGCAGTTGTCGACGCGTGACGAACTGGGGCTCATGCTGGGACTCAGTGACGGAACGAGCGATCGCGGCATTCCCGGCGACCTCGAGGAGCCGCTGCGGGAGGACGATGCACGCTCGAACTTCCTGCATCTGAGCTGGCGCCGGAGCTTCGCCGTCGATTCCGAGCTGACGGTCCAGTACTACCATCAGGACGAACGGATGCGCGCGTCCTGGCTCAATACCCGCTACCCGCCGCTGGTGATTCCGCTCGACATGAACAGCGACGTTCGCCGTGACGACCTCGAGGTGCAGTACAGCGCGACGCTGTCGCCGGTGTGGCGCTTCATGGTGGGGGCAGGCGTGCGGCGCGAGGCGGCGCGTGCGCAGTCGATGTTCAACACCCGTGGCACGCTCAGCGGCACCAGCAGCCAGCTCTTCGGCAGCGTCGTGTGGTCGCCGGTCGAGCGCCTGAAGCTCGACCTCGGCGGCACGCTCGAGGACCATCATTACAGCGGCTCGCTGTTTTCGCCGCGATTCGCGCTCAATTACGCGCTCACGCCAGAGTCGGCGCTGCGCCTGTCGGGCGGGGTGTCGTACCGGACACCGTCCTTGGTCGAGTCCAATGCCGAGCAGGTGTTGCGCATCGGTTCGCAGATCAAGCAGCTCTTCCTGCGGGCTGGAGAGGATGTCCAGCCCGAGCGCGTGAGGCACATCGAGATCGGCTACGCGGCGATCTTCCGCGAACTCGGCTTGGGGCTCGATGCGCGGGCCTTCCACAAACGCTATACGGATTACATCGACGACCAGAGTTGCTACTACCGGGTACAGCCGGGGCGACGGATGTGCCCCCCCGCGCCAGCGGGCTACGTCCCGTTCGAGCATGATCTGAACAGCAGCCGCGGGCCCCGCTCCTTCCTGATCCAGAACGCTGGCAGCTTCACGATGACGGGGGGCGAGTTCAGCGTTGACTGGCACCGGTCGGGCTGGGGACGGGTCGTGCTGTCGCAGGCGGTGATCGACATCGACGCCGACCGCGACATCCTCGATCCGGACTTCGAGACCAGCGCGCCGACCTCGATCACCTCGCTGTTGCTGGTCAAGGAGCTGCCCGATCGCTGGCGCGCGAGCCTTGGCTACTACCGGCACGCGGTCATGAACTGGCTCAACGATGGCGACAGGGTGCCCGAGCAGGATCGCTTCGACCTCAAGCTGGCTCGCAGCTTCGGTGCACCCGGTTCGGGCAGCGAGGTGGCGATCGTCGCGCAGAGTCTCGGCGGGCGTTACGTGGATTTCCACGAAGGGCGCTATCGCCATGAGCCCCGGCTGTTCGCAAGCCTCAACCTGAGCTGGTAAGCCCGCCGATGCATCGAGGGTGGGGGCTCCGCGTTCGCATCTGGCTGCTGGCCGGGTTGCTGATCGGCCTTGCCGCACCCGTCCGCGCCGCGCTGGACGTCGCCGTTGTCGTATCGCAGCGGGACGGGCCGCATGCCGCTTTCGCGCAGGCGTTCATTCGCGCTGCGGCGGGGCTGGGCCATCGCGTATTCGATGCCGGGTCGCCGGCCGAGGGGCTCGACGACGTGGCGCTTGCCCGCGCCGACCTCGTCGTGACGAGCGGCGATGCGGCCCTCGCCGCCGCGCTGCGCCTGCAGGCGCGCCCGACGCTGGCCGTGATGATCGGCCAGTCGCGCTTCGAGAGCCTGCGCCAGGCACATCCGGAGCGACCCTTGTCGGCATTCGTGCTTGATCAGCCCCTGGAGCGCCAGTTCCGCCTGCTGAAGGCGGTGCAGCCCGACGCTCGGCGCGCGGGGGTCCTGCTCGGTCCGGAGCAGGGGAACCTGGCCGCCTTCGAACAGGCGGCGACACGGGCAGGCCTCGGCCTGGTCGCCCAGGTGGTTGGCGATGAAGGTGCGTTGATCCGTGCGCTGGAGACGGTGCTGCGCGACAGCGACAGCTTCGTCGCGGTACCGGACGCCCTGTTGTCGACCCCCTCCGCGGCACGCTCCATCCTGCTCACCAGCTACCGCTTCCAGAAGCCGATCGTCGCGTTCTCGCGCGCCTACGTGAGCGCGGGGGCGCTGGCGGCCATCTTCATTACACCGGAACAGGTCGCCGCCGACCTGATCGCGTGGCTGCGCACGCAGAAGGACGACGATGTCCAGCTGCCGCCGCCGCGCGGACCGGCCTCCTTCGATATCGCCGTCAACCGTCAGGTTGCCCGTGCGCTCGGCTTGAGCGTGGCGGACGACGCTGAACTGCTGCGCCTCATCGCTACGGGTGACCAGCCATGAATCCTGCAAGATTGCCCCTGCGCCAGCGCCTGCTGCTGACTGTCCTGCTGCCTGTGACCTTGCTTGTCGCCGCAATGGCAGGACTGTTCCTGCAGCGCGGCGAGCGCATGACCCAGGACGCGATCATCGAGCGCGGTGTCGCCATCGTCAGTTTCTTTGCGCCGGCCGCGGAGTACGGCGTGATTTCCGGCAATGCAGGCATCCTCGATGGCCTGCTGCAGGCCTTGGTCGCGCAACCCGATGTCGCCGCGGTGGCGCTCTACGAACGCGGCGGCGAACTCATCGCCTCCCACGGCGAGGCGCGACTGCTCGATCCGGCGCGCGTCAAGGCGGTGCGCCAGCCCTCCCGGCTCGAGCAGCGCGACGGTCGCAAGGGCTTCGCCGCGCCGGTCATCTCGGTGCCGCTGGTGGTCGACGAGATCGGGGGGCAGGAGGCAGGTGTGCCGCTGCCGGTCGGCTGGGTGTACGTGGAACTCGACACGAGCGAACTCGACGCCGAGTGGCAGGCGACGATGCTGAGCACCCTCGGCCTCGCCTTCGTGACCTTGGTGTTTGCTGCACTGCTTGCCACGCGGCTTGCCAACCAGGTCGGGCATCCGGTGGCGCGCCTGGTCGATGCCGTGCGGCACATGGCGGCGGGCGATCTGGACGTGCAGGTGCCCGACCAGGCCGCCAGCGAGGAGTTGCGCGAACTGCAGCAGGGCTTCAACTCGATGGCGCGCGCCATTGGCAGCGCCCACAAGCTGATGCAGGCGAAGATCGACGAAGCGACTGCGCGCCTCGCCCATCAGGCGCTGCATGACCCGCTGACGGCCTTGCCCAACCGCCGCGCCTTCGAGCAGGCGCTCGAAGAAATGGTCGTCGCCTCGCGCCGTGCGGACGATCGTGGCGCGCTGTGCTTCATCGACCTCGACCGTTTCAAGGTGGTCAACGATACCGCTGGCCATGCCGCCGGCGACGCGCTGCTGCGCAAGGTCGCGGACCTGATCCGCCAGCGCCTGCGCGCCGAGGACATCGTGTGCCGTATCGGTGGCGACGAGTTCGCCATGATCCTGCGCGGCTGCACGAGCGCGGATGCCTACCGCATCGCCAACGGCCTGTGCGAGGCGGTGCACGAGCTGCGCTTCGTGTGGGAGGGTAGCGAATTCCGCATCGGCGCCAGCATCGGCTTCGCCATCATCGACGGCACGATGGAGAGCGTCGCCGAGGTGCTGCATGCGGCCGACCATGCCTGCTACGTCGTCAAGCGCCAGGGGCGGGGCCGCGTCATGGAGTACCAGCCCGAGCTGCCGGCGTCGTCCGCGGGCTAGGAGTCTGCGCGGCAGAAGCCAAGCGTCGGTGAGTTAAGTCCTCCCGGGCGTTTCGGGGCCGGTAGACTGTCGAGATGACGAGCTATCTGCCCTATTGCCCGCAGCAGCAGATGCTGCTGCCCCAGGCGCTGCAGGAGTGGCTACCCGAAGGCCACTTGGCGTACTTCATCAGCGACGCGGTCGACGGGTTGGACCTGAGCGCGTTCCACGCCCGGTATGCCGGTGGCGGACCGCGCAACCAGCCGTTTCATCCGGCCATGATGGTCAAGGTGCTGCTGTATGCGTACGCCACGGGCGTGTTCAGTTCGCGCAAGATCGCGCGCAAGCTGCACGAGGATGTGGCGTTCCGGGTCCTGGCGGCAGACAACTTCCCGGCCCACCGCACGCTGAGCGACTTTCGCGCTGTCCATTTGAAGGAGCTGAGCGAGTTGTTCGTGCAGGTGGTACGACTGGCCCGCGAGATGGGGCTGGTCAAGCTCGGGACGGTGGCCATCGACGGCACCAAGGTCAAGGCAAACGCCAGCCGCCACAAGGCGATGAGTTACGGCCATATGGTGAAGGCGGAGGCCGAGTTGAAACGGCAGATCGAGGCGCTGCTCAATCGGGCCAAGGCCGCCGACGACGCCGAGCGGAACGAGCCCGAGCTGGATGTGCCGGCCGAGATCGCGCGGCGCGAGGCGCGGCTGACGGCGATTGCTGAAGCCCGGGCGCGGCTCGAGCAGCGCCAGCGCGAGGCCGATCAGGCGCGCGGGCGCAGCGACGATGACGACCGTCGCCCGCGCGGCGGTGACGGCAAACCGAAGGGCGGGCGCTACAAGCGCGACTTTGGAGTGCCCGAGGACAAGGCGCAGGAGAACTTCACGGATCCGGACAGCCGCATCATGAAGCGCGCCGGCGGCGGGTTCGATCCGAGCTACAACGCCCAGACGGCGGTCGACGAGACCGCCCACATCATCGTGGCGGCCGAACTGACCAACAACGCCAGCGACGCCGGGCAACTGGCGGGGGTACTGCAGGCCGTGCGCGACAACGTCGAACAACGACCGCGCCAGGCGCTGGCCGACACCGGCTACCGCTCGGAGCAAACGTTCCGGGAACTCGACGGGTGCGGGACCGAACTGGTGGTGGCGCTGGGCCGGGAAGGCAAGCGCCGACTCGGTTTCGACCGCGAACGCAATCCGCACACCGCACAGATGGCCGACAAGCTCGAGAGCGAGGCGGGCAAGAGCGCCTACCGAAAACGGAAATGGATCGCCGAACCGCCCAACGGCTGGATCAAGAACGTGTTGGGATTCCGGCAGTTCAGCCTGCGGGGCCTGGAGCGCGTCAAAGCGGAGTGGAAGCTCGTCTGTATGGCGCTGAACCTGCGCAGGATGAGCACATTGAGGACGGCATGACGGGAAAAGGGGGCAAACCTGTCCCCGTTGCCGTCCGGCATGCGCGCCGCGACGTCGCAAAGCAACTTAACCACGGCCTCAGTCTCTTGCCGCACCTCTCGGTTCGCCAATCGTTCTGCTAAAAAACACGCTCTGGAGTTCTGCCGCGCAGACTCCTAGGCGGACGCGTGCCGGGCCGCGCCGGGCGCTGCCCGTATAATCGGGGCCCGACCCGACAGCCCGCCGCCGGTGCCGCGTCCCCCATGCGCAGCCCGGCGGCCCGATCATGTTCCATCTGAGCTTCTCGAACCGCTTCGAAATCCTGCTCGACGCCCTGCTCGAAGGCCTTGCGGCGGAGCAGCCGGGGCCGTTCGGCCAGCGCCAGGTGGTGATTCCGAGCAGCGCGCTGCGGCGCAAGGCGGAGTTGGCCGTCGCCGACCGCGAAGGTGTCTGCGCCAACCTGCGCTTCGACTACCTCGCGCAATGGCTGTGGCAGCAGATCGGCCGCGTCGTGCCGGTGCCCGAGCGCTCGCCCTTTTCGCCAGCCCTGCTCGCGTGGCGGGTGTATGTCCTGCTCGATCCGGCCGACGCGCGCGGTGCATGGGTGGCGGCGCATCCGCGGCTGGGGCGCTACCTCGAGGGGGCCGATGCACGCATGCGCCTCGAGCTGGCGACGCGCATCGCCCGCGTGTTCGACCATTACCTGACCTACCGGCCGCGCTGGCTCGAGCAGTGGGCCGGCGGGCAGGGCTCGGTGCTGGAGGCGGGCGCCAGCGCGCTCGAGCGCGAGGACGAGGCCTGGCAGGCGGAACTGTGGCGTCGCATCCGCGAGGGCCTGGCGCTGCGCCAGGAACATCCGGCCCAGGCCTTCCTGCGCCGCGTCACGGCGATGTCGCGCGACGAGCTTGCCGCGGTCGGCTTGCCGGCCTCGGTGCATGTGTTCGGCCTGCCGGCGCTGCCGCCGCTCTACCTCGACATGCTGCGCGAGCTGTCGCGCGTGGTGGAGGTGCGCCTGTACGTGCTCAACCCCTGCCGCGAATTCTGGTTCGACATCGTCGATGCGCGCCGCCTGTCGTGGCTGGCGGTGCAGCAGAAGGACATGTTCTTCGAGACCGGCAACAGCCTGCTCGCGGCCTGGGGCAAGCAGACACACGCCCACATCGGCCTGCTGTTCGAGGGCCAGCACGCGGTCGAAGAGGACGCGGCCTTCGCACCCCATCCCGGCCGCCACCTGCTGGCCCAGCTGCAGAACGCGATCCTCGACCTGCAGGAGCTGGCGCCGGCCAGCGTGCGACTGGCGGCCAGCGACCGCAGCATCGAAGTGCATGTCTGCCATTCGCGCACGCGTGAGCTGGAGGTGCTGCACGACCGGCTGCTCGGGCTGTTCAGGACGCATGCGAACACGCCCGAGGCGCTGCGCCCGTCCGACGTCGTGGTGCTGATGCCCGACCTCGAAGGCGCCGCGCCGCTGATCGAGGCGGTGTTCGGCACCGCACCTCCGGCGCGCCGCATCCCGTGGCGCATCACCGGCCTCGGCGGCACGCGCGAGAGCCCGGTGGCGAAGGTGCTGGACCAGGCGCTGCAGCTGGCGGCCGGACGTTTCCCCGCGAGCCGCGTTTTCGACCTGCTGCAGCAGGCGCCGGTGGCGGCGCGCTTCGGGCTGGACGAGAGCGGGCTCGAGACGGTCCACGACTGGATGCAGGCGGCCGGCGTGCGCTGGGGGCTGGACGGCCAGGAGGGCGAAGGCGCGCCGTCCGCGCAGCATTCGCTGGATGAAGGCCTGCATCGCCTGTTCCTCGCCTGGGCGGCGGGCGGGGCCGCCCAGCAGGCGAGCTTCGCCGGCCGCATCGGCGCCGCGGCGCCCGAGGGGCAGGCAGCGCTCGCACTCGG
>NZ_AMXC01000027.1:0-35974 GCF_000310165.2 Thauera sp. 63
CCAGGCGCGGGGCCGCCCGCTGGCGGCGCTGCTGCCCGTGGCCGCCCCCGTGCTGGGACGGCTGCTCGGCGCGCTCAGCCGCGCGATTTCGCAGCGGGCAGCACGAGGTTGAGCAGTACGGCGACCACGCCGCACAGGCTCACCCCCTGCAGGGTCATGCCGTCGAAGTTCAGCGCCAGGCCGCCGATCCCCATCACCAGCACTGCGGACACGATCACGAGGTTGCGTGGCTCGTCCAGATCGACTCGCGCCTTGATCAGGGTGTTCAGGCCCACGCTGGCCACCGAGCCGAACATCAGCATCATGATGCCGCCCATCACCGGCGCGGGAATCGTCGCCAGCAGCGCGTTGAACTTGCCGAAGAAGGCCATGATGATCGCCAGCACCGCCGCCCAGGTCATGATCGCCGGGTTGAAATTCCGGGTCAGGGTCACCGCACCGGTCACTTCCGAGTAGGTGGTGATCGGCGGCCCGCCGACCATGCCGGCGAACAGCACGCCCAGGCCGTCGCCCGCCAGCGTGCGGTGCAGGCCGGGCTTCTCGGTGTAGTCCTTGCCGGTGACGCCGCCGATGGCCAGCACGTCGCCCACGTGTTCGATCGCCGGCGCCAAGGCCACCGGCAGCATGAACAGGATCGCGGCCAGCTCGAAGCTCGGCGCCACGAAACTGGGCATCGAGAACCAGGGCGCCTCGGCCACCTTGCCGAAATCGACCAGCCCGAACAGGATCGCGGCGATGTAGCCCGCGCCCACGCCGGCCAGGATCGGCACCAGCCTGAAGAAGCCGCGCGCGAATACCGCCACCAGCACCGTGGTGCCGAAGGCGATCCCCGCCACCGTCAGCGCGGTCGCGTAGGGCACCAGCTCGAGCTTGCCGTCGCCGCTGCGGCCCATCGCCATGTTGACGCCGACCGCAGCCAGCGAAAGACCGATGATCATGATGATCGGCCCTACCACGACCGGCGGCATGTAGCGGTGGACGATCTCCGCGCCATGCTTCCACACCAGGCCGGCGAACAGGAAATACATCAGCGAGACACAGGCCAGCGCGCCCATCGTGGCCGGTACGCCCCAGGTCTGGATGCTGAAGATGATCGGCGCGATGAAAGCGAAGCTGGAGCCGAGGAAGATCGGTACCTGGCGACCGGTGACGAGCTGGAACAACAGGGTGCCGACGCCGGCGCCGAGCAGGGCCAGGCTCGGATTGAGGCCGGTGAGCAGGGGCACCAGCACCAGCGCGCCGAAAGCGACGAACAGGATCTGGGCGCCGGAAATGGCCTGCCGCCACAACGGCTCGGGCGACTCGATCGGGACTTCACGCATGGTCGTTCTCCGCCCCTTGGCACCGGCGCCGGCCGGCGGGGCATTATCGTTTTGAGGGAAAGGGGGGGTGGCACGCCGCCGCGTGCCGCAAGTCAGTTGTGGCGGGTGCCGAAGATCTTGTCGCCCGCGTCGCCCAGCCCGGGAATGATGTAGCCGTGCTCGTTGAGATGGCTGTCGATGCTCGCGGTGAAGATCTCGACGTCGGGGTGCTTCTCGTTCATCAGCGCGATGCCTTCGGGCGCCGCCACCAGCACCAGCGCACGCACCTGGGTGCAACCCTTGCGCTTGAGCATGTCGACCGTGGCCACCATCGAACCGCCGGTGGCCAGCATCGGGTCGATGATCAGGGCCATGCGTTCGCCCAGCTGGCCGACGAACTTCTCGAAATACGGCTCGGGCTGCAGGGTCTCCTCGTCACGGGCGATGCCCACCACGCTGACCTTGGCGCTCGGCATCATGTCGAGGACGCCGTCGAGCATGCCCAGCCCCGCGCGCAGGATCGGCACCACGGTGACCTTCTTGCCCTTGATCTGCTCGATCTGCACCGGCCCGGCCCAGCCCTGGATCTCGACCGTCTCCATCGGAAAATCCTTGCATGCCTCGTAGGCCAGCAGGCGCGCGATCTCGGCAGTCAGTTCGCGGAATTTCTTGGTGCTGATGTCGGCCTCGCGCATCAGGCCGATCTTGTGGCGCACGAGCGGATGGCGGATTTCGTGGATGGGCATGGCGGATTCCGGGCGAGGGGACGATGAGCGCCTCTTTTACCGCGCCGATGTCCCGCGCACAAGCGCACAAGCCGCAAATTCCGCGCCGCGTTAGGCGCTAAAATGGCGGGCCCGAACACGCGCAGGGCGCCCGGCCCGCGGCCATCGACATGTCCCAAGACCTCGAACAGATCAAACGCGCCATGGCCGAGGCCGACTGCCTCGCCGACGATGCCACCGTGGAGGCGGCGCTCGACCGCATGGCCGAAGCCATCACCGCCCGCCTGGCCGACCGCAACCCGCTGGTCTACGCGGTCATGAACGGCGGCCTGATCCTCGCCGGCCGCATCCTTCCGCGCCTGCCCTTCCCGCTCGAAGTCGCCTACCTGCACGCCACCCGCTACGGCCATGCGCTGCAGGGCACCCTGCTCGACTGGCGCGTGCGCCCCACGCAGGACCTGCGCGGCCGCACCGTGCTGGTGCTGGACGACATCCTCGACGAGGGTCACACGCTGAAGGCCATCATCGAGCACCTGAAGGACGAAGGCGCCGCCGAAGTGCTGTCGGCCGTGCTGGTCCACAAGCTGCACGACCGCAAGGCATACCCGGGAATGCGGGCCGACTTCAGCGGCCTCGACATCGCCGACCGCTTCCTGTTCGGCTGCGGCATGGACTACAAGGGCTACTGGCGCAACGCGCCGGGCATCTACGCGGTCAAGGGCCTGTAAGCCCGCCGCCCGACAAGGAGACCTGCATGCTGTACACCTTCAAGTCCGCGGCCAGCGCCGACGTTCTGATGCTGGGCGAACCAGCGAAGAAGCTCATCGGGACGATCGGCAAGGATCCGGCCGACACCCAGGGCATCGTCACCGTCGACCAGCTGCCTGGCGCCATCGCCCGCCTGCGCGCGGCCATCGAGGAAGACCGCGCGCGTCAGGCCGAGCTGGAGCGCCAGCGCTCGGCCGACGATGAGGCCGCCGACCGCGAGGCCGGCCGCAGCGGCATGGCGGCCCCGGTCGGGCTCGCCCAACGTGCCTGGCCGCTGCTGGACATGATGGAAGCTTCGCTGAAGGAAGAAACGCCGGTCATCTGGAGCACCTGAACGCAAGCGCGTCGCGGATGCGCGTCGGCGGGCGAGCGTCGCGCCACTTGATCCGCGCCAAGGCGGCGCATGGCGGGGCGAAGGACAATCGCCTTTCAGTCTTCGCCAGGAACGCCCGCCATGTCCGGCCGCCACCCCGACCTGCCGCTCGTCTATGCCTGCTCCGGTTGCTCCAGCGCCGCGCAGCTGGCCAACCACGTGGCGTTGCGGCTCGACCACGAAGGCGAGGCCGAAATGTCCTGCATTGCCGGCGTCGGCGGCAACGTGCCGCACCTGGTGAAGATCGCGCAATCGGGCCGGCCGATCCTCGCCCTCGACGGCTGCGTGCTCGAATGCACCCGCAGCAGCCTGGCGCAGCGCGGCGTCAGCCCCACGCGACACGTGCTGCTCAACGAGCAGGGCGTCAAGAAGCGCTATGCGAGCGACTTCGAGCCCACCCAGGCGGAACAGGTGTTCGACCAGGCACGCGCGCTGGTGCGCGCCATGCGGGACGGACCGGACAAGGCCGGCTGAGGCGCCTCAACGACGCAGCCGTCGCGCGGTATCCACCAGCGCCTGCGCCAGCTTGTCGAGCGCTTCGCGCTGCGCCGGATCGCGCAGGCACCCATCGTCGCCGACCGCCTCGCCCGCCTTGCCGATCGCGAGCTGCTGAGGGATCACCTGCATGCCCAGATAGCCGAGGATGTCGCGCACGTGGAACAGCACGCGCATGCCGCCGAGCGCCCCCGGCGAGGTGCCGACCACTGCCGCGGCGCGCCCCGCATACACCGCGCCGCCCGAGCGCGCACGGTCCGCCGGGTTGGGCCGCGAACACCAGTCGAGCGCATTCTTGAGCAGCGGGGTGATCGAGCCGTTGTATTCCGGATTCACCACCAGCAGCCCGTCAGCGGCCGCCAGTCGCCGCTGCAGGCTGACGATGCCCTCGGGCAACCCTGACTCCACCTCGAGATCGCCGTTGTAGAGCGGCGCAGGATGATCGGCCAGTTCCACCAGGTCGACGTCGGCGCCAGCTGCCGCCAGCGGCGCGACACACGCAGCGGCCACCTTGCGCGACAGCGCCTCGCGCCGGCTGCTGCCGGCCATCACGACAATGCGGGGAGAATTCATGGGCACGGGCTCCTGAAGGGTGACTGAGGATTGGACACGGATCGGCCCCAAGGTTCGCACGGCCTCTTGAATCCCCGGCCGGCGGCCATACATGAGCAGAACCTGATCAAAGGAGCCCCGGCATGAGCGACGCTCTTCACCTCGTCTGTCCGCACTGCGATGCCGTCAATCGTATCCCCGCCGACCGCCTGACGGACGCGCCGGCCTGCGGCAAATGCAAGCAGCCGGTGTTCCGCGCCGAACCGCTGGAACTGACTGCCGCCAGCTTCGACCGCCATATCGGTCGCAACGACATTCCGGTGCTGGTGGACTTCTGGGCGCCGTGGTGTGGCCCTTGCCGGATGATGGCGCCCGCCTTCGCCGAGGCTGCCCGCCAGCTCGAGCCGCAGGTCCGGGTCGCGAAGCTCGACACCGAAGCCGAACAGGCCATCGCCGTGCGCTTCGCTATCCGCAGCATCCCGACACTGGTGTTGTTCCGCGGCGGACGCGAGGTCGCGCGCCAGGCCGGTGCGATGGGCACCGCCGACATCGTGCGCTGGGTGCGCACCCGGGCTGAGGGCAGAGACGCCGCCCATTCACCCAATAAACGGTCAAATTAACCCAGAAAACGATATTGTTTGGCTGAAAGGCCGCCGTTAGAGTCTTATCCCGGCAGGCCTGTCAAAAGCATCCCCTGCCCTCAGGGACGTTCCACTGCAGCACCTGCAGTATCAGGACGCCGTGACGCGAACGAAGCGTCGCGCAGTCTCGCTCGGCCCTGTCTTCGTTGCACTTCCGACGAAGTCATCCCATAACAAAAAAACCCCATTACGACCGCCTGGCCGGTTCGGCTTGTCGCGACCCCATGTCCGGCGGCCGCCAGCCATTGCCCCTGAACAGAGGACAAGAACTTGAACGCTTTCAAACCGCACTCTGCCCTGCGCGCGGCAGGTGGCGCCATCCTGCTCGCGCTCGGCTTCGCCGCCTCGGCACAGGCCGCCGGCACGGCAGCCGACCAGGACAAGGGACGCCGCTTCTACGAGAAGGTCTGTGCCCGCTGCCACGAGGCCGGCATCGGTCCCGTGCTGCTCGGCCGTGGCCTGCCCCCGGCCATCTTCACGACGATCGCGCGTTCGGGCCTGAACGCGATGCCAGCCTTTCGCGTGACCGACGTCGACGACGACACGCTGCAGGCGGTCGCGGAGTATCTGTCGAAGAGCGCCGCCAGGAATTGATGGAGATCAAAGCCATGAATGCCAAGCGACGCGAAGTACTGAAATCGATCGCAGCGGCGGGCGTCGCTGCCCCCATCGCAGCGGCGGCCCACGCCGGCGACGGGGCCCGGTCGGGCTCCCCCGGCGCGGCTTCCCCGCATAGGCAGCGCGTGCTGCCGGTCACCGCCGGACATCCTCTTGATGCCGCCTTCGTGCGTGGCGTCGAGCGCGCAACCGCCGGAACGACGGCGACCCTGCTGCCACCCCACGCGATCGGCGACCGCAACCCGGCCGCACTCACCGCTCTGCACGCCTCCGCGGCCGGCGAGGCAACGGCCATCGTCGGCCTGACCGACTCGGCCACCGCAATGCTGGTACTCGACCGCATTCGCGACGCGGGAGGCAGCGTCCTCACGATGAGCCATCACCGCCTCAGTGCCGAAGCCGGCGCCGCCGGCTGGGCCGCACGGATTGGCGAACTGGCGGTCGCGCAGGCACACAGCCAGCCCGCGCTGCTTGCTGGCGCCGCAGACGACGGCGCAGCCGGCGCCGCCTACACGCCGGACGGCATCTCCTACATGTCCTTCACCTGCATCATCTGAACGGAGCCCTCATGAGCAAGTACAGCGTCCTGCCGAAAAACGTCTCCGAGCGTGATTTCGATGCAGCCATCCAGGAATTCACCGCCATCCTCGGCGCCGACAAGGTGCTGACCACCGCCGACAAGCTGCTGCCCTACGGCAAGATCATGATGGCGGTCGATACCGCCGAGCACGCCGCGTCGGCCGTGCTGCTGGCCACCACCGTCGAGCAGATCCAGGCCATCGTCCGCGTCTGCAACACCTACAAGGTGCCGATCTGGACGATCTCCACCGGCCGCAACTTCGGCTACGGCTCGGCCGCCCCGGTCGAGCGCGGCCAGGTCATCCTCGACCTGCGACTGATGAACAAGATCCTCCACGTCGACCCCGAGCTGTGCACTGCGCTGGTCGAACCCGGCGTCACCTACCAGCAGCTCTACGACTACATCGAGGAGAACAAGCTGCCGCTGATGCTGTCGTTCTCGGCACCGTCGGCGATTGCCGGCCCGCTCGGCAACACCATGGATCGCGGCGTGGGCTACACCCCGTATGGCGAGCACTTCCTGATGCAGTGCGGCATGGAAGTCGTGCTGCCCAACGGCGAAGTGCTGCGCACTGGCATGGGTTCGGTCAAGGGCGACAAGGCCTGGCAGGTGTTCAAGTGGGGCTACGGCCCGACCCTCGACGGCATGTTCACGCAGTCGAACTACGGCATCTGCACCAAGATGGGCTTCTGGCTGATGCCCAAGCCACCGGTGTTCAAGCCCTTCGAGATCCAGTTCGACGAAGAGTCCGACATCAGCGACATCGTCGAGATGCTGCGCCCGCTGCGCATCGCCCAGATCATTCCGAACTCGGTGGTGATCGCCGGCACGCTGTGGGAAGCCGCCACCTGCAATACCCGCCGCTCCGACTACATGAGCACCCCGGGCGCCACGCCGGATTCGGTGCTCAAGCAGATCCAGAAGGACAAGCACCTCGGGGCCTGGAACGTGTATGCCGCCCTGTACGGCACGCCCGAGCAGGTCGAGGTGAACTGGAAGATCGTCACCGACGTGATCAAGAAGGCCGGCAAGGGCCGCATCATCACCCAGGAGGACGCGGGCGACACCCAGCCCTTCAAGTACCGCGCGCAGCTGATGTCCGGCGTGCCCAACCTGCAGGAATTCGGCCTCTACAACTGGCGCGGAGGCGGTGGCTCGATGTGGTTCGCCCCCGTCAGCCAGGCGCGCGGCAGCGAGTGCGAGAAGCAGATGAAGCTCGCCAAGACCATCCTCAACAAGCACGGCCTCGACTACGTGGGTGAGTTCATCGTCGGCTGGCGCGACATGCACCACGTCATCGACGTGCTGTTCGACCGCAGCAACCCCGAAGAGACCGCGCGCGCCAACGCCTGCTTCAGCGAACTGCTCGACGAGTTCGAGAAGGAAGGCTACGCGGTGTACCGCGTCAACACGGCCTTCCAGGAGCGCGTGGCCCAGTCCTACGGCCCGGTCAAACGCGATCTCGAACGCACCCTCAAGCGCGCCCTCGACCCGAACGGCATCCTCGCCCCGGGCAAGTGCGGCATCAACATCTGAATACGGAGCGCAACCTCATGACGACCCAGAATCCCCCCGCCTACACCGGTTTCGACCTGCAGCCGATCGCCGGCCAATGGCGCGCCGGGCGCTCCGAGCGCCGCCTGGTCGACACCAACCCGTTCAACGGCGAACAGCTGGCCGACATCCGCCTGGCCAACGTCGCCGACGTGGATGACGCCTATGCCGCCGCCGCCCGCGCCCAGCGCGAATGGGCCGCACGCCTGCCCGAGGAGCGCGCCGACGTCATCCGCCGCGCTGCCGACCTCCTCGTCGCCCGCGCCGCCGAAGTGCAGGAATGGATCGTGCGCGAATCGGGCAGCACGCGCCTGAAGGCGCTGATCGAGTGGGACAGCGCACGCCGCATCACGATGGAGTCGGCGACCTTCCCCAGCCGCGTCGAGGGCCGCATCCTCGCCGCCGGCGTGCCGAACCAGGAAAGCCGTGTCTATCGCTCGCCGCTCGGCGTGGTGGGCGTCATCAGCCCGTGGAACTTCCCCTTCCACCTCACCGCCCGTTCGGTGGCGCCGGCGCTGGCGCTGGGCAATGCCGTCGTGGTGAAGCCCGCCAGCGACACGCCGGTCACCGGCGGCCTGCTGCTGGCGAAGATCTACGAGGAGGCCGGCCTGCCCGCCGGACTGTTCAACGTCGTCGTCGGCGCCGGTAGCGAGATCGGCGACCACTTCGTCGACCACGCGGTGCCGAGCCTGATCTCCTTCACCGGCTCGACCGAAGTCGGCCGCAGCGTCGGTCGCCTGGCCACCGGCGGTCGCCACATCAAGCGCGTCGCGCTGGAACTCGGCGGCAATGCGCCGCTGGTCGTGCTCGACGACGCCGACATCGCCGTCGCCGCCAACGCCGCCGTGGTCGGCCGCTTCCTGCACCAGGGCCAGATCTGCATGAGCACCAACCGCGTCATCGTCGACGCCAAGGTGTACGACGCCTTCGTGGCCGAGGTGAAGCAGCGCGTCGAGGGGCTGAAGTTCGGCGATCCGGCCGACCCCGCCACCGTCATCGGCCCGCTGATCAACGCGAAGCAGCGCGACGACGTGCTCGCTCGCATCGAGCGTGCCAAGCGCGATGGCGCCCGCCTGGTGGTGGGCGGCGAGGCCCAGGGCAACATCGTCCCGCCGCATGTCTTCGCCGATGTCGACCCGACGTGGTCCATCGCCATCGACGAGACCTTCGGCCCGGTGCTGCCGATCATCAAGGCGCGCGACGAGGCGCACGCGCTGGAACTGGCCAACCAGTCCGAATACGGCCTGTCGAGCGCGGTGTTCACCGCCAACCTCGAGCGCGGCGTGCGCTTTGCCCGTGGCATCGTGGTCGGCATGACGCACATCAACGACATGACCCTGGACGACCAGCCGAACGCGCCGTTCGGTGGCGAGAAGAACTCCGGCATGGGCCGCTTCAACGGCGAATGGGCGATCGAGGAGTTCACCCGCGCGCAGTGGATCACGCTGCAGCACGCGCCGCGCCCCTACCCGTTCTGACCGATTGCCGCCGCGCCCAGCCGCGGCCTGCGAAATGCACGCCGACAGCCTCTCACGGCGAGAGGTTGTCGGCGCGCTGTTACCACCCAAACCCGGCGGGCCGTAAGCCCGAGCGCAGCCGGAAAGTTAGCAGGCTGATGCAGAGTCCGGCGGCACTGCGCCAACAATGAGGTTCAGGTCGAATTTCATCGTGACATCGTTCTCCGGAATGGCTTTCGCACCACGTTCGAATTGCCCTTTTGGCCACAACGGCGACCGCAGAGCTCCTATTGCGCGCCTGCGTTCATGCCCGTTCATGCCCGTTCATGCCCGTTCATGCCTTCACCTCCGAAACGCTCAACTTCGCGATTCGGAGCAAGTTGTATGCGGCACCGGAAATGAAGGCCGCCATCTGCGTCTTCGCCTGGCCGATGAAACGGGTCTTTCGCAATCCGCCGATCGTCTTCAGCCAACCGAAGATCTCCTCGACGCGCTTTCGCTTGCGCTGGCTGACTCGGTAGCCCTTGGTCCGGGTAGTTCGTCCATCGAGGCCGGGTGCCTTCCGATCCTTGATGCGTGCGATGTGCGGTCGCACCAGATGCTCGCGCAAGTGCCCGACAAACTCCTTCACGTGGTAGCCCTTGTCGGCGCCGAGCGTCTTGGGGTGAATGTGCCGTCGTCGTGCGCGAGTGAGCAGCTGACGTGCGGCACGATGCTCGGCCTGGGTCGATTCCGTGATGAGGATATCGACGCACAGCCCATTGCGATTCTCCATGAGCACATGCCCGCCATAGCTGAACTTGGCCGGCTGACCGTTGCCTTTTCTCATGAGTCGGGACTCGGGATCGGTCGTGCTTTGATGCGTGGCGTTCGAGCGCTTCTCGCCTTTGAAGTCGACCATCCCAGTGCCGTCATCGCCGTCCTTGGGCGGGGTGCCATCCTTGGGCTTGAAACTCTTGAATGAGGCCCAGGCATCGATCAGCGTCCCATCCATGGTGAAGTGGTCCGAAGACAGCAGCTTCTGCTTTCGGGCCAGATTGACGACCTCGTCGAAAAAGCGGCGGGCCACGTCGGTCGCCACGAGGCGCTCACGAAGTCGGCTGAAGTTCGACTGATCCAGCGTCGGGCTCTCGAGATCCATGTCGAGGAACCAGCGGAACAGAATGTTGTAGTCGAGTTGCTCACAGAACTGCCGGTCCGAACGAACCGAATACAGCGCGATCAGCAATTGCGCCTTGAGCAGTCGCTCCGGCGGAATCGACGGGCGGCCGACCGACGAATACAACGCGTCCAACTCCGCAGAAATAGCGGCCAGGGCACGGTCCGCCAAACGCTTCACCCGTCTCAGCGGATGATCCGTCGGCACACGCGATTCCGGCGAGAGGTAGTGGAATATCGAGGACTGGGGGTCGAGTTGGCCGCGCATCGTTGCTGTACAAGGGATCTGGAGACGTTTCTATGACAAGCAGCTCATCAGGTCGTTCACGGACTTTTTCATCACCCTGCTAGTTACTCTCTTGTTTCAAGCGCTGCACGGCCAGCGCAAGCTCCGGCAAGGAACGGAACCGCATCTTGCTCATGACGTTGTGGCGATGGACCTTGACCGTGCTCTCCGAAATCCCCAGGTCAAGCGCGATGACCTTGTTCGGACTGCCCTTCATCGCGAGGACAAGCACCTCTTTCTCCCGCGGCGTTAGCTGGTCGTAGCGCGACTGCAGGTCCGCGATTTCCAGTCTTTCATGAAATGCACTGCTCACGCGGGAAAGCGCGGCGGTGATTGACTGCATGAGGGCGACATCCTCGAAGGGCTTCTTCAGAAAATCGATCGCACCAGCCCTCATGGCCCGTACCGCATCCGGCACGTCACCATGCCCGGTAATGAAAATGATCGGCACGTCCCAGCAGCGATGCGCCAGTTCATCCTGTAGCGATAAGCCGTCGAGCCCGGGCATACGCACATCCAACACCACGCAGGCGAAGTCCTCGAGCCGCTCGAGCGACAGAAAATCGAGTGGTGACGCGAACACTTCGACCCGCATGCCCTCGGCGCGGAGCAGGCTGCTCAACGACTCGCGGACGGACACGTCGTCATCGACGACATAGACCGTGGGCGTTGTAATCGCCACGGCATTCATGACGTCTGCGCCGGAATGCGGAACGCGAAGCGCGCACCTGTCGCCGCCGAAGCATCGAGCCACAGCGTCCCGCCATGGTTCTCGACGATCGTTCTGCTGATTGCCAATCCCATCCCAAGCCCATCGCTCTTGGTCGAATGAAACGGGTCGAAGATTGTGTGCGTAATCTCGACGGGCACACCCGGCCCGGAGTCCTCAACCGAAAACAGGATGCTCCCATCGTCGCCAGGCTGAACCTCAACGACGATGCATCGCGCGCGACCATCCTGATTGCGCATGGCGTCGATCGCATTGATCAACAGGTTAAGCAGCACCTGCTGCAACTGCACCTGATCGCCCAGCAACTGCGGCAGCTGCGGCGCGACATGCACTTGCACGCGGGCATTCGCCTGCTGCAGTGTCCGCTGCAGCATCTGCACGAGAGCATCGACCATCCCAGGAATATTCACGTGTTCCCGCTTCAGGCCCTCTTTCTTCAGGAAACCACGGATACGCCTGATGACACTGCCCGCATGGGCAGCATCACGACGCACCCGCTGCAACGCGGCGACCACTTCGTCGTGATTCGGCTCTTCACGCTCCAGCCAGCGCAGTGCAGCATCACTGTTGGTCATGATCGCCGCCAGCGGCTGATTGACTTCATGGGCGATCGAGGCGACTAGTTCGCCCATCGTCGTCAAGCGCGACACCCGCGCAAGGTCGACCTGCGTTGCGGCCAGCGCATCCTCGGCCGCTTTCTGCGCAGAAAGATCTTCGACGATCACTGCAATTTTCGGCCCTTCTCGATCGACACCCGGAATGACCGATGCGCAGACCTTGGACCACAGAAAGCTGCCGTCCTTGCGCGCATAGCGCTTCTGCAACTGGTAGCTCCCGCGCCGTCCCGCGAGCAGGTCGCCGACCTTTTTGCGCGTCGTCGCCCTTTCCTCCGCCTCGCTGATATCGACAAGCGAGACGCCGAATATCTCGTGCGGGCCATAGCCCAGCATTTGCTGCAACGCAGGATTTGCCATCATGATCTTGCCTTCTGCATCCACCAGAGCAATGCCGACGGCCGTATTTTCGTAGAAACCCAGCCAGCGGCGCTCGGAGATCTGCAAGGCACGCAGGCCTTCCTGCAGTGACTTACGGCTAGCGATCAGCCCATTCGTCAGCTCACTGATATCCGATGCCTGCGAGTTGAGCTCCTTCTGGAGAATGTCAACCGTACGTTTGACGGTCACCAGGTTTCGCACGCGAGCGCGCAACTCCTGGGGCGAAAAAGGCTTGGTCAGGTAATCCTGCACAAACTCCTCGAGTAGCGTCTCGCGCAACGCATCATCGGCGCGGGCCGAAAGCACCAGAACAGGGATGTGCGAGGCCTGCCGGCGGCGCAGTTCGCGGACGAAACGTTCCCCGTCCATCTCCGGCATCATCAAATCCGTAATGATGAGGTCGGGCAGATTGGCGGCAAGAAGATCCAGCGCAACCTGACCGCTTTCGGCAGGGGTCACCCGATAGTCATCGGCCAGAACGTCATACAGGAACTGGCGTACGTCGGAATTATCTTCCACGATCAGAATGTGCGGAGTGCCCGCCTTTTGGGGCAGTTTCGGCGGCTCGCTGTTCCGCGATAATTCGGCGCTGGGGAGTGCTGGCGCCCAACCAGCATCCCGCGTCCGCACGAAGGCCCCGGAGGGTGCGCAAAGCGGCAACTCGACCTGGAACAGCGCGCCGCGCTCGGGCGCGTCGAGCACCGCAATCGTGCCGCGATGCAGCTCGACGAACTCCTTGACGATATTGAGCCCGAGTCCGCTGCCCTTGGACGAGAGCTCGTCAGCGCCTTGGGCGTAACGATCGAAAATCGGACGTTTCAGGTGGTCGGGGACGCCGGGGCCACTGTCCTGAATGCTGAGCAGGCTCCGGTCCCCCGGCAAGCGCTCGACCGAACAGCGAATCCGCCCTCCTGGGGGGGTGAATTTGAATGCGTTTGAGAGCAAGTTGCGCACAATTCGAACGAATTTCGCCCGGTCGACATCAGCGTAGACTGCCTCCTCGCCCGCAAACGAAAGGCTGACTTTCCTCTCTTCCGCCACCCCCACGAAGCCATCGGCCACCTCTCGCAGCGCCCCGGCAATGTCGGTATGCGAGTAAACCAGGGGCATTTCCCCGGCGTCGATGCGTGCCAAGTCCAGAAGATCATTGACCTGCTGCAGCAGCGCCTGAGCGTTACGCTTGATTGTCGTCAGGCGGAAATGCTCGCGCGCCGAAATTCCGCTCGAAGACTGCAGTAATTGGTTGACCGGCCCAAGAATCAGGGTCAGCGGCGTTCGCAATTCGTGACTGACATTGGCGAAGAATTTGGTCTTGTAGCCGTCGATCTCGAGCAGCTTGTCGAGGGCTCCGCGCACCTCGTTGTTACGCCGGGTCAGCTCCGCCTCGATCGCAATCTTTTCCGAGATGTTGCGCCCCTCGGGCAAGAGGAAGGCGACCTGCCCCGCATCGTCGAAAATGGGCGTGAGGGAGAAGTCCACGACAATCGTTCGGCTGCCGCTGGATTCGCCGTAGACCTCGATGTCGCAGCGAACGAAGCGGCCCATGGCAGCCTCAGCGACCATCGCCCGCACCCGGCAGCGGGACTCTTCAGACGACGCCCACCAGCGCGCCTCCCAGAAAGGCTTGCCGACGACCTCGTCCAACTTGAGACCCGCCCCGTCGAGCGCGGCCTGGTTGATTTCGATCACATTCCCTTCGACGTCGAGCAAGCCAAGAAACTGGTACATCGAATCAAGGATGATTCGAGCCAGCTTCTGCCGCATGACGTCGCTCGAGTCATCGTCTGCAAGTTCGACGCCCTTTACCGATGTCCCTCGCCGAATCATGACGAAGCGTGAATTTTTGGACATGAAGGCATAACGCTAGTCAAGGAAGCTAATGCACACGGGTCGAGCGACAAAAGCGAGGTCTGCCTCGCTTTTGTCGCTCGACTTGCTCAACCAATCGTCTGCTCAGAAGCTCAACGTGTAATTGAGCGTCGCATTGTCTTGCGAATGTCTGACCTCGATCGGCGCAGAAGTGTTCGGCAGTGTCGCATTCGATAGCTTTTCCCTGAGTGCGTGGGAGTAAGCGAAGTCGATGCGATCGCGCGGAGAAACCGCATATGAGAAACCGAACGAAAGGTGCTTGGTGGGCGTGGCCGGGATGACCGCAAACAAGGTGTTCCCGCGCAGGGCCTGCGAGGCGAAACGTGCCCCCGCACGCAAGGTCCATTCCGGCGACAGCTGGTAGGCAGTACCCAGCGCCACAATCGTCTGGTCACGATAGTTCTGCGGCAGCCGTATGTCCAGATTCCCGCCCATGTCGGCTACAAAAGCGACCTTGATGTCCTTCATGGCGTCCTTCCAGAAGACACGGGAAACGTCCATCGCAACGCGCCACCTTTCGGTCAGTTGCTGGCTGACGCCAAGATCCAGCTTTGCCGGCGTCTGGAAGTCCCGAATCTTGATGCTGCCCCTCAGCGGGATGTGACCACCGGCACTCGACACTGCCGTCAATGTCGCATCGCCCTCCATATCACCGACGCGGCTCTTCAGCGTATAGGCCACCCCCAGACGCGTCGCCGGCGTCAGTTGGTAGAGCAACCCGAGTCGGCCCGAAATACCCCACGCATCCACGCCGCTATCGAGCATCCGGTTCTTGGTCAGGCTGAAGTGCGCGCCTTCCAGCCCGCGAATGCCGCCCAGTGTGGGAACCAGCCCCCCTGTAGCCCGACCCTGCGTAATCAGACTGCCGACCTGGTCGGCGCCAAGCAAGAGGTCGAGATTCAGCCCTTGCCAGATTGCGTCAACGCTGGCGCCGACGGTAAGTGCCTCGGTGACGCGGTAACTGGCGGCCAGCGGGATGTCGAGCACCAGCAGGCGGCTCGAGTTATCCAGGCCGGTATCGCTCCCTCCGGTACTGCGCGAAAGGAAACTGCCACTACCGTACTCGGTCCCCAATCCACCACGGGCAAACGCCCCCAGGCCAATGACCAGATCCCCGAAGCGCTGCGTGAAGGCAAGCGCCGGAGCAAGGTAGGGACCCCGGTTGTTGCTGTGCGAACCAGAGCTGGCACGCTCACCCGTACGCTGATTCAGTACATCGATATCGGTGCTGACGAGATCAAGACCGAGCATCAATTGGCGATCGCTCTGCTCCAACGAAAGTGTCGCCGGGTTGGTGAGCATGCCAGCGGGCCCGACGTCGTGCGCGGTAGCCGTACCGCCCATCGCCCGCGAGATGGCACCGAAACCCTCAAGGTTGAACACATCGGTCGCATGCGCAACCGGAATCGTTGCCGACAGGGCGGCTGCAAGCCCGATGGCCAATTTCATTCTCAACATGGGTTTTGTCTCTCGTTGTTATTGGGGGTTACCAATGCGGCAAGGGTACTGCCTCGCTCAGAAGAAGCGATCGAAATGGATCTGCCCGAAAGGGACCTTATGACCGATCATCAGCAATTCCTGCAGCGCCTGGGTCATCTGAGGCGGACCAGCGAAATAGAACTCGTAATTAGAGAGTGGCTGAGGCAGCACGCACTCAAGCTGAGCGTGGACATAACCGGTCGCGCCTGTCCATTGCTCGCCCTCGCCCGGCTGGGAGACGACCGGAATGAAACGGATTCGGTCACCAAACCCTTCCAGGGACGCCAGCATGTCTTCGCCGCACACATCGCGCGCCGTACGGGCGCCGTAGAAGAAATACAGCATCCGCTCGCCCAGCATCCCGGCTTCGACTGCGCCCCTTGCGATGGAAATCATCGGTGCCAGTCCCGATCCGCCAGCGACACAAACGAGGTCGCGCGCGCTGTCTGTGCGTAGATAGGCAACGCCATAGGGTCCATCAAGGCCGACCTCGTCGCCTTTCGCAAGACGATCGAACAAGACCTTGGTGCCACTACCGTGCGGCACCCGGCGGATCTGGAAGTGCCATTCGGACGAGGCGTTCGCCGTGTTCGACAGAGAATAGGCTCGCGAGCCGTTCACGCCCGGCAGATCGAGCATTGCATACTGGCCCGGAAGGAAGTTGGCCCCGACCGCCGCGACGAAACGGAATTCGCGGATGTCATGCGTTATGTCCCGCACCGCGGCCAAGCGCGCGGACTGGCGTTGCGGCGGGCGGGGGGGAGCGTACTCTGTCGCGCAGGGCGCGGAAATGGTGATGTCGCCGCGTGGTATGCATTGACAGGCCAGATGCCGCCCGCGCTGCTTGTCACGCTCGCTGAGCCCTGGTGCCTCGGCCCACAGGGTATCGACTTCCCCTTCAATCAACTCGAACTTGCAGCCGCCGCAGCCCCCGGAGTTGCATTCATAACTCATCCCTACGCCGGCACGCAGTGCCGCACGCAGCACAGTGTCACCAGCGTTGTGTACAAAGGTGCTGCCGTCCTTCTTATTGGTGATTCTTGCCTGATCGCTCATAGCGCCCTCGGTCACGAACAGAGTTGCCTCAGGACCACCGCTGCGTCCCGAAGTCTGAAAGCAGCAGCGTCCTTTAAAGCCCGAGAGAGCGACGGAAATCACGCGTTGCCGACTTTGCGGATCCGGCAGCGTCCGGGACATCAGGCAGCAGCGAGCAATAGGCCTCGATGGCCTTGTCAGCGAGCGGCTCCCACTTGGTGATCCAGCCCTGAATGAGCCCCTGATTGCCCGGTGTCTCGAGCGCCATCCTCACGAACGCACTCACCCAGCGGCGGTGGCGGGCCGAATCGATCAACTGCACGTCGGTGAGCAGCCCGAGCAGGGTATCGCCGTTGTGACGCCCCGAATCGCCCAGCTTGCGCAGCACGCTTTCCTCAATGGCCGGCTTGGCAACGAGGTTGAGCACGATGATCGCCTCACCCCAATCCCACACTGTCAGCGTCTTTTCCATCAGTTCGCGGAAGCCCTGCCAGGCCGGGTCTTGCTCCCAATAGCGACGCTCGTCCATGCCGAAGCCCTTGTCGGTGAAGACCGTGGACAGTTCCTGGGTCCGATACGCCGTGTGGCTCAGCCAGCGCAGGCTATCGGCCATCTGAAAGTAATTGCAGTTGGTGATGGTGCTGGCTGGAGACATCTGCCCCACGTAGGCCGAGGCCATCTGCAAGGCATGGAAGAGATAGCGCGACGGCGTGTAGAAGCGAGCCAGCGAGCCGGCCCAGCGCGAATCGAGCGCCTTGTCATGCTCACGCTGATTGAACTGGTCGAAGAGGCCGAAAACGTACGTCTCCTGGCCGTCCTGCATCATGTTGTAGGTGCGGTAGACCACTTCGTCCGGATCGCGGAAGGCGTTCCAGTCTTGATGCTTGAGCGGGGTCGAGAAAGTATGCTTCTTGTACCAGGTGTTCACGAACGTGTCGGGATCGAGCTCGTAGGGCGCGTTCGGATCACGATCGTTGTAGTGCAGATTGGCACTGACGATCTCGTACTCGCTCGGCTTGCGGCGGCGAGCGGCGAGGTGGCTCCAGGTCTTCAGCGGCTTCAGTTGCTGGACTTCGGACATTTCCTTGTCTCCTCGATTCTTGGTATCAGTTACGGTCAGGCAAGGCCCGATCAGTACTCAGAGTGTCTTGTTGAAATAAAAGCGCACGGCGTTATCGAGGCTCTCGATCTGGCCTGCGAACGAACTCAGGTCTACCTCAAGGTCATTGATCTTGAACGGGCGCCCCAGCTCTTCCTCGATGGTTTCCTGACGCAGGATCATTTCCTGTTCGGCATGAATCCGAATATAGGCGCGCTTGTCGTCAACGAAAATTTCCTTGCTGGGGTTGTCGACCTTCGCTGCCTCAATGACTGCCATTGCCAGATCGCCGGCACGCATCACCGGGCCGACCATGTTGTTGTGATAGCCCTGCCCTGCATTCGATGTGCTCATCTTGTATTCCTCGTCTCTTCCATCTATTCCGCGCTCGCCGGCTCGTGTGGCTCAGCTATGGGCAAACAAAGGACTCACGCCCTCGGTGCGGACCAGGATGTCATCACCGTCCAGCTTGACCGGGTACTCCGCCAGCGCGCAGTCATCCGGGTTGATGCCCTTGCCCGAAACGGCATCGAACTGCCACAGATGGGCACGGCAGATGATCTTCTCGCCGTCGAACCTACCTTCTGAAAGCGGGATGTCCTGGTGCGGGCAGATGCCCTGGAAGGCCTTGATTTCGCCACCTTCAGCACAGACCAGCAGGATGTCGTGGCCATTGACGGTGAACGACTCCATCTCCCCTTCCCAAAGGTCATCGACGGTGCAGACTTTCGTAAAGCTCATGCTTCTCTCCGAGGTCGTGAGGAATGCCACGCCGTCAGTGCGGCGCCGCTTCCCAGATGACTTCAACGGTTTCAGTAGGCTTTAGGCCGGATTCGGAAACCTTCATCGTGCGCGGCAGAAATTCGTCGGCCCCTTGGCGACGGACACGCATGATGCAATTGGGGCGCGCCCTCACACGCCGACCGACGGAATGCACGGCCGCGGCCGCGGCAACTTCGTCCATCGTGTTCTCGGTATCGACGGCCACCAGTTGCAGCACGAAGTCCCCCTCGAAATTGGAGGTGAGTGGAAATAGCGCCATAAATCTTGTCTCCTTGATGAGCCGGCGGCGTTTGCGCCCGCCGGTTTAATGGTGTGTCTCAGCTGGCTTTCTTGGCGGCACGCAGCGCGCGGTACACTTCGGCCCACGCATAGTTGTGCGCGTCATCGCCGATTTCGCCTGGCGCAAGATCCATGTACTTGAGCGCGCCGCCCAGATCCATCGGCTGGATCATCCCGGCCAGGAAGCGGTCGACGATGCTCAGATGTCCGGCATAACGCTCAGGCTCCTGCTTGAATACCCAGCGATCGACCTCGGAACCGAAGTGGTAGAGGCGACCGTTGTACTCGAGCGGGTAGTCCTTCACGCTCCAGCCCTTGCCCGGCGTGCCAACGATCGGCAGCTGACACATGTTGCAAACGTAGGGCAGCGTTTCCGGGTAGGTCATGGCCATGTTGCCGTCGACCACGTTGTCGATGAACACATCCCAGCACTGGCCCCAGGTGTCGTTCCAACCGGGATATTTTTCCTCCAGCCAGGCGCGCTCATCCGGCGTGACACCGGCGGCAGGGTTCCACCAGAGGGTCGGACGCCAGTAATAGGCCCCCAGATGCATGCCGTGGTGCGTGTCGGCGATGTCCTTGAGGAAGATGTCCCAGTACCAGGGCAGATCCAGGCCCATATCGGTGAGCGCACGCTCGAACTGGGAAACGATCCACTCCTCCATGAACTCCTTGAACGACTGCTTGCGGTGCTCAAGCGGCGTGTAGTAGTCCATGATCGGACCGGTCAGCACGGAGAAAAGCTTCCAAGCCCGCCAGAGCGCGACATCAACGCGCTTCTGCGCCTCTGCCTTGTGGCCGTTCTCGATGAGCACCTTGAGCGCCGGCCCCCCGATCTGGGCATGGCGCGACTCATCGGTCTGAATGCTCGAGATCAGGTTGGCAAAGGTGTGGTCGCCTGCTTCGGCTGCGTCCGCAGCCAAACCCAGGAACTGCATGTTGGTGAAGCCGGTTTCGAAGCTGAAAGTCAGCATGATTGAAATGCTTATTGCATCTCTAACCATGATGTCGTCAAAGAAATGGCGCGCGGCGATCATCGCCCATTCGTTCGTGTCGTAGGCCTTGAATGCCCAGTCCATCTGGCGATCCTTGGACACATGCTCATGCGGGAAGAAGAGCTGTATCTGGCCGTGACGGATCTCATCCATGCATCCCAGTGTCGCCATGTTGCGCATGCCCGGAGCTTTCGAGAAACGCACCATGCGTGCCTCGGCACTGGCGGCCGCATATTCGCCACGGGCGATCGCGCCATAATGCGCCTTCATCACCGACTTCCAGCCTGGATCCGAATTCTCGAAGATGAGGCTGCGCTCGAGCGCAGCCTTGACCGAATAAGCGCCTGCGTCCTTGTCACGCTGTATCTTCACGTATTCCGGATAGGTCTGCTTGTAAGGCTCGTCATATTTCTCCCAAGCACCCAGCGGCAAACCGAATTCGCCCGACAGCTTCGGCGGAAACAATTCGTCCTCGGTCACGTACGACGGCGTCCAATTCGTACTTCTCGCCAGGTCGTACCAATCCATTCTGTTGAGCAAAGCCATTTGTGTCTCCTTCCTATTAGTCTCGAGAGTTCGGCAACCCTCGACATACGGCACACTTTTTCCGCCAGGTGTGGGTGCGGGTTTGAACACCGGCACACCGAGCCTTAGGGGAAATTAAGCGGAAGCCGAATGTTAGGAAATTAGACTTTGGTTTAGATGCTCGGCTGACTCGATCGCCTATCATTTGCGTCGACCTGGACACGGACCGCAGGGAACTCACGGCTGAGTTCGTGTACAACAGCAACTTAGGCAACACCGATTTCCCCTTTGCTCGATACACGGCAGAGATGAAGTGCCGATCGAGTGACCACAACGGGAGACCCATGCAGCTCGCCCCTCTCCTCATCAACAACCGCGACCTTGCCGCCACCGGCGATGCGCAGTTCGACTGTCGTAACCCGGTCAGCGGCGAAGTCGTGACCCGTGCCGCGGCGGCCTCGGTCGCCGACGCCACCGCAGCGGTCGATGCCGCCGCCGCGGCCTTCGTTCCCTGGGGTGAGGTCCTGCCGGCGCAGCGCCAGCATCTGCTGTATGCGGCGGCCGATCTCCTGCTCGCGCGTTCGGATCGATTCGAGGCGGCCATCCTGGCCGAGACCGGCACCACCGCAGCGTGGGCCCGGTTCAACTGCCAGCTCGCGGCCGACATCCTGCGTGAAGCGGCCGCCATGGTCACCCATGTGCAGGGCGACATCATCCCCTCCAACCGGCCCGGCTCGATCGCCATGGTGCTGCGCCAGCCCGCGGGTGTCGTGCTGGCCTTCGCACCCTGGAACGCGCCCGTGCTGCTCGGCGTGCGCGCCATCGCCATGCCGCTTGCCTGCGGCAACACCGTCGTGCTGAAAGGCTCGGAGCTGTCACCGCTCACCCATCGCCTGATCGGCGAGGTGCTGCGGGACGCAGGCTTCCCGCCGGGCGTGTGCAACGTCGTGCTCAATGCCCCGGAGGACTCCGGTCGGATCGTCGAGGCACTGATCGCCCACCCGGCCGTGCGCCGCGTCAGCTTCACCGGCTCGACGCGCGTCGGCCGGATGGTGGCCGAACGCTGCGCCCGCCACCTCAAGCCCTGCCTGCTCGGCCTGGGTGGCAAGGCGCCGCTCCTGGTGCTCGACGACGCCGACGTTGACGAGGCAGTGAAGGCAGCGGCTTTCGGCGTGTTCTTCAACCAGGGCCAGATCTGCATGTCGACCGAGCGCATCCTCGTCGACCAGCGCATCGCCGACGATTTCATCGCACGCCTCACCGCCCACGCGCGCACGCTGACCGCTGGCGCCACGGATTGCCCGCTTGGCTCGATGATCAGCGCCGAAGCCGCGGAGCGCGTCCATCAGCTGGTCGCGGACGCCGTTCAGAAGGGCGCTTCGCTGCTGGTCGGCGGCGAGGTGAGCGGCAGCATCGCGCAGCCCACCCTGGTCGACCACGTGACGCCGACGATGCGGCTCTACCACGAGGAGACCTTCGCCCCGATCGCCGCGATCATCCGCTTCGACGACATCGAGGAAGCCATCTCGATCGCCAACGACAGCGAATACGGGCTGTCGGCGGCGATCTTCGGCCGCGACACCCTGCGCGCGCTGCAGGTCGCCAAACGCATCGAATCGGCCATCTGCCATATCAACGGTCCCACCGTGCAGGACGAGGCGCAGATCCCTTTCGGCGGACTGAAGGCCAGCGGCTGGGGGCGTTTCGGCGGCAAGCCGGCCATCGACGAGTTCACCGAGCTGCGCTGGATCAGCGTGCAGACGCAGCCGCAGGACTATCCGCTGTAAGCCGCCGACGTGCACACCCGGGCCACGATAGATACTGCCCACTACCGGCGCCACATCGAGGCGAACGCCGTGCTGCGCCGTTTCCCGAGCGCCCTCGGCCCGCGGCGGCATGCGCTGTGGAACGAACGCGGCGGGCCCACGCGCGCCGCCATCCTGCTGCCCTCGGGCCACGCCATGCTGAGCGTCGGCGACGACAACCGGGAGATCAACGGCCCCGCGTGCGTCCTCGTCTCCGTCCAGCCCCGGCACTTCCTGCGCCTGGATGCCGGTACGCCGGCCCAGGTGCTGTACTTCTCCGATCTGTTGCTCGTCGACGCCATCGGCAAGGGCGCGGAATCCGTACCCTTGCGCTACATGGCCGAACAGTCCCTGATCGTCAGCAGCGAGCCCGACGCCGCACTGTTCGATGATCTGGCCCACGCGTTCGGCGCGATCGAGCGCGAACTGGGGCGTGAGGACGGCGCCTCCTGGCGCTTCCTGACGGCCCAGCTCGGCGTGATCCTGATCCAGTGCTGGCGCCTGTCCGGACTGGAAGCCGCGGGCCGCCAGTCGGCAAGTACGCAGGGCGCGCTGTTGATGCGCTTTCGCCACATGGTCGAGCTGCATTTCCGGGAGCACTGGCGCATCGGACGCTATGCCGAAGCGCTCGGACTGTCGCACGACCGCCTGCACGACATCTGCGTGCGCACCCTCAAGCGTTCCCCGCTCGACCTGGTGCACGACCGTCTCGCCCACGAGGCCTGCCTTCAGCTCGTGCGCTCGGGCCTGAGCATCGAACAGGTCGCTGCCGACCTCGGCTTCCGCAACGCCACGCACTTCACGCGCTTCTTTCGCATCCGCACCGGCAGCACCCCTGCGCGCTACCGCAACCAGATCACCCGCCAGCACAGCGACCGGCGCGAGGACACGATCCGCAGCTTTGCGGACTGGCCCTGAGCGCCATTCCGCCACGCCGTAAGGCACGACTCAGACCGGCAGCGCGTCCAGCCGCTCAAACCAGGGCTGGCGCAGCGCTTCGGGCACGAAGCTCGCCTCCAGGCTGTTGCGCGCGATGCGCTTCAGCTCCACCCGGCTCAAGCCCAGCGCGCGCGCCGTGTCGACGTAGTTCTGCGCGATGTAGCCACCGAAATACGCAGGATCGTCGGAGTTGATCGTCACCTTCAGCCCGGCGTCGAGCAGCTGCTTCAGGTTGTGCTGTTCCAGGCGCGGGAACACGCACAGCTTCACGTTGGACAACGGACACACCGTCAGCGCCACCTGCTCGCGCGCCAGGCGCGCCATCAGCGCCGGATCCTCGACCGCACGCACGCCATGGTCGATACGCTCGACGCCGAGCAGATCCAGCGCCTCGACGATGTAGGCCGGCGGCCCCTCCTCGCCGGCGTGGGCGACGATGTGCAGGCCCAGTTCGCGACAGCGCGCGAAGAGGCGCACGAACTTGCTCGGCGGATGCCCCTTCTCGGACGAATCCAGCCCGACGCCGTGGATGCGCGCCAGATGCGGCAGCGCCTGCTGCAGCGTGGCAAGGCCGTCCTCCTCGCTGAGGTGGCGCAGGAAGCACAGGATCAGGCGCGAGCTGATGCCCCAGCGCGCCTGGGCTTCACCACACGCACGCTCCAGGCCGTCGAGCACGGTCTCGAAGGCGATGCCGCGCGCGGTGTGGGTCTGCGGATCGAAGAACAGCTCGGCATGCACCACGCCGTCCGCGTGCGCGCGCTCGAAGTAGGCCATCGCCAGGTCGAAGAAGTCGCGCTCCTGGATCAGCGCCGCCGCACCCGCGTAATAAAGGTCGAGGAAGCTCTGCAGGTCGCTGAAGGCATAGGCCGCGCGCGTGGCCTCGACACTGTCCCATGGCAGTGCAACGCCATTGCGGCGCGCCAGCGCGAACATCATCTCGGGCTCGAGGGAGCCCTCGATGTGCAGGTGCAGCTCCGCCTTGGGCAAGGCGCGAACGAAAGCGTCGAGGTCCATCACGATCTCCTGGGCGGGGGCATGCGCAAGATGATACGGCGCCGACGGCCAGGAAGGTCTGTCCCACCCGCCAACGAGCGCGCCTGCGTCACGAAGCTGCGTGCCGCCACCGGGCTGGCCGGGCAGCATCAGTGGGAAAGTCGTCCGAATAGACGATTACTATAAGTTCCGACTTCGTATATAGCCCCTCGCCGCAATCAGAAAAAGCCTTCAAAAAGGCGGTCCCGACTCCCCGAACGAGAGATGCAGGCCTCGCATTGCGAGGCCTGCATCACCAGCTGCCGACATCGCCGGCGGACGCTGTTCGTCCCTTTCGAGGAGCCGAAGGACGTGAAGATCGACGATGCGGGCCTGGATGCGAAGGCTGGAGAGCTAGGAGTCTGCGCGGCAGAACTCCAGAGCGTGTTTTTTAGCAGAACGATTGGCGAACCGAGAGGTGCGGCAAGAGACTGAGGCCGTGGTTAAGTTGCTTTGCGACGTCGCGGCGCGCATGCCGGACGGCAACGGGGACAGGTTTGCCCCCTTTTCCCGTCATGCCGTCCTCAATGTGCTCATCCTGCGCAGGTTCAGCGCCATACAGACGAGCTTCCACTCCGCTTTGACGCGCTCCAGGCCCCGCAGGCTGAACTGCCGGAATCCCAACACGTTCTTGATCCAGCCGTTGGGCGGTTCGGCGATCCATTTCCGTTTTCGGTAGGCGCTCTTGCCCGCCTCGCTCTCGAGCTTGTCGGCCATCTGTGCGGTGTGCGGATTGCGTTCGCGGTCGAAACCGAGTCGGCGCTTGCCTTCCCGGCCCAGCGCCACCACCAGTTCGGTCCCGCACCCGTCGAGTTCCCGGAACGTTTGCTCCGAGCGGTAGCCGGTGTCGGCCAGCGCCTGGCGCGGTCGTTGTTCGACGTTGTCGCGCACGGCCTGCAGTACCCCCGCCAGTTGCCCGGCGTCGCTGGCGTTGTTGGTCAGTTCGGCCGCCACGATGATGTGGGCGGTCTCGTCGACCGCCGTCTGGGCGTTGTAGCTCGGATCGAACCCGCCGCCGGCGCGCTTCATGATGCGGCTGTCCGGATCCGTGAAGTTCTCCTGCGCCTTGTCCTCGGGCACTCCAAAGTCGCGCTTGTAGCGCCCGCCCTTCGGTTTGCCGTCACCGCCGCGCGGGCGACGGTCGTCATCGTCGCTGCGCCCGCGCGCCTGATCGGCCTCGCGCTGGCGCTGCTCGAGCCGCGCCCGGGCTTCAGCAATCGCCGTCAGCCGCGCCTCGCGCCGCGCGATCTCGGCCGGCACATCCAGCTCGGGCTCGTTCCGCTCGGCGTCGTCGGCGGCCTTGGCCCGATTGAGCAGCGCCTCGATCTGCCGTTTCAACTCGGCCTCCGCCTTCACCATATGGCCGTAACTCATCGCCTTGTGGCGGCTGGCGTTTGCCTTGACCTTGGTGCCGTCGATGGCCACCGTCCCGAGCTTGACCAGCCCCATCTCGCGGGCCAGTCGTACCACCTGCACGAACAACTCGCTCAGCTCCTTCAAATGGACAGCGCGAAAGTCGCTCAGCGTGCGGTGGGCCGGGAAGTTGTCTGCCGCCAGGACCCGGAACGCCACATCCTCGTGCAGCTTGCGCGCGATCTTGCGCGAACTGAACACGCCCGTGGCGTACGCATACAGCAGCACCTTGACCATCATGGCCGGATGAA
Organism: Thauera sp. 63; assembly: GCF_000310165.2. Taxonomy (NCBI): domain Bacteria; kingdom Pseudomonadati; phylum Pseudomonadota; class Betaproteobacteria; order Rhodocyclales; family Zoogloeaceae; genus Thauera; species Thauera sp. 63. The sequence goes on from NZ_AMXC01000027.1 coordinate 25,738, forward strand.
ACGGCTGGTTGCGCGGTCCGCCACCGGCATACCGGGCGTGGAACGCGCTCAGGTCCAACCCGTCGACCGCGTCGCTGATGAAGTACGCCAAGTGGCCTTCGGGTAGCCACTCCTGCAGCGCCTGGGGCAGCAGCATCTGCTGCTGCGGGCAATAGGGCAGATAGCTCGTCATCTCGACAGTCTACCGGCCCCGAAACGCCCGGGAGGACTTAACTCACCGACGCTTGGCTTCTGCCGCGCAGACTCCTAGAGTTCGGAGACGCCGAGATTCTCCGCCGCAAGGCATTTCTCGAATTCGGCGAACCCGATGCGCTGCACCTGCGCCGCGTCCACGCCACGCTGAACCAGCACGCCGAAGACTTCATCCGTGGCTTCTACGCCCACCTGTATGCCTTCGAGGAGACGCGCCGCCTGTTGCCCGAGGCCGAGGGGCTGCTGCAACTGCAGCGCACCCAGTCGGCCTATTTCCAGGGACTCACCGCAGGCGACTACGGTCGCGACTACTTCGAGCATCGTCTGCGCGTGGGCTTTGTCCATCAGCGCGTCGGCCTCGCACCCGAGTGGTACCTGGGCGCCTACGCCAAGTATCTGAGCGGCCTGCTGCCGACCATCTCCGGGCACTTCGGCGACGACCGCGACGGCTTCATCGCGACGATGCGGGCCTTCATCAAGGTGGTACTGCTGGACATGGGCCTGGCGATCGACGCCTACATCCAGGCCCGCGACAAGACCATCCTCGGCTTGAAGAACTACGCCGAACTCGTGTTCGACAGCATGCACGACGGCATCCTGGTGCTCTCGCCCGAGTTGCGCATCGAGTCGTGCAACCGCCGCTTTCTCGACCTGCTCGGCGAGGATTCCGCAGTGCCGCTCAATCGTCCGCTCGCCGAAGTGCTGCGGGCCGACGATCTGGACGCGGCGATTCGCGCCGTCCTCCGCGGCGGGACGGCGGTGCGCGACCGGATCTTCTCGCTGCAGCTCGTGCGCCGCCGGACCCAGAGCCGCGCCCGCATCACGCTCAAGCGGGTGTGCCTCGGCGACCAGGGCGACCGGGCACTGATGGTGATCGAGGAGATCAGCCATGAGGAATGGCTGCGCCTGCAGGCCGAGGAGCGGCTGGCCCGCAACGAGGCCCTGCTGCGTCAGGCCCAGGCCGTCGCCCGCATCGGCAGCTGGCGCATCGAGCCCGAAGGCCCCGACCCCGAGGCGCTCGAATGGTCGGAGGAAACCTACCGCCTGTTCGGGATCCCCGCAGGCACGCGCGTCACTTACGCCGACTTCCTCGCGCGCGTCCATCCCGAGGACCGCGAGCGTGTCGGGGCCGCCTGGGAGGCCGCCCTCGGGGGTCGGCCCTATGTGGTCGAGCACCGGATCGAGATCGACGGCGAGACGCGCTGGCTGGAGGAGCGCGCAGAGTTCTGCCGCGACGCCGAGGGCCAGCTGCACTGGGCGATCGGCACGGTGCAGGACATCACCGAGCGCAAGCACACCGACGGCCGCATCGAGCGGCTCGCGTACTACGACACCCTGACCGAGCTGCCGAACCGCAGCTACTTCGGCGAGAACCTGAAGAAGAAGCTTGCCCGCGCGCGCGCGCAGGGCCATCCCCTCGCGTTGCTGTTCATCGACGTCGACCGCTTCAAGGACATCAACGACACGCAAGGCCATCAGGCCGGCGACCGGGTGCTGGCCGAGGTTGCGCGTCGCTTCCGCGACACGATGCGCCAGGACGAGCTGCTCGCGCGGCTGGGTGGCGACGAATTCGTCGTGATCGCCGAGGACACCGACCGCCAGGGCGCGGAAACCATCGCCCTGCGCCTGCTGGCGGCGATGCGCAAACCCGTCGGCGTGCGCAGCACCGACTTCCAGCTCGGCGCGAGCATCGGCATCGCGGTCTATCCCGACGATGCGACGAGTGCGCAGAACCTGATCAAGCATGCCGACATCGCCATGTACCGGGCCAAGGCCGGCGGCGGCGGCCACTGTTTCTACAATCCGGACATGGGCGAGCGCCTACGGCGCGACCTCGAGCTGGCGCAGCGCTTCGGTCAGGCGCTGGGCAACAACCAGCTGCAGCTGCACTACCAGCCCAAGGTTCTGATCGGCGACGGCGCGCTCGCCGGTGCCGAGGCGCTGCTGCGCTGGCAGGACCCGGAATGGGGCTGGGTGTCGCCGGCGGACTTCCTGCCCATCATCGAGGAACGCGGCATGACGGTACGCCTCGGCGAATGGGTGCTCGCCGAGGCCTGTCGCCAGTTGTGCGCCTGGCGCGACGCCGGCTTGCCCCTGCCGCCCCGCGTCGCCATCAACGTTTCCGCGCGCCAGATCGACGAGAAGGATTTCGCCGCACGCGCGCTGGCAATCATCGACGCCGCCGGGCTGACCCCGTCGCACTTCGAGATCGAGCTCACCGAGTCGAGCATGATGCGCGATCCGCACTGCGCCATGGAGGTCACGCAGGCCCTGGTCGACGCCGGGTTCGCCTTCGCCATCGACGACTTCGGCACGGGCTATTCGTCCCTGTCCTACCTCAAGCGCTTCCCGGTGCATACGCTGAAGATCGACCGCTCCTTCGTGCGCGACATGCTGGAAAACGGCAATGACCACGGCATCGTGCGCACGATCATCGCCATGGCGCAGAACCTCGGACTCACCCCGCTGGCCGAGGGCGTGGAAGACGCCCGTCAGGCCGAATGCCTGCACGCACTGGGCTGCGTCGAGGCACAGGGTTTCCATTTCGGACACCCCCTCCCCGCAGTCGATTTCGCCGAAACATGGCTCCGGCCGCCCTGCCTTGCCACCGCGTTGTAACCCCCCACAAGCACAATCGCAGGCCTCATCAACACCGGCCGCGTCGAGACACGCAAAGGAGACCCGACTCATGCGCATCAACATGCCCGTGACTCAACGCAACCATCCGGTCCCGGAAGGCACGACGATCGTCACGCGTACCGACGCCAAGGGGCGCATCGAATACGCCAACGACGCCTTCGTCAGCATCTCCGGATTCACGCGCGAGGAGTTGCTGGGCCAGCCGCACAACCTGGTGCGCCACCCCGACATGCCGGCCGAGGCGTTTCGCGACATGTGGGCCACGCTCAAGCGCGGCCGCCCGTGGAGCGGGCTGGTCAAGAACCGGCGCAAGGACGGCGACCACTACTGGGTGCGGGCCAACGCGAACCCGCTGCCGGGCGGCGGCTACCATTCGGTGCGCACCGCGCCGGCCGCGCAGGAGATCGCGGCCGCCGAGGCGCTGTATGCGCGCATGCGCCAGGACGCCTCACTGGCGCTGCACGAAGGCAGCGTCATCCGCCGGGGAACGCTGGCGACCCTGCGCCAGCAGTGGCGACGCGTGCGTATCTCGCACCGGTTTTGGGCCTGGGCCGGCTTCGCCACCGCCCTGTTCTACCTGTCGATCGCCCTCGGTGTGTACGGCCTGATGCAGGCTCGCGACAGTCAGGACCGCATCTACAGCGGCAACCTGATCCCCGCGCTCCAGCTCGGCACCCTGGCGGAGCATCTGGATGGCGGCCACACCGCCTTGCTGCTGGCGATGCAGGCCCTGCCCGGCAACGCGCAGGCAAGCGCGCAGTCACAGCTCGAGGCCGCACGCGCGAACCGCAGCGAACTCGAGCGCGGGTGGGCCGAGTACGGCCGGATCGCGGCGGCACCGGACGAACAGGCGCTGGCCCGCGCGTTCGAAGAGCCCCTGCAGGCCTGGTGGCGACGGCTCGACGGTGTCGCCGAACGCATCCGAGCCGGCGACACCGGCCCGGTCGCGTTGCAGGCCCTGCTCGACGCCCGGCGCACCGAGGGCGCGGCCGCCCACGCCGGGCTCGCCGCGCTGCGCGAACACCACGCCGTGAAAGCCGCAGCCGAAATGCGACTGACGGAGGCCCAGCACGAGCGCGACTTCATCCTCTACGCGATCCTGTTCGGCCTCGGCATCAGCGTCGGCACCCTGATGGGCTGGAGCCTGCTGCACCGCCTGAGTCGCGGCTTTGCCGCCGCGGGCGAAGCGGCACAGGCCATCGCCGCCGGCAACCTCGCCCGACCGGTGGCGGTCGACGGCGAGGACGAGATCGGCCAGCTGCTGGCGCAGATGAGCATCATGTGCAACAACCTGCAGGAGGTCATCGGCGAGCTGCGTCACAACATGGACGAGCTGTCGCGGCAGTCGCGCGAGCTCGGCGCCGCCTCGGCCAATGTCTCGGGCACGGCCGAGCAGCAGGCGGCCGCCACCAACAGCATGGCGGCGGCGGTCGAGCAATTGTCGGTGTCGATCGACCAGGTCGAATCGAACGCCAGCGAAGCCCGCACCGTGACCCTGGATTCGGCGCGGCGCTCGGAGGAAAGCACCCGCATCATCCGCGACACCATCGACGAGATGCACCGCATCGCCGCCTCGGTGTCCGAGACTGCGTCGAGCATCCGCGAGCTCGAAGGCCAGGTGGGCGAGATCTCGGCCATCGTGACGGTGATCCGCGAGATTGCCGACCAGACCAACCTGCTGGCGCTCAACGCCGCGATCGAGGCGGCACGGGCGGGCGAACAGGGCCGGGGCTTTGCCGTCGTCGCCGATGAGGTGCGCAAGCTCGCCGAGCGCACCAGCACGGCCACCGTGCGGATCGCGTCGATGATCGGCCCCATCCAGGCCAAGGCCAGCGCCGCCGGCAGCAGCATGGATCATGGCGTGTCACGGGTTCAGGCCGGCGTGGCGCTCGCCTCGCGCGCGGGCGACGAACTGCACGAGATGCGCCAGGGCAGCACGCAGGTCACCGAGGCGGTGGACGCCATCACGCTTGCGCTGCAGGAGCAGGCCGCCGCCGCACGCGAGATCGCCGGCCGGGTGGAACACGTGTCGCAAGGCACGGACGAGATGGTGGCCACGTCGCGCCAGACGGACGAAGCGGCCTTCGGCCTTCAGCGTCTGGCGATGGGACTGGCGGAACTGTCAGGCAAGTTCCGCACGGCGTAATGACGCAGGCGGGCAGCAGACGGGGCCGAGCGCGCCCCGTCTGCTGCGCACTCAGGCGCCGAGCATCGCGCCGCCCACGCCTGCCACCACCAGACCGGCAACGCGCCTGATCGCATTGCCGGCACGCGTCTGCGGCATCCAGTGCGCGATCGCGTAGCCCGCGCCGTGCAACAGCGCAGTGGCGAGCGCAAAACCCGTCGCGTAGGTCACGAGGCTGGCGCCGCCCATCTCGGCATGGTGGGCATGACCGTGGAACAGCGCGAAGGCCGCGACCAGCGGGAGGCTGGCCACCAGCGGCAACCGCGCGGCGAGTGCGATCAACAGGCCGAGCACCAGCACCGAGGCCGCGATGCCGGCCTCCACCGCCGGCATCGCGACGCCAAGCGCGCCCAGCCCAGCGCCGGCGAGCATCGCCAGCACGAAGCCGGCGGGCAGCATCCAGCGCGTGGCGCCGGGCTGATGCGCGGCGTACAAGCCGACGGCGAGCATCGCCAGCAGGTGGTCGAGGCCGCCCAGCGGGTGGGCGAAGCCGGTGAAGAAGCTGGCCGATTCGTGGCCGGGGTGGGCGAACGCGGCGCCCGATGCGGTGGCAAGGGCGACGGCGGCGAGCGCGGAGCGGGTCTTCATGGTGTGTTCTCCTGCAGATGGATGTTGCGTGCGGTGGCTCAGGCGGCAACCAGCATGCCCTGGCGCTCGATGAAGTCGATGATGTCGGCCAGCCCCTGCCCCGTCTTCTGGTTGGAGAAGATGAAGGGGCGCGTGCCGCGCATCCTGCGCGCATCGCGGTCCATGACTTCGAGCGAGGCGCCCACCAGCGGCGCGAGGTCGATCTTGTTGATCACCAGCAGGTCGCTGCGGGTGATGCCGGGGCCGCCCTTGCGCGGAATCTTGTCGCCGGCCGACACGTCGATGACGTAGATCGTCAGGTCCGACAGCTCGGGCGAGAAGGTCGCCGCCAGGTTGTCGCCGCCGGACTCGACGAAGATGATGTCCAGCCCAGGGAAGCGCGCGTTGAGCCGGTCCACCGCCTCGAGGTTGATCGAGGCATCCTCGCGGATCGCGGTGTGCGGGCAGCCGCCGGTCTCGACGCCGATGATGCGCTCGGGCGCGAGCGCTTCGTTGCGCACCAGGAACTGAGCGTCCTCGGCGGTGTAGATGTCGTTGGTGACGACGGCGATGTTGTACCTGTCGCGCAGCGCCAGACACAGCGCCAGCGTCAGCGCGGTCTTGCCGGAACCGACCGGCCCGCCGATGCCGACGCGCAGCGGGCCGCGGTGATCGGGAATGCTCGTGCTCATGATCTGAACAACCTCGTGTATTGGGTTTCGTGCCGGCTGCTGGCGATCGCCAGCCCCGGGGTGTAGTTGCTCCACTGCGCCTCGGGCAGGCTGCACGCGGCCTCGACCAGTGGCGGGATGCGCTGGCCGAGTGCGGCCAGCAGGCGCTGGCCCGCGCTCTGGCCCAGCGGCACCGCCTTCACCGCCGCCATCACCTGGTTCTCGGCCCAGGCCCACAGGTAGGCCGCCAGCGCCTGGTCGCCCGGCACCTGCCAGGCGGCGGCCGCCGCCGACCAGGCGCAGGGAAAGCACGGCGTGTCGATCGCCAGCAGGCGCGCACGCCAGCCGGGCAAGGCGGCGAAAGCGTCCAGCTCGCTCAGCAGGCGCACCAGCGACCAGCCCATCTGCACCGTCTCGGCGCGCAGTTCGGCCGTCTCGCGGCTGGCGAGGAAGTCGTCGTTCAGGCGCGCCACCTCGGCGTCATCGCCTGCCGTCCAGGCAGCAAGCTGGCAGGCCAGCAGCGGCGCCTCGAAGCGCGCCAGGCTCCATTGCAGCAGGTCGCCGATCCAGGCCGCAGCGTCCGCCTCCGTGCGCACCGCGCCGCTCTCCACCGCCCACTCCAGGCCCTGCGAGTAGGTGTAGGCGCCCACCGGCAGGGCCGGACTGGCCAGTTGCAGCAGGCGCACCAGCGGCAGCAGCCCGGCGCCGGCCGTGAGCGGGGCGACCGCCGCAGGCATGTTCAATGGCCCGCCATGAGGTGGATGCGCGCGCCGCTGCCATCGCCCGGATGCTGGTGGCCATGCGCATAGGCGCCGGCCTCGGGCTCGAAGGGCGCGCGCAGGCTGCTGACCAGCGCCCCCAGCCCGACCAGCATGCCCTCGAGCACATGGTCGGCCTGGATGCGCAGCCAGTCGCCGCCGGCGTCGCGCCCGACCTGTACGGCGACGTGGCGGTTGCCGAGGTGGTAGGCGGCGCGCGCCAGCGCCAGCGAGGACGCGCAGCGCGCCTCGAGCAGGTCTTCCGGCGCCGAGCGCACCTCGACGATGCGGCCGTCGCGCGACTGCAGCTTCTGGCCGCCGCGCAGGATGGTGCCGCGCGGCAAGAACAGGCCGGCCTCGGCGCCGGAGGCGAGCCGTGCGCGCAGGCGGCTCCTGGTGCGCGTGCTGAAATCCAGCTCGAGCACCTCGGTCGCCGGCGCGTCGCCGTCGTAGAGGGCCTCGATCAGCAGCACCGCCGGCGCGGCGTCGGGCATGACGAAGTCTTCGAGCGATTCTTTGTTGATCGGCATGATGTGTCCGGGATTCGGTCAGAACAGGAAATAGCGCTGCGCCATCGGCAACTCCGCGGCGGGCTCGCAGGTAAGGTGCTCGCCGTCGGCCAGCACCACGTAGGTCTCGGGATCGACCTCGATCGCCGGCGTGGCGTCGTTGAGCACCATGTCGGCCTTCGTCACCGTGCGGCAGCCCTTCACCGCCACCAGCCGCTTCTGCAGGCCGAGCGCGGCGACCGCGGGGTTGCCCAGCGCAGCCTGCGACACGAAGGTCACCGAGGTCTTCAGCGCCTTGCCGAAGCTGCCGAACATCGGCCGGTAATGCACCGGCTGCGGCGTCGGGATCGAGGCGTTGGGGTCGCCCATCGCCGCGGCAGCGATCATGCCGCCCTTCAGGATCAGGCTCGGCTTGACGCCGAAGAAGGCCGGCCGCCACAGCACCAGGTCGGCGAGCTTGCCCGGCTCGATCGAGCCCACCTCGTGCGCGATGCCATGCGTGACCGCCGGGTTGATCGTGTACTTGGCGATGTAGCGCCGCACGCGGAAGTTGTCATTGCCGCTACCGGCGTCCTGCGGCAGCGGACCGCGCTGCCGCTTCATCTTGTGCGCGGTCTGCCAGGTGCGGATCACCACCTCGCCCACCCGGCCCATGGCCTGCGAGTCGGACGACATCATCGAGAACGCCCCCGTGTCGTGCAGGATGTCCTCGGCGGCGATGGTCTCGCGGCGGATGCGCGACTCGGCGAAGGCCACGTCCTCGGCAATGGCCGGATCGAGGTGGTGGCACACCATCAGCATGTCGAGATGCTCGTCGATGGTGTTGACCGTGTACGGCCGCGTCGGGTTGGTCGACGACGGCAGCACATTGGGCCGGCTGATCGCCTTGATGATGTCCGGCGCATGACCGCCGCCCGCACCTTCGGTGTGGAAGGTGTGGATGGTGCGCCCCTTGAAGGCCGCCAGCGTGGTCTCGACGAAGCCGGATTCGTTGAGCGTGTCGGAATGGATGGCGACCTGGATGTCCATCGCGTCCGCCACGGTCAGGCAGTTGTCGATCGCCGCCGGCGTCGTGCCCCAGTCCTCGTGCAGCTTCAGGCCGATGACCCCGGCCGCCACCTGCTCCTTCAGCGGCGCGGGCAGGCTGGCGTTGCCCTTGCCGAAGAAGCCCATGTTCATCGGAAACGCCTCGGCCGCCTCCAGCATGCGGTGGATGTGCCACGGGCCCGGCGTGCAGGTGGTGGCATAGGTGCCGGTCGCCGGCCCGGTGCCGCCGCCGAGCATGGTGGTGATGCCCGACATCAGCGCCTCCTCGATCTGCTGCGGGCAGATCCAGTGGATGTGGCTGTCGATGCCGCCCGCGGTCAGGACCATGCCCTCGCCGGCGATCACCTCGGTGCCGGCGCCGATGGGAATCGTCACCCCGGGCTGGATGTCCGGATTGCCGCCCTTGCCGACCTTCCAGATGCGGCCGTCCTTGAGGCCGACGTCGGCCTTCACGATGCCGGTTACCGCATCGACGATCAGCGCGTTGGTGATGAGGGTGTCCGCCACGTCGGCCGAAACGCCCTGGCCCTGCCCCATGCCGTCGCGGATCACCTTGCCGCCGCCGAACTTCACCTCCTCGCCGTAGATCGTGAAGTCCTTCTCGACCTCGATCACCAGCGCGGTGTCGGCCAGCCGGACCTTGTCACCCACCGTGGGGCCGAACATCTCCGCGTACGCGCGGCGCGAGATCGTACTCATTCCAGCGCTCCCATCACGAGACCCTTGAAGCCATAGACTTCGCGCTCCCCATCCAGCGCCACCAGCTCGACGGTGCGCGACTGCCCCGGCTCGAAGCGCACCGCGGTGCCGGCGGCAATGTTCAGCCGGAAGCCGCGCGCCGCCGCGCGATCGAAGGCCAGCGCCGTGTTGGTCTCGGCGAAGTGGTAGTGCGAACCGACCTGGATCGGCCTGTCCCCCGTGTTGCTCACCACCAGCCTCAGCGTGGCGCGGCCGACGTTGAGTTCGATGTCACCGTCGGCGACGAAATATTCTCCGGGAATCATTCAGTCTTCTCCCAATGGCGAGGCAATGCAGATCGCAACAAGGTAGCGATCGTCATGTCGGGTGTTTGCAGCGCAGGCGAGGACTGTCCGAGCCCGCAGGGCGAGTTCCGCAGCCTGCAGAGCAAATACCCGGCGTGGCGGTCGCGGGCAGCACCGAAAAATTGCAGCCGCACCGCAGACTCAAACGATCGGGTTATGCACGGTCACCAGCTTCGTCCCGTCCGGAAACGTCGCCTCCACCTGGATGTCCGGAATCATCTCCGCCACCCCCTCCATCACCTCGTCTCGCGTCAGCAGGGTGGCGCCGTGGCTCATCAGCTCGGCCACCGTGCGGCCGTCCCGCGCGCCCTCCAGGATCGCGCAGCTGATGAAGGCCACCGCCTCCGGATAGTTGAGACGCAGGCCGCGCGCACGGCGACGCTCCGCCAGCAGGCCGGCGGTGAAGATCAGCAGCTTGTCCTTCTCGCGTGGGCTCAGTTCCATCGTGTCCTCCGCGGCGCCAGCGCGCCGCCAATGGGTTGATCAGGTGTTCCAGATGCGCGGCGTCCGCGCCGCCCGCCCGGCGACCGCCGGCCGCACGCTCGCCCACAGGCGGGCGAACCATTCGCGTCCGGGCTCGCAGGCCGGCCCCAGCCAGCGCGCCACCAGCAGGCCCGGCAGCAGG
>NZ_AMXC01000028.1:0-35305 GCF_000310165.2 Thauera sp. 63
ACTCGCTGCCCGCACGCCTCGCGCGCGAGCGCGGCGGCGCGGCCGAGGCGCTCGCGCGCACCGTCACCCAGCAGGCTGGCGGCAAGGACCGCACGCTGTCGATGCTGCTCGGCCGCGTCGCTGTGCACCGCCTGTGGGGCTGGCCGATGCTGCTCGGCGTGCTCTATCTCGTCTATCTCTTCGTCGGCGACTTTGGCGCCAGCACCCTGGTCGGGCTGCTCGAAGAAGACTTCTTCGGCGAGGTGCTGAATCCGGCGGTCACGGACTTCGTACACAGCCACATCTCCACGCCCTGGCTCGCCGACCTCTTCGTCGGCGAGTACGGCCTGTGGACGATGGGCATGACCTACGCGCTGGCGCTGATCCTGCCGATCGTCACCACCTTCTTCCTCGCCTTCGGCGTGCTGGAGGACTCCGGCTACTTCTCGCGCCTGTCCGTGATCGCCAACCGTCTGTTCGCCGCCATCGGGCTGAACGGCCGTGCGGTGCTGCCGATGGTGCTGGGCCTGGGCTGCGTGACCATGGCCACGCTCACCACCCGCATCCTGCACACCCCGCGCGAACGCCTCATCACCATTTACCTGATGGCACTGGCGATTCCCTGCTCGGCGCAGCTGGGCGTGGTGCTCGGCCTGCTGGGCGGCATCTCCTTCGGTGCCACGGTGATCTGGGTCGCGGCGATCGTCCTGGTGCTGCTGTTCACCGGCTGGCTGGCGAGCAAGGTCGTGCCCGGCCGGCGCGTGCCGCTGATCACCGAGCTGCCGCCGATGCGCATGCCGGTGCTGGGCAACGTGCTGAAGAAGACCGGCGGGCGGCTCAAGTGGTACCTGATCGAGGTCATCCCGCTGTTCCTGATCGGTACGCTGATCATGTTCGTGCTCGACCGCAGCGGCGCGCTGCCGTGGATCATCGAGGCCGGCAAGCCGCTGGTGGTGGGCTGGCTCGGCCTGCCGCCCGAGGCCAGCGCCGCTTTCGTGATGGGCTTCCTGCGCCGCGACTTCGGCGCCAGCGGCCTGTTCGCGCTGCAGGGCGAGCTGTCGATGGTGCAGGCGGTGGTCGGCATGGTCACGATCACCCTGTTCGTGCCCTGCATCGCCAGCCTGATGATGATCGTCAAGGAACAGGGGATGAAGGTCGCCGCGCTGATGCTGGCGATGATCATCCCCACCGCCTTCCTCGTTGGCGGTCTGCTCAACCACGGCCTGCGGCTGTTCTTCTGAAGGAGCCCGACGCATGAACGCCAACCGCACGCCCACGCACGAACGCATCCGCCTCACCGGCACGCCGGTCGGCCGCATGGTCCGCATCACCGACTTCGGCGACGAGATCGATCCGCTGCAGCGCGAGCAGCTGCACGCCTACGGCCTGTCGGCCGCGCACGCGGTCAAGGTGCTGCAGCAGACGCCGATGACTGTGCTGCTGTGTGAACACGTCGAACTCGCCATCGAACACGAAGTCGCCCGCCACCTGTGGGTGGCGATGGCCTGACGCCCGGGCTCTCAGCGCCAGCTCACCGGGGTCGCCAGCAGATAGCCGGCGCCGTACACCGTCTTGATGAACTTGCCGCTGTGCCCGCCCTGCTCGAAACGCTTGCGCAGGCGCGACACGCGCAGATCAATGCTGCGGTCGAGCGCGCTGACGTCGCGCCCGGACAGCAACTGCTCGCGCGACAGGATCTGGTTCGGACGCTCGAGGAAGGCGATCAGCAGCTGCGACTCGGCAAGGCTCAACGTGTCTTCGACACCGTCCGGCGACACCAGGCGGTGGGTGGCGCATTCGAAGCGCCAGCCCGCGAAGGATGCCACCCGCTGCCCGCCGCCCTCATCCGGCGGCTCCGGCTGGTAGCGGCGCAGGATGCTGCGCACGCGTGCGATCAGCTCGCGCGGCTCGAAGGGCTTGACCACGTAGTCGTCGGCACCCAGCTCCAGTCCCATCACCCGGTCATGGGTGTCCTCGCGGCCGGTAGCGATCAGCAGGCCGAAACGATAGCGGCTGCGCAACTGCTGCAGCACCTCCATGCCGTCCATGTCGGGCAGGCCCAGATCGAGGATGGCGAGGTCGGGCTGCTGCACGCGCAACTGGCGCAGGAAGTCTCCGCCACTCGAGAAAACCGCATGGCGGAAGCCGAAACGCTCCAGCGTCCCGGCGATCAGCCTTGCCACACCCTCGTCGTCCTCGACGACATGAATCAGCGCCTGCGCCTTGTCGTTCAATCCCCGTCCCCGAATGGTCAGGCGATCGCGGCGTGCAGGGCCTCCAGCAGGCGGTCCTGCGAGAACGGCTTGTCGAGCATCGGCAGGCCGAAATCCTCGCGGTCGGTATCGACCTTGTCCGCATAGCCGCTCATCAGCACCACCGGCAGCTCGGGCCGGAAACGGCGCACGAAGCGCGCCAACGCACGCCCGTCCATGCCGCCCGGCATCACGATGTCCGACAGCACGAGCGCGATCGCAGGGATATTCTCGACCATGTCGGCCGCTTCGTGGCCACTTTCAGCCTCGAGCACCGCGCAGCCGAGCGCCGACAGCTGCTTGCGTACCACGTCGCGCACCTTGTCGTCGTCCTCGACCAGCAACACCAGGCGCCCGGCAAGCGTGTCCGCCGCCAAGGGCGCCACAGCCCCGGCCGGCTCGGGCCGCGGCCGAGCCGCACGCGGCGCACAGGGCAGCAGCAGCGACACCGTGGTGCCCACCGCCTGCCGGCTGCGAATGCGCACCCCGCCACCCGACTGCTTGATGAAGCCGTACACCATGGCCATGCCAAGCCCACTGCCGAGGCCGAACTTCTTGGTCGTGAAGAAGGGTTCGAACACGTGCGTCAGGGTCGCGCTGTCCATCCCGGTGCCGTTGTCGCTCACCGCGATCTGCACGTAACAGGCCGGCGGCAGCTCGAGATCGGCCGCGGCCGCACCCTCGATGCAGTCGAGCGAGCACTCGATGCGCAGCTCGCCGCCATTGGGCATGGCATCGCGCGCATTCAGCGCGAGGTTGAGCAGAGCGCTCTCGAGCTGGTTGGGATCGACCAGCGCGTGCAGTTCGACATCACGCGACGCGGTGGAGATGGTGATCGAACTGGGCAAGGAGCGCCGGATCAGTCGCGCCATGCCCAACACGAGCTCATTCACCTCGACTACCTCCGGTGCGATCGGCTGCTGGCGCGAGAAGGCAAGCAGCCGGCGCACCAGCCCTGCGCCACCCTCCGCGGCAGCCAGCGCCGGATCGACATACTCCGCCACGACCGGCGCCAGCGCCGGATGCGCGCCGAGCGCCTCGGCCAGCCCCTGCAGGTTGCCGATCACCACCGTCAGCATGTTGTTGAAGTCGTGCGCGAGACCGCCGGTCAGCTGACCGATCGCCTCCATCTTCAAGGCCTGGGCAAGCGCGCTTTGCGTACGCCGCTGTTCGGTGATGTCCACCGCATGGACATAGCAGCCGACCACTTCGCCCTCGGGACTGAAGTCCGGCACCAGGGTGCTGCGCGCATGCAGCATCTCACCGTCGCGGCCGGGCATGCTGTACTCGTAGCTGAGTTCCTCGCCGGCCAGCGCGCGGCGCACCTTGTCCTCGACCTGATCGAACACGTGGCGGCCGATGACCTCGAGGATGCTGCGGTCCTTCATGCCCTCGCTGGTCGTGCCGAACCACTGCGCATAGCGCTTGTTGCCGTAGCGGAACACCCAGTCATGGTCGAAGTAACCGATGTGCGCGGGGATCGTGTCGGTGATCTGGCGCAGCCGCAGCTCGCTATGGCTCAAGGCGCCGCCGCTCCTCGATCCCTGGCCCGAACTCATGTTTGCCCGCTCCTGCCCTGACGGGGAAAACATGTCATTCTAGTGAACACCCCGATGCGGGCAAGGTTTCGACAAGATTCAGTACATTCCGACGAAATTCCGGACAAGATTTTTTGCCATCCTCACGCGCGGAGGGAGAATGGACGTCGGGATCCGCGCAGTTCATCCCCGACCGATAACCCGTTTCAAGAGATGGGAGTGGAGAAAGAATGTCGAATGCGTACGCTCAAGGACTGGACAAGAATCCGGCCAACTACGTCCCGCTGTCGCCGCTGAGCTTCATCGAGCGCACCGCGATGGTGTACCCCAACCGCACCAGCGTCGTGCATGGCACGCGCAGCTACACCTGGGGCGAGACCTATACGCGTTGCCGCCGCCTGGCGAGCGCACTGGTCGCGCATGGCGTCAAGCGCGGCGACACCGTGGCGGTGATGCTGCCCAACGTGCCACCGATGTTCGAAGCCCACTTCGGCGTTCCCATGACCGGCGCCGTGCTCAACACCTTGAACACCCGCCTCGACGCCGACGCCATCGCTTTCATGCTGCGACACGGTGAGGCCAAGGTGCTGATCACCGACCCCGAGTTCGCCGGCGTGGTGCGTGCCGCACTCGACCTGCTCGAAGGCGACAAGCCGCTTGTCATCGATGCGCTCGACGACGAATACCCCGGCACCGATCGCGTCGGCACGCTGCTGTACGAGGATTTCCTCGCCGGCGGCAACCCCGACTATGCGTGGAGCCTGCCCGCCGACGAGTGGGACGCGATCGCGCTCAACTACACCTCCGGCACCACCGGCAACCCGAAGGGCGTGGTCTACCATCACCGCGGCGCCTATCTGAATGCCGCCTCCAACATCATCAGCTGGGGCATGCCGCAGCACTCGGTCTACTTGTGGACGCTGCCGATGTTCCACTGCAACGGCTGGTGCTTCCCGTGGACGATGGCGGCCAACGCCGGCATCAACGTCTGCCTGCGCAAGGTCGACCCGGCGCTGATCTACGAGCTGATCCGCCGCCACAAGGTCAGCCACATGTGCGGCGCGCCGATCGTCTACGGCATGCTGATCAACGCCCCCGACCCGCTGCGCGCCGGCATCGAGCACAGCGTGGCCGGCCTCATCGCCGGTGCTGCGCCCCCGGCCGCGATCATCGAAGGCGCCGAGCGCATCGGCTTCGACATCACCCACGTCTATGGCCTGACCGAAACCTACGGCCCGGCCTCGGTCTGCGCGAAGCATCCCGAGTGGAACGAACTGCCCATCGACCGGCGCGCCGAACGCAACGGCCGGCAGGGTGTGCGCTACCACATGCAGGAAGCGATCACCGTGCTCGACCCGATGACGATGGAGCCGGTGCCCGCCGACGGCGAGACCATGGGCGAGATCATGTTCCGCGGCAACCTCGTCATGAAGGGCTACCTGAAGAACGAGAAGGCCACGCAGGAAGCCTTTGCCGGCGGCTGGTTCCACACCGGCGACCTGGCCGTCATGCACCCGGACGGCTACGTCAAGATCAAGGACCGCTCCAAGGACGTCATCATCTCGGGCGGCGAGAACATCTCCTCGCTGGAAGTGGAGGAAGTCCTGTACCGCCACCCGGCGGTGCTGACAGCCGCGGTCGTCGCCCGGCCCGACGCCAAGTGGGGCGAGGTGCCGGCGGCCTACATCGAGGTCAAGGAAGGCGCTGGCGTCACCGCCGACGACATCGTCGCCCACTGCCGCGAGCACCTCGCGCGCTTCAAGGTGCCCAAGCACATCGAGTTCTGCGTGCTGCCCAAGACCTCGACCGGCAAGATCCAGAAATTCGCCCTGCGCGAGATGGCCAAGTCGGCCTCGGCGATCGAGTAATTCCCTAGCACGTCCCTTTCCAAGCCCTTCCCCGCCTGACCGGCCCGCTGTCGCGAGACACGGGCCGGAGGGGTAGCTTTTGCCCAAAAAAACAACAACACCCGGAGTTCAACATGGCTATCCAACGCCAACACGGTGCCGAGCACCCATACTGGCCGCTTGGCCCCTTCAAGGTCCGCCTGCCCTTCATCCATTACCGTTGGGAATACCCGGAGATGGTGCAGGGTCTGTTCATGTTCGTGGTCAGCCTCGGCATGATCCCGCTGCTGATGAAGTACCTCGGCATGCCCTACGAGGCCGCGCTGGCCTTCTGCGTGGTGGCCGGCATCGGCTACCTGCTACCGGCGCTGTTCGGCGTTCCGCTCGTGCCAGGCTGGATTACCCCGGCGATACCGGTCGTGCTGCTGTTCCTGCAGAACTTCGAACCTGGCCCGGAGGCAGTCAAGGCGATGTTCGCACTGCAGCTGGAAGTGTTCATCATCTTCCTGTTCCTCGGTCTCACCGGCCTCGGCAACAAGCTGGTCACGGTGATCCCCAATTCGCTCAAGAGCGGAATCATCATCGGCGCAGGCATCGCGGCGATGATGGGCGAGCTCAAGACCGGCGGCCGCATCGACAACACACCGATCTCGCTGCTGATCGGGTCGATCGTCTCGGCCTACATCCTGTTCTCGCTGTCCTTCAAGCACATCGTCGAGACCAACAAGATCGCCAAGACGATCTCGAACTTCGGCATGATCCCGGGCATGTTCATTGCCATGATCCTGGGCTGGATCGTCGGCGAGTACCCGCTGCCCGACATCGAATGGGGCATCACCCAGCCCGATTTCGGCGGCATGATGAATTACCTCGTGTTCAACACCGGGATGCCGAGCGCGGACATGTTCCTGCTCGCGATTCCGACCGCGATCATCGCGTACGTGATCGCCTTCGGCGACATTCTGGTCGGCTTCACGCTGTGCAAGCGCGTCGACCACCTCCGGCCGGATGAAAAGATCGAGCTCGACGTCACCCGCGTGCACCTCGTGACCGCGATGCGCAACGGCCTGCACGCCGTCCTCGCCCCCTGGCCCGGCCTCGCCGGCCCGCTATGGACCGCAGCCCACGCCACCGTCGCCGAGCGTTACGCTCTGGGCCGCAAGGCGATGGACTCGATCTACTCCGGCGGCGGCACCTTCTGGGTCACCGGCCTGATCGCCGTGTTCATCCTGCCGCTGGTATCGGTGTTCAAGCCGGTGCTGCCAATCGCGCTTTCGCTCACGCTCGTGCTGACCGCCTACATCTGCATCATGGTGGGCATGGAAGAGCTCAAGAACTCGACCGAGCGTGGCGTGGCCGGCATCGTCGCGGTGACGCTGGCGATGCCCGACCCGAAGGCCACCGTATACGCGGTGGTGATCGGCTTGGTACTGTACTGGCTGATCGAGCGCCCGAACGCGGCACAACGCGCCAAGACCGATCTGTCGATCATCGGCGATAACACCGCGGCCATCGAGGCCGGCGACGAGCACGGCGTGGCGCAGAAGCGCTGACCTGCGCAGCGCCCACGGCGAACCTCAAGGGTTCGCCGTCAAGCCAAACGGCCGGGGGCTGGGTTGGTAGCGAACGCTACCAACCCAGCCCCTTTCTCATCAGCAACAGCAAGCCCATGCCCAGCAGGAAGGGCAGCCAGGGATTGCGCCAGCGCAGCGCCACCGCGATGACCACCAGGCCGGCGGCCAGCTTGGGATTGAAGGGCGACACCTCGCCGCCATCGATCAGCAGGTCGGGCATCACCAGCGCAGACAGCGCCGCGGCCGGCGCGTAGCGCAGCGCGCGCTGCAGGGCCGGCGGCAGGCGTCCCTTCTCACCGAGCAGGATGAAGCTGCCGCGGGTCAGGATCGTGGTCGACCCGATTGCCAGCAGCGTGAGCCACAGCCAGATGCCCTCGCTCATCGTGGCGCCCTCCCGGACAGCGCCCGCTCGGCGAAGAACCCCGCGGCAATTCCGAGCGCGATGCCCACAATCAGGCCCAGGCGCAGCGGCAGGTCCCGCAGCAATACCGCCCCCAGGCCGCCCACCAGCGCTGCCAGCCACATCGGCCGCGCGCGCAGCATCGGGATCACCATCACCATCAACGCAATCGTGGTCATGAACTCGAGTGACCAGTCGCGCGGCATCACCCCGGCACTGAGCACGCCCACGAGCGTGCAGCACTGCCACATCAGCCAGGAATAGACCGACGGCGCGATGTAATAGCCCCAGCGCCATTGCGCGTCACCCGACCGGGTGAGCTTCTCGGCGCCCACGGCGAAGAGGCCATCCACCAGCAGGTAGCTGGAGGCCAGCCGGCGCATGAAGGGATGACCGTGAAAGACCGGCGCGAGCGCGGCGCTGAAGATGATGAAGCGCAGGTTGAGCACCATCGCGGTGACGAAGATCAGCCACAGCGGTGCGCCGCTGGCAATCAACGGCAGCGTGCCCAGTTGCGCGGTGCCGGCATAGACCAGCACGTTCATGCCCATCGCCTCGAGCGGCGACAAGCCGATCGAGCGCATCGCGATGCCGGTCACCATGGCCCAGGGCAGGAGCCCGACCGACAGCGGCAGAAAGTCGCGCAGCCCCTCGCGGGCGCCGCGCCGAAAAGCGGATTCCATTCGGATGAGATCGCAAAAGCGGCCAAGCATAGCAGCCAAAGCCGGAAGGACTCAGCGTCCCGGACTGCGTGCCTGCATCAGAAGCCGAATGATTCGCCTGCACCCAGCAGTGTCGCCCCCCCCAGCACCGCGAAGATCGCTGCCGCGACGCCGTGCACCAGCCGCACCGGCATGCGCTGCGCGATGCGATCGCCCAGCAGCACCGCCGGCACGTTGGCAATCATCATGCCCAGCGTCGTCCCGGCCACCACCGCCAGCAGGGCCTGGTACTGCGCCGCGAGCGCCACCGTGGCGACCTGCGTCTTGTCGCCCATCTCCGCGAGGAAGAAGGCCACCACCGTGGCACCGAACACCCCGAGGCGCGGCAGGCGTGTGTCATCCTCGTCGAGCTTGTCGGGTATCAGCGTCCACACCGCCATCGCGAGGAAGGACAGGCCCAGCACCCAGCGCAGGGTTTGCGGTCCCATCAGCGTCGTCAGCCAGGTGCCGACCGCAGCCGCAAAGGCGTGGTTGGCGAGCGTCGCAACGAGGATGCCAGCGACGATCGGCCAGGGACGGCGGAACTTGGCGGCGAGGATGAAGGCGAGCAGTTGGGTCTTGTCGCCGATCTCGGCGAGCGCGACGATGCTGGTGGAGACGAGGAAGGCGTCCATTCGATTCGATCGCTGGCCGGAAGAGCACGATGACCCTGCGCCACCCCGGCCATCAATGGCGGCGGCAGGGTCAAAGGTCTTGCCAGATTCGCGAACCCGTGCGCACCACGGCCGGACGGCCGAGCATGTTGACGCGCACCCCTCCAGAACGCCGGAAGGCGGCTACTCCCCAATGACGGCGCGGATTCTAGCCGAGAGGAACACCACGGTCAAAGCCAACCGCCCCAAGCCAACCGTCCCCTCGCCACCCCCAGCCTGGAATCAGGCCGTACGGCGCTGCATCGACATGCGATACACGAGCGGAATCGCGAACAGCGTCAGCAGGGTCGAGAAGCCGAGCCCCCACACGATGCTGGCCGCGACCGGCCCCCACATCAGCGATTTACCCCCCAGGCCCACCGCCAGCGAGAACAGGCCGCCGATGGTGGTCGTGGAGGTGATCAGGATCGGCACCACACGCCGCCGTGCGGCGTAGATGACCGCGTGCTGCACGCTCATGCCCGCCTCGCGCCGCTCGTTGGCCGCGTCGATCAGCACGATGGCCGAATTCACCGCGATGCCGGTGAGCGCGATCACGCCGTACAGCGTATAGAGCGACAAGGGGTTGCCCGAGAACAGCAGGCCGAGCACGACGCCGGTGAAAGCCAGCGGCACCGTGACCAGGATCATCAGCGGCTGCCAGTAGCTGCGGAACTGCGCCGCCAGGATCAGGTAGATCAGGCCCACGCCGAGGGAGAACAGGCGGGTCATCGAATCGAGGCTCTCATTGATGTCCTCGAGTTCGCCCGAAAAATCGAGCTCCACGTCGGGAAAGCGCGGCTGCAGCCCGACCCAGGCAGCCTTGAGGCGATCGTTCGCCGTGACCGTGTCGATGAGCTCGCGATCGAGATCGCCCTCCACCGTGATCGCGCGCGTGAGCTGGTAGTGGCGGATGTAGCCCTTCGACAGGCGCAACTCGTGATCCACGAGTTCGCCAAGCGCCACGCTGCGCCAGCCGCTCTCGTCCCCGATCGGCACGCGCCGCTGCAGCAGCTCGGTGACGTCGACGAAGGCCTCCGGTCGTGCGCGCACCACCACTTCGATCTTCTCGCCGGCGTCACGCGTGGTGCCGACGACCTCGCCCTCGCCGTACAGGCGCAGCAGGCGCGACACTTCGTCCGGGCCCACGCCGGCGCGTGCGAGCTTCTCGCGGTTGAGCACCAGGCGCATCTCGTTGCGGCCGGGCACGTCGTCGTCGGTGATGTCCTTCACGCCCGGCAGCTTCGCCACCTCGGCCAGCAATGCGTCAGCTGCCGCGCGCAGCTGCGGATAGTCATCGGACTTCACCTTGATGCTGATGGGCTTCGCCGTCGGCGGCCCGCCCTTCATCTCGAGGAAGGACAGGCGCGCCTCCCCTCCCAGCGCCTCGATCTGCGGACGCAGCGCGGCGATGATCTCGCCGGTGTTGCGCCCGTCGTCCGGGCGCGGCAGCAGCGACACCAGCACCTGCGCGTACTGGTCGCCATAGACCGGCTCTGTGTCGGTGAACTTGAGGCCCGCGTATGCGGTCACGGCGCGCATCTCGCTGGTCGGCAACTCGCGCTCCACGACCCGGGCGACGCGCTCCGCCTCGGCCAGCGAACGCTCGAGCGTCACCCCTGCCGGCATGTCGACGCTGACGTAGAACAGGCGCATCGAATCGAAGGCGAAGAACTCCATGCGGACGAGGCCGGTGGCGATCGCGCCGCCCGCCGCCGCCATCACGAGCACGAGGGCCGCCAGCCCGGATTTGGGCCGGCGCATCACCGCGACCAGCAAGCGCGCGTACTTGACCCGCAGGGCATGGGTGAGGCGCTCGCGCACCGGCTGCAGGCGGCTGCGGCGGCTGTCGAGCCCCAGCGTCATGATGTGCGTCGGCAGGATCCAGTAGGCCTCGAGCAGGCTGACCATCAGGCCCACCGTGACCACGAAGGGGACGATGAACATGAAGTCGCCGAGGATGCCCGGCAGCAGCATCAATGGCAGGAAGGCCGCGATCGTCGTCAGCACCGACGACAGCACCGGCAGGCCGACCTCGGCCATGCCGCTGATGACGGCCTCGCGCGCCGCCTCGCCACGCTGCAGGCGGTAGTAGATGGCCTCGACGATCACCACCGCGTCGTCGACCAGCATGCCGAGTGCGATCACCACCCCGAGCAGCACCGTCAGGTTGAGCGTGGTGCCGATGAGACCGACGGCGATGAAGGTGCCCGCGAGCGCAAACGGCACGCCCAGACCGACCAGCAACGCGAGTCGCGAGCCGAGGAAGATCCAGCACATGCCGAGCACGGCGAAAAAGCCGAACACGGCATTGGACTCCATGATCGAGATGGCGTTACGCGTGGCGTGGGTCTGGTCGTCCACCAGGCTGAGACGCATGCCCTGCGGGCCGAGCAGCGCGTTGCGCGCATCGGCGAAGGCTTGCAGGCGCTCGACCAGTTGCAGCGTATTGGTGCGCGCCTGCTTGGTGATCGAGAGCATGACCGCCGGCTGGCCGTTGTAGCTGACGAGTTGCGCAGAGCGCTCGTGGCCGCGCGCAACGGTCGCGACCTCGTCGAGCGCGACCCGCCCTCGGGGCGTCACGATCGCCGCCTGCGCCAGCAGCTCAGGGTCCGCCGTCTTGCCTTCGAGCCGCGCCAGCCATTCGCGGTCCTGCACGCGCACGCGCCCGCCCAGGGTGTTGCGAAACCAGGCGCCGACGCCATCCGACAGCTGGATCGGCGACACCCCTGCGGCCTCAAGCCGCGCCGGGTCGAAATCCACATGCAGCTCGGGATCGTCGAACCCGGCCGCGATGACCTCGTCGACGCCCGCCAGCCGCTCGAGATCCTTCTTCAGCGCGAAGGCCTGCGCCCGCAGCGTCTCCCCCGCCGCGCCGTGGAGCACCAGCACTGCCGTCGGAAAACCGTTCGAGCTGGTGATCTCCAGCACTTCGGGGTCGGTCGCCTCGACCGGCAGCTCGGCCGAAGCCTTGTTCTGGATCTCGCGCCGCAGGTCGTTCACGCGCTTGTCGAACTCGCGTTCGGACAGTTCCTCGAAGCGCACCAGGATCGAGGACACGGTCTCGCGGCTCGAGGAGGAGACGAAGCGGATGTCCTTGACCTGCTTGATCGCGTCCTCGAGCGGCCCGGTCAGCTCGCGCTCGACGTCCTCGGCCGAGGCGCCGGGCAGCGTGGTGATGATGCTGACCCAGTTGAAGTTGATCTCGGGGTCCTGCGCGCGCGGCAACGTCAGGTAGGTGACGATGCCGCCCAGCAGCACGACCAGGAAGGCGATGTTGGCGAGGGGGTGATTGTCGATCAACCGCCCATAGAGCCCTTTCATTGCGCGCCCCGCGGCGGCAGGTTGAAACGGCCCTCGTCGACGATGCGCGTGGCCGGCGGCCAGTCGACCGTCACCGGCCGACCGGCCTGCGCCTGCGGCAGCACGACGAAGACCGTTACGCCTTCACGCTCGACCCAGGCACCGAGCGCACCGTCGCGCTGCTGC
The DNA here is from genome assembly GCF_000310165.2 of Thauera sp. 63. Classification (NCBI taxonomy): domain Bacteria; kingdom Pseudomonadati; phylum Pseudomonadota; class Betaproteobacteria; order Rhodocyclales; family Zoogloeaceae; genus Thauera; species Thauera sp. 63. The sequence goes on from NZ_AMXC01000028.1 coordinate 12,434, forward strand.
ACGTAGGCGGGCGGCAACTGCGGCGCCGTACTGCGCCAGCGCAGCTCGCCCCCCAGCCCCGGCGGCAGCGGCCGCGCCGAGTCGAGAATGACTTCGCGCGCCTGCCCGGCGGCATCCAGCAGCGGCGAGATCCGCCGCAGGCGAACGGCATGGGTTGTCCCGCCCGCCACCAGGCTGAGGTCTTCTGCCGTTTGCAGGCTCTCGATCTGCGCTGCCGGCACGCGGGCGCGGATCTCGGCGTCAGCACTGGCGGCCAGCACGACGAGCGGCGTACCGACGACGGCCAGATCCCCCACGGCCGCACTGCGCTCGCGCACCACGCCGTCGTAGGGCGCGCGGATCACGCAGCGCGCCAGCGCAAGCTCTGCGCTGGCCAGCGCCGCGCGGGCCGCATCGCGTTCGGCCACGAGTACGCCGAGTTCGGTCTCGCGGATGCGCAGGCCATCGGCGCTGATGAAGCCACGCCCGGAAAGCGAACGTGCCTGATCGAGTTGGGCGCGCGCCAGCTGGATGCGGTTGTCGACCAGGTTCAGCTGGGCGCGGGCACGCTGCACCTCGAGGCGATAGCTGGCATCGTCGAGCCGCACGAGTTCCTCGCCGCGCCGCACCTGCTCGCCCTCGCGCACGGGCATGGCGACGATACGTGCGCCGACCTCTGCCGCCAGGCGTGCCTCATCGCGCGCAACCACGGTCGCCAGGGCGCGGAATTCGGGATAGACGGCCACCTCGGACAGCGGACGCGTGGTCCATTGCGCCGCGGCGGACGCCAGCGGCCACAGGAGAAGCAGCAGAGTCAGTGTTCGCATGGTGTGGCTCACAAAGTTCGTTCACCGGCACCGGATGCAGCGCGGCGGCGCTCAGTTCTCGTCGATGACGTGAAACGCGAGTGTGGGCGCGGTGAAGTCGTCAGGCTGCGCGCCAAGCCCGATTTCGCCCTCGCCGTAAAGAGTACAGCTATCCCGCCTCAGGAACACCGGCGCGGGCGAGCTTGCAAAGCGCACCCAGCTGCCATTGCTGCTGAAGTCGGTCAGTACGCATTGTCCGCCGGTCCATTCGATGCGGGCATGGCGACGCGAGACGCGCTGATCGTCCACCGCAAAGCCGACGCCTTCGCCACGGCCGATGATCAGCGGACCATCGTCGGGGTGCAATGCGAGATGCTGGTCGAGACGATGGATGTCCAGGCGCTGCACGGCCCGCGGACCATCCATCAGTTGCTGCAGGTCGAGCATGGACGTGACGGTGGTCTCGGCCGTACGCGCCCAGTCGATGCGCCACACGCGCATCGGCTCGGCCTTGCCCTTGATCGTGATGCGGTCGAGGCTCTGGCAGGCCAGGCGCTGGGCATCGGCCAGGCAGGCGAAGACCGATTCGCCGATCAGCGTCTCGCCCGCCTGGGCGCGATCGCTGAGACGGGCCGCAACATTGACCGCATCGCCATAGCAGTCGCCATCGTGCTCCACGATCGGGCCGCGCTCGATGCCGGTCTTGATGCCGAGCGCGCCGCCGCTCGGCAAGCTCTGCGCCTGTTCCTTGAGGACGTCCCGCATGCGGGCGGCGGCTTCGACCGCCGCGATGGTGTCGTCGAACAGCACGAGCACACCATCACCCAGATACTTGACGAGCTGGCCGCCGGCCTGGACGAGATGGCGACCGAGCGTGTGCGTGCAACGGGTGACGATGCGGGTCGCGACCACGTTGCCTGCCGTCTCGAAAAGACCGGTGCTACCCGTCAGGTCGGCAAATACCACGGTCCTTACCGATTGCTTCACACGTCTCCCCGTCATGGATCTCGAACCCCTCGCCCACCGCGCACCCTCGCATGGGGCGCGACAGCCTGCCGCGGAGGCTCAGGAAGCACCGATGCTAGCATCAAGACTGTTGATCGTCATCGGCTCGCTCGGCGCGAGCCGTTGCGATGCGGCACGAACCGCATGGAAATGCCAGATTCGACAATCAGACGGACGATCAGGCGACGCCGATCTGGCGCAGGGCCTCGGCGAGCAGGGGCGCGACGCTGACGGCATTGCTCGGGTGCGCGATGCAGTCGGTGCTCCACACCTGGCCGACACCGGCCGCCTCCAACTGCGCGAGGGCATCTCCGGCGAAGAGCGCATGAGTCACGGCGACATCGACCGAAGCCGCCCCCGCCGCCCGCAGCAGGCGGGTTGCACCGGCAAGCGTGTGACCGGAGCTGACCACGTCGTCGAGCAGCACCACCGCGCGGCCCGACACGTCCAGCCCCTCGGGCAACAGGATGTCCACATCGCGGTCGCCGTGGCGAACCTTGGTGCACACCGCATGCGCGAAGCCATGGCGTGCGGCCGCGGCGGCCACCCATTGTGCAGACTCGGCGTCCGGCCCGAGCAGCACGGCACCGGGGCGCACCTGCGCCACGATGTCCGCCAGCAGCGGCGCACCCGACAGGGCAATGGCGTGCGGCACGGGCACGGCCTCGGCCAGCGTATTCACGCGATGCAGGTGCGGATCGACCGTGACCACACCGTCGAACAGACCCGCGAGGAACTCGCCCACGATGCGCTGGCTGACCGCCTCGCCGGAACGGAACGCGACATCCTGGCGCATGTAGGCCATGTAGGGGGCGACCAGCGTCAGGTGTTCCGCCCCCAGCCGCCCCGCCGTGCGCGCGACCAGCAGCAGCTCGAGCAGCTTCTCGTTCGGCCGGTGCAGGCTGCGATAGACGACGACCCGGCCGGGCAGGCGCTCGGGCAGACGCAGCCGCAATTCGTCATCGGGGAAGCGGTGACGCTCGATCACCGCACATTCCAGGCCCGCTGCCCGGGCCAGGCGCCCGGCTTCGAGCGTCTCGTCCTCGAAATGCAACAGCAGCGCTTTCATCAGAACTCCACGAACAGGTGCGGCAGCTGGTCTGCCGCACCGATGGCATAACCCGACGAGCGCATCGCGGCCTGGCGGGCGAACTCGAGATCGGAGGGATAGTCGGCATGGACACGGTAGAGCAGTTCGCCGCGCGCCACGGTGTCGCCCAGCTTGCGCAGCAGGTCGACGCCGGCGCCCTGCACCTTGGGCGCGCCAGCGACGCGCGCGATGCGGGCGAGCTGGTGGTTGTCGATGCCGATGACGACGCCGTCGGCCTCGGCCATGACCTCGAAGCTGAGCCGCGCCAGTTGCGGCGCATTGTGGTCGAAGGGCTTGCCGCCCTGCGCACGGATGATCGCGTCCATTTTGGCCAGCGCGCGACCGGAGTCGAGGATGTCGCGCGCGATGCCAAAGCCGTCGCCACCGCGCACGTCGGGGTCGAACTCGAGTATGCGGCCGGCCAGGCGCAACGCCTTCTGGCGCAGGTCGTTGGGCGCGCGCGGGTCGTTCTCCAGCACCCGCATCACGTCGCGCGCCTCGAGCACCGGGCCGATGCCGTTGCCGACCGGCTGGCGGCCGTCGGTGATGACGACGTCGATCGTCAGGTTCATGCGCCCGGCGACGAACTCGAACAGCTTGCGCAGCCGTTGCGCCTCGGGCATCGAACGCACCTTGGCGGTCGGTCCGACAGGGATGTCGAGCAGCAGGTGGGTGGAGCCTGCCGCCACCTTCTTCGACAGGATGGACGCCACCATCTGGCCGGGCGAGTCGATCGACAGCGGACGCTCGACCGAGATCAGCACATCGTCCGCCGGCGACAGCGCCGCCGTGCCGCCCCAGGCGAGGCAGCCGCGGTGCTCGCGCACGATCTCGGACAGACGCGCCATCGGCAGTTCGACATTGGCCAGCACCTCCATGGTGTCGGCGGTGCCTGCGGGCGATGTGATCGCGCGCGAGGACGTCTTGGGACACAGCATGCCGTGCGCGGCGACGATGGGCACCACCAGCATCGAGGTCCGGTTGCCGGGGATGCCGCCGATGCAGTGCTTGTCCACCACCGGGCGCTCGTGCCAGTCGAGGCGCTGGCCGACTGCGGCCATCGCTTCGGTCAGGAAGTACACCTCCTCGCGGTCCAGCTCGCCCTGGTTCGAGGCGACGACGAAGGCCGTCAGTTCGATCTTCGAATAACGGTGCTCGGCGATGTCGCGCACGATGGCGCGGAAGTCGTCGCGATCGAGGCGCTCACCGGCGATCTTGCGGTGCAGGGCGGGGATTGAGGTCGGCGGCTCGGCCTGCGCGACCTTGGCCGGGTGGCCGTTCTCCACACCGAGCTGCGCGAAGGCGTCCAAACTCAGCCCGATCTCGTTGCAACGGACGATGCGCGGATCGTCGACCACGTTCAGCGTGGCGAGCACGCGCCGACCGTTCGCCTGCACCTCGACCTTGGCCAGCGCCTGAAAGCCTTCGGCGCGGTAGATGGCGCAGTCGCGGTGCAGGTAGGCGACGTTCTCGCGGTAGGTGTCGATCGCGACGCGGCGCAGCGCGAGCGGGAAGGTCTGCTCGTTGCGGACAGCTTCGGCGGGCGTCGAGTCGGGGGTATCCATGGCTCGAAGGGTACTCTTGCGCCCCCGTGGATTGAAGGCGGAAATCGCTGCCGGCGAGAAACATGCCACGCTCCGCGAGCTTCCAAATCCGCTAAAGTCACCCCGAAAGCCGTCGTTATTAAATATATTAATATTGTCGGCAACGCCATAAGAAAAACAGAGGCGCCGTTCTGCGCCTCCCCTTGATCCGTGGAGCAGCAATCATGTCGTGGTGGAACAGAAAGAAGGAAACCGACGCACTGCGTCGCCAACTGAGCGACAGCGAGCGCGAACTCGCCGAGGCCCGGGCGCGGGTCGCGCGCCTCGAGAGCGAGCTCGCGCACCAGCAGGCCGAATGCACCGAAGTGCGCCGGCGCGACAGCCTGCACGATGCCCTGTTCGGCAACCTGCGCACCTACGCCGAGACGATGGGCTCGGTGCAGCATTCGTTCGCGCATCTGGCCGAGCAGCTGGCCACGCAGGAGTCCGCCGCGGCCGACTCGACCCGTGCCGCCGACGAGAGCAGCAAGGCCATCGCCAGCGTGTCGGGCCACCTCGGCACCCTCGCCACCGAGACCGGCAACACAACCAGTTCCGTGCGCCAGCTCACCGCACGCGCCGCGCAGATCGACGGCATCGTGCAGCTGATCCGCGAGATCGCCGACCAGACCAACCTGCTGGCGCTGAATGCGGCGATCGAGGCGGCACGCGCCGGCGAGCAGGGCCGCGGCTTTGCCGTCGTCGCCGACGAAGTGCGCAAGCTCGCCGAACGCACCGCGGGCGCCACCAACGAAATCTCCGAACTGGTCAGCGCCATCCAGGGCGAGACCGGCCAGGTCGAGAAGGTCATCGGCGAATTGTCCGACAAGGCCGCCAGCGCAGCCAGCGAAGGGGGCGCCGCGCGCGGCAGCATGGACGCGCTGTGTGGTCTGGCACGCGGCATGGCCGGCACGATGAAGCAGGCCGCGCTACGCAGCTTCGCCGAGTTGGCCAAGCTCGACCACCTCGTCTTCAAGCTCGACGTGTATCAGGCGTTGACCGGGCACTCCACGACCGAGGCTGCGACGTTGTCGACCCACACCAGCTGCCGGCTGGGTCGCTGGTACCAGAATGCGGGGCGCCAGTTCGCCCACCTGCCGGCCTATCGGCAGCTCGAGGCTCCGCACGCGCGCGTGCACCAGAGCGGCAAAGCCGCACTCGAGCGCGTCGTCGCGGGCGACTTCGAAGCTGCGGTGGCGGCTATCTCCGACATGGAGTCGGCCAGCATCCAGGTGCTCGAGAACCTGCAGCGCATCGCCGACACCGCCGGCGGCTGAGTGCCGTCGCAACGCGATCGAGAATTGCCCCTGCCGCGTTCCGGTTTTCGGCCTAGGAGTCTGCGCGGCAGAAGCCAAGCGTCGGTGAGTTAAGTCCTCCCGGGCGTTTCGGGGCCGGTAGACTGTCGAGATGACGAGCTATCTGCCCTATTGCCCGCAGCAGCAGATGCTGCTGCCCCAGGCGCTGCAGGAGTGGCTACCCGAAGGCCACTTGGCGTACTTCATCAGCGACGCGGTCGACGGGTTGGACCTGAGCGCGTTCCACGCCCGGTATGCCGGTGGCGGACCGCGCAACCAGCCGTTTCATCCGGCCATGATGGTCAAGGTGCTGCTGTATGCGTACGCCACGGGCGTGTTCAGTTCGCGCAAGATCGCGCGCAAGCTGCACGAGGATGTGGCGTTCCGGGTCCTGGCGGCAGACAACTTCCCGGCCCACCGCACGCTGAGCGACTTTCGCGCTGTCCATTTGAAGGAGCTGAGCGAGTTGTTCGTGCAGGTGGTACGACTGGCCCGCGAGATGGGGCTGGTCAAGCTCGGGACGGTGGCCATCGACGGCACCAAGGTCAAGGCAAACGCCAGCCGCCACAAGGCGATGAGTTACGGCCATATGGTGAAGGCGGAGGCCGAGTTGAAACGGCAGATCGAGGCGCTGCTCAATCGGGCCAAGGCCGCCGACGACGCCGAGCGGAACGAGCCCGAGCTGGATGTGCCGGCCGAGATCGCGCGGCGCGAGGCGCGGCTGACGGCGATTGCTGAAGCCCGGGCGCGGCTCGAGCAGCGCCAGCGCGAGGCCGATCAGGCGCGCGGGCGCAGCGACGATGACGACCGTCGCCCGCGCGGCGGTGACGGCAAACCGAAGGGCGGGCGCTACAAGCGCGACTTTGGAGTGCCCGAGGACAAGGCGCAGGAGAACTTCACGGATCCGGACAGCCGCATCATGAAGCGCGCCGGCGGCGGGTTCGATCCGAGCTACAACGCCCAGACGGCGGTCGACGAGACCGCCCACATCATCGTGGCGGCCGAACTGACCAACAACGCCAGCGACGCCGGGCAACTGGCGGGGGTACTGCAGGCCGTGCGCGACAACGTCGAACAACGACCGCGCCAGGCGCTGGCCGACACCGGCTACCGCTCGGAGCAAACGTTCCGGGAACTCGACGGGTGCGGGACCGAACTGGTGGTGGCGCTGGGCCGGGAAGGCAAGCGCCGACTCGGTTTCGACCGCGAACGCAATCCGCACACCGCACAGATGGCCGACAAGCTCGAGAGCGAGGCGGGCAAGAGCGCCTACCGAAAACGGAAATGGATCGCCGAACCGCCCAACGGCTGGATCAAGAACGTGTTGGGATTCCGGCAGTTCAGCCTGCGGGGCCTGGAGCGCGTCAAAGCGGAGTGGAAGCTCGTCTGTATGGCGCTGAACCTGCGCAGGATGAGCACATTGAGGACGGCATGACGGGAAAAGGGGGCAAACCTGTCCCCGTTGCCGTCCGGCATGCGCGCCGCGACGTCGCAAAGCAACTTAACCACGGCCTCAGTCTCTTGCCGCACCTCTCGGTTCGCCAATCGTTCTGCTAAAAAACACGCTCTGGAGTTCTGCCGCGCAGACTCCTAGAGTGCAGGTAGATGATGCCTGCCACGCAACCTCTGACCGGAGCGCGACATGACCAACCGCAACATCTCCTTCATCGTCAAGGATCAACAGCCGCTGATGCTGCGCCCGACCGACTCGGTGCAGATGGCCTGCCGGCGCATGTGCGAGCGCAATGTCGGTGCCGTGCTGGTGACCGACAGCCACCACCACCTGAAGGGCATCTTCACCGGCCGCGACGCCGTGCAGATGATCGGCGCCGGTGGCCACCCGGCCGAGACCTCACTGAGCGAAGTCATGACGCCGGACCCCGACACGATCGGCCCCGAGCACAAGGCGATCGAGGCGCTGCACATGATGTGTGACGGCGGCTATCGCCACCTGCCGGTGGTGGCGGACGGCAAGGTCGTCGGCATCGTGTCGCGCAGCGATTTCAAGGGCCTGGAGCTCGATCAGTTCGAGGACGAACAGAGCCTGTGGGAACGCATCTGCTGAGGTGGCTGCGCCATCCGGGAGGTTCGACCTACTGGCCGGCGTCTGCCGGCCGCACGCGGAAGCGCAGCGTCCCGATCATCTGATCGTCCTCGGTCAGCACTCTCACCTGCCAGCGCCCGGCCGGATCGGACGGGAAGTTCTGCTTGCGCGTCCAGGCGCGATAGCCCTCTTCGCGTCCGCCACGAATGTCGAGCGCGATGCGGTCGATCTCGCGCCCCTCGTGGATCCACACGTGCTGCACGCGCTCGCGCAGGCCCAGCGGCGCACGGATCGCGGTGTAGGCGTAAAGACCCTGCGCGACAAGCTGGGCCGCATCGATCTCGACCAGATTGTGGGTGGGCGCGCGATTGACGTCGTCGATCGCCGTCGCCAGGGCCATGTCCGTCAGGCGCAGCGTGGCGGGCGGCACCCACAGCCGCGCCAGCCAGCCGGTGGCCGCCAGAGCCAGCATCAGCACCGCCACCAGCACCCCGCGCCACCAGCGTGGCACCGTGATCGAGCCCAGCAGGCTCGGGAAGGCCAGCAGCACCGCGATGCCCAGCGCCAGTTCGTAGCTGCGGGCGGTCGGCACGTGCAGGATCAGGGGCATGGCCACCAGCAGCACCGCGAACAGCGTCAGCGTGTGGTAGGTCAGGAACAGCCAGCGCCGCGGCGCGAGCCGCTTGTAGTAGATCGGATCGATCAGCGCCACCAGCGCGGCCAGGATCAGACCGCTGGTGAACACCGCCTGCCCGCTGTTCCAGGATGTGCTCGCGAAGAAGAAGGGCAGCGCGAAGAACAGGCTCTCCTGATGGATCATCTGCGTCGCGTAGCGCAGCACGGTCGGCGGCAGCCGCAGGCCGAAGCGCGCCGCCAGCAGATCGCTGAGCACGCGCTCGAGCACCAGCCACACCCAGCCAAGCAGCATCACGACTGCGATGATGCGGGCGAAACCCTCGTGCCGCTCCACCAGAAAGAAGCTGGCCACGCCGGAGACGAAGCCGAAGGCCGCGATCACGCCGGGATAACGGCGGGCGAGCACGATGAGGCGCAGCAATCGGATCTTGAGTTTGGCCATCGGATGAACGTGTGGCGATGCAGCCGGCGCAAGCGATGGGTGGGGACCACGCCGTGTCGCGCCGCAGGAGGCGGCAGACCTTACCGCACCGAACGCGCTACGGCACGTCATGACGAAAATTCTTGCCATTGTGCGCCAATGCGCGAGCGCCGGTGTTGACGCCACGCGCAGCAGACGCGGCTCATTGAGCGCACAATCAGCGTCATGACACGGCTCGCCAGGGAGGCGAAAGATGGACAAGACTGCGATGAAACTGCGCGGGGTCAACCTGGGCAGCTGGCTGGTGCTCGAGAAGTGGATGGTACCCAGCCTGTTCGAGGGCCTGCAGGCCACCGACGAGACCACCTGGTGCGCGGAGATGGGGCCGCTCGCGGCCGAACGCCTGCGCGCCCACTGGGACAGCTTCATCACGCGCGAGGATTTCCGCTGGATCGCCGGACACGGACTCAACGCGATACGTATCCCGGTCGGGCACTGGATCTTCGGCCCCGACTACCCCTACCACCCCAAGTACGGCGACAACCGCCACCCCTTCGTCACCGGCGGCATCGAGGTGCTGGACCGGGCGATGGACTGGGCACAGGAATTCGACCTGCGCGTGGTGCTCGACCTGCATGCGGCACCGGGCTGCCAGAACGGCTTCGACAACGGCGGCATCAAGGATGTGTGCGAATGGCACACCAAGGCCGAATACCGCGATCATTCGCTATCGGTGCTCGAACGCCTGACCGAACGCTACCGCGACCATCCGGCGCTGCACGCCATCGAGGTGCTCAACGAGCCACGCTGGGACGTGCCGACCGACTACATCAAGGCCTATTACCTCGATGCCTACGAACGGATCCGCCGCCACTGCCCGCCGGAGCGCGTCGCCGTGGTGTTCCACGACGGCTTCCGCTCCTTCCGCGAGTTCCTCGGCTTCATGCAGCCGCCGCATTACCAGAACGTCATCTTCGACATCCACCGCTACCAGTGCTTCGAGCGCTGCGACATCGACGCCGACATCCACGCCCACCTGCGCAAGTCGGCCGGTGACTGGAAGGACGAGGCCGACGCGATCATCACCGAGCTGGGACTGCCGACGATCTGCGGCGAATGGAGCCTGGGGCTGGATCTGAAGGTGGTGTCGCTGTGGGCCGAGGGGCCGTTCAACCACGCGCTGGAAAACATGGACCAGTTCCAGCAGAACGTCGCCAGCCGCGGCTACGCCGACGCGCAGTTGCTCACCTTCGAGAAATACCAGGGCTGGTTCTTCTGGAGCTACCGCACCGAGACCACCCCGGCCTGGAGCCTGCGCAGCAGCGTCGAGCGCGACTGGCTGCCCTCAAGCTTCGCCTAGGAGTGCGCCCGCCGGCGCCGCCTGCACGTACTTCTCCTCGTGCAGGCGATTGACCGCCAGCTTGTGGGTGAAGTGGTGCGACATGCCGTTGTGGAAGCTGATCATCAGCAGCGTGGAGTCGGGCAGCTCGCGGTGCAGGAGCTCGATCATCATCAGCTCGGTGTCCGCATCGAGCGCGTTGGTCGCCTCCTCCAGGAACACCCAGGCCGGGCGCTGCAGCAGCACGCGCGCGATCGCCAGCCGCTGCCGGGCACGCAGCGGCAGGGCATGGTCCCAGCTGTCGCTCTCTTCGAGGCGCGGCGCCAGCCAGGCCACGCCGGCACACTCGAGCACGTGCAAGAGGTCGCCGTGCGCGAACTCCGTCTCCGAATGCGGATAGCACAGTGCCGCCTTCAGCGTGCCGTCCGGGAAGTACGGCCGCTGCGGCAGGAAGACGATGCCGTGGTCTGCCGGCAGCACGATTTCGCCCTGCCCCCACGGCCACAGCCCCGCCACGGCCTTGAACAGGCACACCGCCACCGAGGTGTCGCCGCCGATCAGCACGCGCTCGCCGCGGCGCACGACGGTGTCGAGGTGCTCGGCCAGCACGCGGCCATCGGGGTTGGCCAGCGTGAGGTTGCGCAGCACCAGCTTGCGCTCGGTGCCGACGCGGACGTCGATGCGGTTGTGCGCGCGGGCGCGTTCCTGCGCGGACAGCGCCTCGAGATCCTCATAGAGGCTGACGATGCGGTCCATCGACGCACGGCAGCGGGCCAGCTCGCCGAGGTTGTCGATCGGCCAGGACAGCGCCGAGGTCAGGCGCTGGAAGGCCTGTGCGGCCTGCATCAGCACGCCCAGCGTCATCACGCCGGCGATGTACTGCGGCGCCGCGACCAGGATGGGAAAGACCGGCAGCAGCGTGCCGTAGGCGGTGGAAAACGACACGATGCCGAGGTAGCCGATCGTCTGCCGGTTCCAGCCGCGTCCGACGTCGTCGAACAGCGCATCGGCATGGCGGCGTTCGACCGCCTCGCCGCGCATCAGGGCGATGGACTCGGCGTGCTCGCGCTCGCGCGCCAGGCCGTAGCGCAGGTTCGCCTCCACGGTCTGCAGGCGGTTGGTCGCCTTCACCAGCGGCCGCCCGAGCAGCGCGCCCAGCACCGTGCCCAGGCCGGCGTACATGAAGGCCAGCCACACCAGATAACTCCCCACCACGATGTCCGTACCCGGCACCTCGAAGCTGCCCGACACGCTGGACAGGATGTCGGCGAAGCTGCCGAGGATCAGCAGCGAGAACAGCAGCGAATGCGCCAGCCCGATCGCCGACTCGGTGGCGATGCGGATGTCCTCGGCGATGCGGCCGTCCGGATTGTCATGGTCGCCGACGGTGAAACGCAGCTGGTACAGGTGCCGGTCCGCCAGCCAGGCATCGAGCAGGCGCCGCGTCAGCCATTGCCGCCAGTCGAGCTGCAGCCAGCGCTTGATGTGCAGGTGTGCCGCCGTCACCGCCACGGTGAGCGCGAAGATCACGCCGAACACCGCCGCCTGCACCAGCACTTCGCGCATCGAACGCGCCTCGAGCGCGTCGAAGAGTTCGCGGTGCCAGTAGCTGATCCAGATCGCCAGCGCCACCTGCGCCAGCGTCAGCAGCACCAGCAACAGGGTCGCGATACCCGCCTTCCACTTGCGCTCGCTGCGCCAATAGGGCATCGACAGGCGCCAGAACTGCCTGATCGAGCTGCCACCGGCGGGCGGTGAGGAAGGAGGCTGCAAGGACGGAACTCCGGTTCGGCAAGGATGACGGCCGGAGCGGCCTGCACCGGCGGAGGCGTATTTTGCTCGAACGCGGCGGACTGCACCATGACGGATGTGGCACCGGCGATCCAAGTCCGTAGAATGCCGCTTTGCCCACCGTTCCCGTCCCGTACCATGCCCCGCTACCGGCACGTCCTGTTCGACCTCGACGGCACCCTGATCGACTCCGCCCCGGCCATCCTCGCCAGCTACCGCGAGGCCTTCGCCAGCGCGGGCTGCACCCCGGTCCGCGCCATCGACGCATCCATCGTCGGCCCGCCGCTGACCGAAACGCTGCAGCTTCTGACGGGCCGCACCGACGCCGCACTGATCGCGGAGCTCGCGGACCACTTCAAGGCCAGCTACGACACCGCTGGCTACCGCCAGACCGCCGCCTACGCCGGCGTGGGCGAGATGCTCGAGCGGCTCACGGCAGGCGGCTGCCGGCTCTCGATCGCCACCAACAAGCGCCTGCTTCCGACGCAGCTGATCCTGTCTCACCTGGGCTGGGCGGAGCACTTCGAGGCGGTTTACGCGCTGGACATGTTCCAGCCCCGCCTGCCCGACAAGGCAACGATGATCGCCCGCCTGCTGGCCGACCGCGGCATCGCGCGCGAGGACGCGATCTACATCGGCGACCGCGCCGAGGACGGCGAATCGGCCGACGCCAACCGCCTGCCTTTCATCGCCGCGACCTGGGGCTACGGCAGCCTAGAAGCGGGCGACATGGCGCCCCACTGGCGGGCTGCGGACACGCCAGCAGCGCTGGCCGCCGCCCTCCTCGCCGGCTAGACGGGCGTCCCGCCGTCGATGTCCTGCGCATAGACGCGCCAGCCATTGCGGCCGGCGCGTTTGGCCGCGTACAAGGCCTCGTCGGCATGCTGCTGCAGCAGTTCCGCATCGGTGCCATGCTCGGGCGCGATCGCGACGCCGATCGAAGCGGCAACCTGCGCCTCGCCCTGGGGTAGCTCAAATCCCGCGGCCAGCTTGACGCAGATCCGCTGCGCGATGTCCTCAACGGCGGCGCGCGCCTCGATCTCGGTCAGCAGTACGGCGAACTCGTCGCCGCCGAAGCGCGCCACCGTGTCGGATTCGCGCAGGCAGGACGCGATCCGCGCCCCAGCCTCCACGAGGAGCGCATCGCCAGCGGGATGGCCGAGGCGATCATTGACCGCCTTGAAGTGGTCGAGATCGATGAACAGCACTGCGAACGGTCGCTGGTGGCGATGCCAGGCAGCAATCGCGGCGTCGAGCCGGTCCGCGAACAAGGCACGGTTGGGCAACATCGTCAGCGCGTCGTGGTTCGCACGGAAATGCATCCGCTGCTCGACTTCCTTGCGCTGCGTGATGTCCGTCAGCGTGGCGACGTAGGCACTCTCTTCGCCGGGCAAACTGGCGCGGGTGATCGACATCCACTGGACGTAGGCGTCGCCGCTCTTGCGCCGATTCCAGATCTCGCCCTGCCAGTAGCCGGTGCCCAGCAAGGCCCTGCGGATGTCGTCGAAGAAGCCCTGGCCGTGGCGCCCTGCGCCGAGCATCTCGACACCATGCCCCTGCACCTCGCCGGCCTGGTAGCCGGTGATCGCGGTGAAGGCCGGATTGATGTGCTGGATGCGCGCCTCGGCGTCGAGCAGCATGATGCCCTCGGCCGTGCTGTCGAAGATCGCCCGGTAACGCGCCTCACTCGCCGCGAGTTCGCCCGTCCGCCGTGCGATCAGCTTTTCCTGATCGGCGTTCATGCGGGCAATGGCCCGCATGTGGCGCCTGTTCACGATCAGCATGTAGTGGATCAAGCCCGCTGCCAGGAGAGCGGCCGCCAGAAACAGGCCGGCCGTACGCACGCGCTGTGCGTCGCGCAGCACGAGCAGGGACTCCGCCGGCATCGTCACCGAGATGCCGCCACGGATATCGCCGAGCTTGTAGCCGTAGCGATCATGGCACTGGAGGCAGGGCTCCGTCATGCGCAGCGGCGCCATGTAGCGGTGGATCGGACGGCCGTCCTCGCGCAACAGGCTCATCACCTCCGGCGCACCGCGCTCGAAGGCTGTCAGCGACGCGGTCTCCCACGGGTCGGGATCGTTGCCCGGCCGAATCGGCCGGAGGCTGGTGATGTGCAGTCGCACGCCCTCGGCGCGTTCGGCCAGCTCGGAAATCTGCCGCGTCATAAAGGCCGGATTGACCATCGTCAGCGCGCGTCCGTCCACCGTCACGATGTCGCGCCTGGGATGGGAAAGGTGGGGATTCGGCCCGGTGTCGGGCGTCACCGGCACATAGACCCCGTCGTGGCGTGCGTTCCAGTCACGCGTGATCTCGATGAGGCGGAACAGGGCCGCGCCGCGCTCGCGTGCCGCCGCCATGGACGCGCGATCGATACGCGCCAGCTCGACCCAGAGCAGAGCGCCGAACAGAAGGGCCGACACCAAATAGACCAGGATGACGCTGCGGCGATGGCGGGCGTCATCCACGGTCAGACGGGTATCTCGCTTGCGTGACATGCCTACATTCTATTGCTCCGCCCGGGCCCGGGCACGGACCACTGTCACGCCGGCGTGACAATCGCCCGCGCAATGATGCCGCCCGCTCAGGCGGGCGTCACGTCCGCCCGCAGGATCTCCTCGTCCTCGTTCTCGCCGGCCTCGCCGAGGAAACCGCCGCTCTGGCGTGCCCACAGGCGCGCGTAGAGACCGCCGCGCGCCAGCAGGCTGCGATGGTCGCCCTCCTCGACGATGCGCCCCTTGTCCATCACCACCAGGCGGTCCATCGCCGCGATGGTCGACAGGCGGTGCGCGATCGCGACCACGGTCTTGCCTTCCATCAGCCGGTACAGGCTCGCCTGGATCGCGGCCTCCACCTCGGAGTCGAGCGCACTGGTGGCTTCGTCGAGCAGGAGGATGGGCGCGTCCTTCAGCATCACGCGCGCGATCGCGATGCGCTGGCGCTGGCCGCCGGACAGCTTCACGCCGCGCTCGCCGACATGGGCGTCGTAGCCGTGGCGCCCCTTGGGATCGGTCAGTCCGAGGATGAAGTCGTGCGCTTCGGCGCGTTCTGCCGCCGAAACCATGTCGGCGTCGGTCGCAGCCGGCCGGCCGTACAGGATGTTGTCGCGCACCGAGCGGTGCAGCAGCGAGGTGTCCTGCGTCACCATGCCGATCTGCGCGCGCAGGCTGTCCTGCGTCACGGTGGAAATGTCCTGGCCGTCGATCAGGATGCGGCCCTGTTCCAGGTCGTAGAAACGCAGCAGCAGGTTGACCAGGGTCGACTTGCCCGCCCCTGAGCGGCCGACGACGCCGATCTTTTCGCCCGGCCGGATCGTCAGCGAGAAGTCGTCGATCACGCGCTTCGCCTCGGGACCGGTGGCGCCATAGGCGAAGCCCAGGTGCTCGAAGCGGACCTCGCCGCGACTGACCACCAGCGGCTTCGCATCCGGCCGGTCGACGACCGCATGCGGCCGCGACAAGGTGTTGATGCCGTCCTGCACCGTGCCGACGTTCTCGAACAGCGAAGCCATCTCCCACATCACCCAGTGCGACATGCCATTGAGGCGCAGCGCCATCGCGGTGGCCGCCGCCACCGCGCCGACGCCGATCTCGCCGTGACTCCACAGCCACAGCGCGACGCCGCCGGTGGACAGGATCAGCAGCATGGACAGGCTGTGATTGACGATCTCGATGCTGCTCACCAGCCGCATCTGCGCATGCACCGTGTGCATGAACTCCTGCATCGCGCCGCGCGCGTAGCCCGCCTCGCGGCCCGCGTGCGAGAACAGCTTGACGGTGGCGATGTTGGTGTAGGCGTCGGTGATGCGGCCGGTCATCAGCGAGCGCGCATCGGCCTGCGCCCGCGACACCTTCGACAGCCGTGGCACGAACCAGCGCAACGAGGCCGCATACAGGGTGAGCCAGCCGAGGAAGGGCGCGAGCATCCACAGGTCGAAGCTCGCCACCACCGCAGTCAGCGTGACGAAGTAGATGACGACGAAGACCAGGATGTCGGTCATGATCAGGCAGGTGTCGCGCACCGCCAGCGCGGTCTGCATGACCTTCGCCGACACCCGGCCGGCAAACTCGTCCTGATAGAAGCTCATGCTCTGGCCGAGCATCAGGCGGTGGAACTTCCAGCGCAGGCGCATCGGAAAATTGCCGGCCAGCGCCTGGTGCTTGAGCATGGTCTGAACCGCCACCAGCGCGACGCTGCCGAGCACGATGGCCGCCAGCAGCAGGAGCTTGCCGCCCTCGTCCGCCCACAGCCGCGCCGGCTCCACCGCCGCCAGCCAGTCGACGACCTTGCCCAGCATGGCGAACAGCAGCGCCTCGAAGGCGCCGATGGTCGCGGTCAGCAACATCATGCCGAGGATGAAGGGGCGCATGCCCTCGGTCCCGGCCCACAGGAAGGCGAAGAAGCGCTTGGGCGCCGGCAGCGGCGGCGTATCGGGATAGGGGTCGACGCGGCGCTCGAACCAGTTGAACAGCAAAGGAAGACTCCGAGTTGAGGCCGGACGACACGCCCGGGCAGGACATTGCGGGCTGTGACAGCGCGCTGCGCGCGAGAGTGCCCGCGCAAAACGAAATGCCCCGCACTGGGCGGGGCATCCATTCTACGACAGCGAACGCGCGGTTCAGGCCGGCGTGCTCGTGCGGATCAGGTGGTCGAAGGCCGACAGCGAGGCCTTCGCCCCCTCGCCCATCGCGATGATGATCTGCTTGTACGGCACCGTGGTGCAGTCGCCGGCGGCGAACACGCCCGGCACCGAGGTCTGACCCTTGGCGTCGACGATGATCTCGCCGAAGCGGCTCAGTTCGAGCGAGCCCTTCAGGAAATCGGTGTTCGGCAGCAGGCCGATCTGCACGAAGATCCCTTCCAGCTCGATGCGGTGCGTCTCGTCGGTCTTGCGGTCCTTGTAAACCAGGCCATTGACCTTGTCGGTGCCGGTGACTTCCG
This sequence comes from Thauera sp. 63, assembly GCF_000310165.2. Lineage (NCBI taxonomy): Bacteria > Pseudomonadati > Pseudomonadota > Betaproteobacteria > Rhodocyclales > Zoogloeaceae > Thauera > Thauera sp. 63. Next base: position 29,364 of record NZ_AMXC01000028.1, read on the forward strand.
TGGTCTGCGCGCTCTTGATGACGGTGACGTTGGGCAGGCTGTAGAGCTTCTTCTGCAGCACGGCGTCCGCACGCAGCTCATCGGCGAACTCGAGCAGGGTGACATGGGCCACCACACCGGCGAGGTCGATCGCCGCCTCGACGCCGGAATTGCCGCCGCCGATCACCGCCACGCGCTTGCCCTTGAACAGCGGACCGTCGCAGTGCGGGCAGTAGGCCACGCCCTTGCCGCGGAACTCCTTCTCGCCCGGCACGTTCATCTCGCGCCAGCGCGCGCCGGTGGCGACGATGACGGTGCGCGATTTCAGCGTGGCGCCATTCTCGAGTTGGACTTCAGCCAGCGTGGTGCCGTCCGCGCTGCCCGGCACGACCTTGGCGACGCGCTGCAGGTTCATCACGTCGACTTCGTATTCCTTGACGTGCTCCTCCAGGCTGGCCACCAGCTTCGGACCTTCGGTGTACTTCACCGAGATGAAGTTCTCGATCGCCATCGTGTCCATGACCTGGCCACCGAAGCGCTCGGCGACAATGCCGGTGCGAATGCCCTTGCGCGCCGCGTAGATGGCCGCGGCCGCGCCGGCCGGTCCGCCGCCGACGACGAGCACGTCGAAGGCCGCCTTGTCCGACAGCTTCCTGGCATCGCGCGCCGCGGCGCCGGTATCGACCTTGGCGAGGATCTCGCCCAGCTCCATGCGGCCCTGGCCGAACTCCTGGCCGTTCAGGTACACCGTCGGCACCGCCATGATCTGGCGCTCTTCCACTTCCTTCTGGAACAGCGCGCCATCGATCATGGTGTGGCGGATGTTGGGGTTGAGGATCGCCATCAGGTTCAGCGCCTGCACCACGTCCGGGCAGTTGTGGCAGGACAGCGAGATGTAGGTCTCGAAGTTGAACTCGCCTTCGAGGCTCTTGATCTGCTCGATCACGTCGGCCTCGACCTTCGGCGGGTAGCCGGCCGACTGCAGCAGGGCGAGGATCAGCGAGGTGAATTCGTGGCCCATCGGCAGGCCGGCAAAGCGCACGCGGCCTTCACCGCCCTTGGGGCCGACCGAGAAGGACGGCTTGCGCGCATCGTTGCCGCTCTCGGTCAGGGTGATCAGTGCGGACTGCTCGGCGACATCGCGCAGCAGTTCGCGCATTTCCTGCGACTTGGGACCGTCGTCCAGCGACGCCACGATCTCGATCGGCTGCGTCACCCGCTCCAGGTAGGCTTTCAGTTGAGTCTTGATATTGGCGTCAAGCATGACGGGGTTTCCTTGATTGTTTGCGACCGCCGCGGTTTTCGGGGGTCCGGATACGACGCAGCCGGCGCGTGGCCGGCTGCGTAGCGTGCAGCCCGGGCCGGGTCGGCCCGGGTGATTGCAGCGACCTGCTTAGATCTTGCCGACCAGGTCGATCGACGGCGCCAGGGTCTTCTCGCCTTCCTTCCACTTGGCCGGGCAGACTTCGTTCGGGTGCGAAGCGACGTACTGGGCAGCCTTCAGCTTGCGGACGGTCTCGGTCACGTCACGGGCGATGGCGTTGTCGTGCACTTCCATCGTCTTGATGACGCCTTCCGGGTTGATGACGAAGGTGCCGCGCAGGGCCAGGCCTTCCTCGTCGATATGCACGTCGAAGGCACGGGTCAGCTGGTGGGTCGGGTCGCCGACCAGCGCGAACTGGGCCTTGCCGACGGCAGCCGAGGTCTCGTGCCAGACCTTGTGCGAGAAGTGGGTGTCGGTGGTGACGATGTACACCTCGGCACCGGCCTTCTGGAACTCGGCGTAGTGATCGGCCGCGTCCTCGATCTCGGTCGGGCAGTTGAAGGTGAAGGCGGCCGGCATGAAGATCAGGACGGACCACTTGCCCTTCAGATCGGCATCGGTCACTTCGATGAACTTGCCGTTCTTGTAGGCTTGGGCTTTGAACGGTTGAACCTGGGTGTTGATCAGCGACATCTGAAATCCTCCAGAAGGGTTGTTGGTACGGTGTGTCGAAACTCGATGGAATGTAGTTTAGACCCCATCCTTGAATTGCTCTAATTGATTATCGAGATCTACTTGATTGCTTGAGCCTATAGCCAAGCCACTCGACGATGATAGAGCCCGGCCGGAAGGCCGCGCATCTACCAACCTTAATTAGATAAGGGCCCGATGACAGGAAATCAAGTGCTCGCAAGGTGCCGGCGCACCGAAATCGCCGCCCCCAGCCAGCCGAGGAAGGTGGCGAACAGCACAATGGCCAGCGCCGCGCGCCAGTCCGGCCCACTGAGCGTGAACACGGCACCATAGGTTTCGGCCAGGCGTGCGACCGGCTGCGCCAGCGCCCCCACCCCGAGCCACACCGTACCCAGCGCCACCAGACCGCCCAGCGCCCCCTGCAGCCCGCCGAACCAGTAGAAGGGGCGGCGGATGAAGGGATCGGTGGCACCGAGCAGGCGGCTCACCTCGATCTCCTGGCGCTGGGTGAGGATCTGCAGGCGGATGGTGTTGAAGGTGACGATGACGAGCGCGAAGCCGAGCAGCCCGGCCAGCATCAGCACGGCCGAACGACCGAGCGCCAGCAGCGCGTGAAGGCGCTTGACCCAGGCCGAGTCGAGCTGCACGTGCGCGACCCTGGGCCAGGCGCGGATCTCGGCCGCCAGTCGCTCGAACACCTCGGGGTCCTCGCCGTGAGGTGTCAGCACGAAGGCATCGGGCAGCGGGTTCTGGCCGAGTCCGCCCAGCACGTCGCCCAGCCCGCTGGCGGCGAGCTGTTTCAACGCCTCGTCGCGTGGCACGTAGCGGTAGCTGGCGAGCGCCGGCAGCCCCTTCAGCCGCTGTTCGAGCACCTCGGCATCGGCCTTCTGTGCGCCGGCATCGAGAAAGACGCTGATCTCGGGCGTCCCCGACACGCCGCGCGCAAGCGACGCCACGTTGTCGAGCACCAGATAGCCGCCGCCGGGCAAGGACAGCGCGATGCCGACCACCAGTGCCGACAGCAAGGTGCCCACCGGTTGTCCGAGCATGCGGCGCAGCGCATGGGCAATGGCACGAAAATGGAGGTAGAACCAGTTGCTCATGCCACCTCCTCGTGCGCGGCACGGCCGGTCGGACGCGTGTCCTCGGTCAGCAGGCCCTTGGCCAGCACCAGGCGACGCGGGCGGCAGGCGGCGAACAGCGAGGCATCGTGGGTGGTGACCAGCACCGTCACGCCGGCTTCGTTGAACGAGCGGAACAGATCGGCGATGTCGGCCGCATAAGCCGGATCGAGGTGCGCGGTGGGCTCGTCGGCGATCAGGATCGACGGCCGGTTGACGATGGCGCGCGCGATCGCCACCCGCTGCTGCTCACCACCCGACAGGCCGGCAGGCATCTCCTTGCCACGCCCGTCGAGCCCCACGCGCTCCAGCGCGGCAGCCACACGCCGGGCCGCATCGCGTGGCGGATGGCCGGTGATCACCAGCGGCAGCATCACGTTGTCGAACACGCTGCGGTCGAACAGCAGCCGGCTCTCCTGCAGTACCAGGCCGAGGTTGCGCCGCAGGTAGGGCGTCGCCGCCCTGGGCAGGTGCGAGACGTCCTGGCCATTGATCAGCACACGCCCGGACGTCGGGCGCTCGATGACCGGGATCAGTTTCAGCAGCGTGCTCTTGCCCGCGCCCGAATGGCCGGACAGCACCACCAGCTCGCCGTGGCGGATCTCCAGGCTGACGCCAGCCAGCGCCGTGTAGCCACCCGCATAGCGTTTGGCCACCTCGTCGAAGACGATCATGCGCGTTCGCCCGCTCCGCTCTTCACCGCCGCCGCACCGGGCTCGAACAGCGCATCGACGAATTCACGCGCCTTGAACGGCTGCAGGTCGTCGATGCCCTCGCCCACGCCGATGAAGCGCAGCGGCTTGGGACACTGGCGCGCGATCGCGGCCAGCACGCCGCCCTTGGCGGTGCCGTCGAGCTTGGTCACCACCAGGCCGGTCACCCCGATCGCCTTGTCGAAAGCCTTCACCTGCGCCAGCGCGTTCTGCCCGATGTTGGCGTCGAGCACCAGCAGCACCTCGTGCGGGCCGGACGCATCGGCCTTGGCGATCACCCGCCGGACCTTGGCGATCTCTTCCATCAGATGAAGCTGGGTCGGCAAACGGCCGGCGGTGTCGGCGAGCACGACGTCGATTCCGCGCGCGCGCGCAGCGCTGATCGCGTCGAAGATCACCGCCGCGGCATCACCGCCGTCCTGCGCCACGACGGTGACGTTGTTGCGCTCGCCCCAGGTCATCAGTTGCTCGCGCGCCGCCGCGCGGAAGGTGTCGCCCGCAGCCAGCAGCACGCTCTTGCCCTGGGCCTGGAAATACTTGGCGAGCTTGCCGATGGAGGTCGTCTTGCCCGAGCCGTTGACGCCCGCGATCATGATGATGAAGGGCTGGTGGCCCGCGATGTCCAGCGGCTGTTCCAGCGGCGCGATGATGCCGTGCAGCCCGTCGGCGAGTGCCTGCTGCAACTGGTCGGCGGTCTCGAGCCGGTCGCGCTTCCAGCGCAGGCGCAGGTCGTCGATCAGGTGCTGGGTGGCCTCGACGCCGCAGTCGGCCATCAGCAGCGTCGACTCCAGTTCCTCGAGCAGTTCCTCGTCGATCTTGCGCAGGCCGAACAGGCTGGCGAGGCCGCCCCCCAGTTGCTGGCGGGTGCGTGCCAGGCCCGCCTTGAGACGATCGGTCCAGGAGCGCTTCACCGGCGCCTCGGCCACCGCCGGAGGGGTGACCACGGCGGCGACCAGCACCGGCGCAACGGGCTCGTCCGGCACGACGGCCGGCTGGATCGCTTCGACAGGTGCTTCCGCCTGAGGCACCTGCCCGGCAGGCGGAACGGCATCGACTGCGACCTGCTCGACCACCGCCACGGACTCGGCAGCGGCGGGCGCCTCGACAGCCGGCGCGACGACATCGGTCGCCTGCGGCTGGACGATTTCTTCGGCCGATGGCGGGGCCGATTCGGCCTGCTCGTTCTTGCCGAACTTCTTCTTCAGGAAACCAAACATGAAACGCTCGAGTCAGAGGGGACGTTTCGCGTCGGCACGGCCCCACGCCAGCCGTGGGCACCCGTCGCCGATCACGTTAAGATGCGGCTCCCCGTCCGACCGGCGCAATCGCCACCGAGCCCCGCGGAGCGCCGCGAATTCTAACAGATGCAGGACATGTCCATGTTTCTCCAGACGTTTGCCCGCACCCTCCTCCGCGCTGCCCTTATCGGCAGCGCCCTCGCCACGCCGGTGACGGCGCTCGCCAATCCCTACGAGACCACGCTGACCAATGGCATGAAGGTCATCGTCAAGGAAGATCGCCGCGCCCCCTCCGTGGTGCACATGGTGTGGTACCGCAGCGGATCGATGGACGAACCGGAAGGCGTGTCCGGCGTGGCCCATGTGCTCGAGCACATGATGTTCAAGGGCACGAAGAACGTCGGCCCGGGCGAATTCAACAAGCGCGTGGCCGCGGTCGGTGGGCGCGACAACGCCTTCACCAGCAAGGATTACACCGCCTACTTCCAGCAGGTGCCGCCCGACCGCCTGACCGAGATGATGGCGCTCGAGGCCGATCGCATGCAGCACCTGGTGCTCGACGACGACGCCTTCCGGCGCGAGATCGAGGTCGTCAAGGAAGAGCGCCGCCTGCGCACCGACGACCAGCCGCGCGCCCTGGTGTACGAACAGCTCATGGCCACCGCCTTCAAGGCCCATCCCTACCGCCGGCCCGTCATCGGCTGGATGCCCGACCTCGAGGCCATGCAGCCGGACGACGCCCGCGAATGGTACCGGCGCTGGTACACCCCGACCAACGCGTATCTGGTCGTCGTCGGCGACGTGGATCATCGCCGCGTGTTCCGCGATGCCGAACGCCATTACGGCCCGATCACCGCCCGCGCGCTGCCCGCGCGCCGGATCACCGCCGAACCGCCGCAACAGGGCCCGCGCCAGGCGGTCGTGCGCGCGCCCG
>NZ_AMXC01000029.1:0-34064 GCF_000310165.2 Thauera sp. 63
GGGATAAGCAGACCGCGCCAAGCACCTGCCCGTGGGCGAGGCCCTGCTCGGCCGCGTGGTCGATGGTGCCGGCCGCCCGCTCGACGGCGCCGGGCCGCTCGGCACGCAGGAAACGCGCTCGCTGCAGGGTCGCCCGATCAACCCGCTGGCCCGCGCGCCGATCAGCCAGCCGCTCGACGTCGGCATCCGCGCCATCAACGCGCTGCTCACCGTCGGTCGCGGCCAGCGCCTCGGCCTGTTCGCCGGGTCGGGCGTGGGCAAGTCGGTGCTCATCGGCATGATGGCGCGCTACACCTCCGCCGACGTCATCGTTGTCGGCCTGATCGGCGAGCGCGGTCGCGAGGTCAAGGAATTCATCGACCATAGCCTGGGGCCGGAAGGCCTCGCGCGCTCGGCGGTCGTCGCCGCACCGGCCGACACCAGCCCGCTGATGCGCATGCAGGGCGCGGCCTACGCCACAACAATCGCCGAATACTTCCGCGATCAGGGCAAGCAGGTGCTGCTGATCATGGATTCGCTGACGCGCTATGCGATGGCGCAGCGCGAAATCGCGCTGGCCATCGGCGAGCCGCCGGTCACGCGCGGCTATCCGCCAAGCGTGTTCGCCCGCCTGCCGGCGCTGGTCGAGCGCGCCGGCAACGGCCCCGAAGGCGGCGGCTCGATCACCGCCTTCTACACCGTGCTTGCCGAAGGCGACGATCAGCAGGACCCGATCGCCGACTCGGCACGCGCCATCCTCGACGGTCACTTCGTGCTGTCGCGCAGCCTGGCCGACCAGGGCCACTACCCTGCCCTGGACATCGAGCAGTCCATCTCGCGTGCGATGCACAACCTGGTCGGCGACGACCACTTCGCCGTCGTGCGCCAGTTCAAGCAGTTCTTCTCGCGCTACCAGCGCTCGCGCGACCTGATCGCGGTCGGCGCCTACCAGGCGGGCGGCGACCCGGTGCTGGACACGGCGGTGCGCCTGTACCCGCGCCTCGAGGCCTTCCTCCAGCAGGGCATCAACGAATGCGAGCCCTACGACAGCGCCCTGCAGAAACTTGCGCAGGTGTTCTCGGGCGGCGCGTGACAGGGTCCGCACCGGTCCGACGCCGGGGGAAGACCCTGCGCGCGCCAGGGGCTAGAATGCATGAACCCCCTGCCGACCCACGATTTCCGACTCTTCGTCGCAGCCCCAGATGAGCAATCAGTTTCACCTGCAGCCCCTTCTCGACCTCGCCCAGACCCGCACCGATGACGCCGCGCGCCGCCTGGGCGAACTGGTTGCGGCGGAACGGGACGTCGCGCAGAAGCTGCAGATGCTCGAGGACTATCGCCACGAGTACAACGAGCGCTTCGTCGAAGCCGCCCGCGGCGGGCTCAGTCCGGACGCATGGCGCAACTACGGCGCCTTCATCGCCAAGCTGGACGAGGCAATCCTCGCACAGCGCAGGGTGGTCGAGCAGTCGCGTACCCAGACCACGCTAGGCCAGCAGCAATGGCTTGCGCAGCGCAACAAGCTCAAGGCGTTCGACACGCTGTCGCAGCGCCATCAGGCCGGGATCGCCCGCAGCGAGGCGCGCCAGGAACAGAAGATGGCCGACGAGCACGCTGCCCGCAGGGGCCTGGCGAGCTTCGACGGCGACGGAACAGCGAACGACTGAAGCGCCGGAGCGTGCCGCGCAAGGCGGCAAACGGATCGATGGCACGTCTCTTGCTTTGAGAGCCTTGCTCATTCGTACAAGAGGCGCCCAGACCATGTCCGCAACCGTTTCCGCCACCAGCCTGACTCAGGACTTGCAAGGCAAGCTCGGTCCAAACCTGTCCGACCGAGCCATGCTCGTCGGCCTTGGCGGCCCAGGCAGTCAACCGGATTCCTTCTCGCGCACGCTGCAAAGTCAGTTGCGCAACCAGCAGTCGGCGCGCGCCGAGACAACGTCATCGCGTGCCGAATCCGCCGCCACGCGCACGCGGGAGACCGAACGCAGCCCTCAACGCGAGGCCGTGCGCGAACCCGAACGCACGCCGTCACGCACCTCGACGGCCTCGGGCGAACGCGCCGAGGGCGACGCGCAGACCAACCCGAACAGCGCGAGCCCCGAAGCGCCCACCGGCAAGCAGGGCGATGGAAATTCGGCCCAGCAGGATGCCGACCGGCGCCCGGAGACCGAATCCGACACGGCAAGCGCAGCACGGACCGACAACCCCGACGCGGCGGCGGTTGCCGGTCTGCCGGCAGCGATTGCCGCCCTGCGCGCGGAAACGACGACGGACAGCGGTGAGGCCGACCTGCTTGCGGGTGACAGCGCCGGCAAATCGCTTCAGAATGCCGGCCTGCTGACGAAAAGCGATGCAGGGTCGGCTAACGCCGGACAGTTGCCCGACGCTGCGCTGCAGGGGCGCCTGCCGATCGCCGCACCCGCACTGGCTGCCGACAAGACGGCCAGCGCCTTGCAGGCGCTCACGACCGAGGGCGGCGGCGATGCAATCCAGCAGCCGGGCCAGGCATCGGGAGGGCATCACGGCACGAACCTGTTCAGTGTCCTGCGTCACTCAGCGGCCACGACACCGGCCACGCCACAACTGCCGGTCCAGACGCCGGCGGGCCAGCAGGCGTGGGCCGAGGATGTCGGCAATCAGGTTCGATGGATGCTCGGCCGCGCGGAGAGCAAGGCCGAGCTGGTCCTGACGCCACCGAACCTGGGCAAGCTGGAGGTCTCGATCGCACTCAACGGCGACCAGACGACGGCGCAGTTCGTTGCCTCGAGCCAAGCCGCCCGCGACGCGCTCGAACAGGCGCTTCCGCGCCTGCGCGAGATCCTCGAGCAGGCCGGCATCAGCCTGGGGCAGGCCAACGTGAGCACCTCGGAAGACCAGGGGGCGGGCGCCGAAGGCGGCGGACAAGGCCAGCGTGGCGGCAGCAGCGAGACAACAGCGGACACGACCGACGGTGCAAGCCGGACGACGTGGCTGCGACAACACGACGGACTGGTCGACACCTTCGTCTGAAGCGCTTGAATTGGGGCTGCTCTGCCCCACTTTTCCACGCTTCGCGGCGTGCGATCTTCCGGGATAATTCTTGCAAGGTATCAGGAGGATCGCATGGCCAAGGCGCCAACCAAACCGGAAGCAGGCGAGGACGCAGCCCCCAAGAAGAAGGGCAAGCTGCTCATCATCATCGTCATCGTGCTGCTCGTGCTGCTGATCATCGTCGCAGGTGGCGTTGGCGCACTGCTGCTGCTCAAGAACAAGGACAAGGGGAGCGAAGAGGCCACCGCAGACGCAGTCGTCGCGCCGCAGGCAGCCCCGGTCGTCGATCTGTCCAAGCCGCCCACCTTCGTGCCGCTCGATCCGTTCACCGTGAACCTGCGCCGTGACGAGGGCGACCACTACCTGCAGGCGGTCATCGTGCTGCGGGTCTCGGACCCCAAGCTCGGCGAAAGCCTCAAGGGCTTCATGCCCGAGATCCGGCATCGCATCAACCTGCTGCTCTCGAGCAAGCTGCCGTCCGAACTGTCGACGACGGAAGGTCGCGAATACCTGGCCGCCAGCATCGTCGACGAGGCCAATACCGCGCTCGGCTTCCCGGTCCAGACCGACGCCCGCGGCCGCACGGCCTCGAACGGCCCGATCCAGGCCGTGCTGTTCAACTCCTTCATCATCCAGTAGCGGACAACCACCATGTCCTCGGATTTTCTCTCTCAGGAAGAGGTTGACGCCCTGCTCAGGGGCGTCACCGGGGAATCCGACGAGCCCGAGGTCGAGGAGGAGTCGAGCGAGGGCGTGCGCCCCTACAACCTGGGCACACAGGAACGGATCGTGCGTGGGCGCATGCCCACGATGGAGCTGATCAACGAACGCTTCGCGCGCTACCTGCGCATCGGCTTGTTCAACTACATGCACCGCAACACGGAGGTGTCGGTCGGACCGATCAGGGTGCAGAAGTACGCCGAGTTCGTCCGCAACCTCGTCGTGCCCACCAACCTCAACCTGGTGACCGCCAAGCCCATGCGCGGCACCGGGCTGGTGGTGTTCGACCCCAACCTCGTCTTTCTGGTCGTGGACAACATGTTCGGCGGCGACGGGCGCTTCCACACGCGCGTCGAGGGCCGCGACTTCACGCCGACCGAGCAGCGCATTATCCAGGGCATGCTCAATGTGGTGTTCACCGAGTACGCCAAGGCATGGGCGCCGGTGTTCAAGCTCGAGTTCGAGTACGTGCGCTCGGAGATGAACTCGCAGTTCGCCAACATTGCCACGCCGTCCGAGATCGTCATCGCAACCACCTTCTCGCTCGAGATGGGCGGCGCCCAGGCCGAGATGCACGTGTGCTTCCCGTACTCGATGCTCGAGCCGATCCGTGACTTGCTCTACTCGACGATGCAGAGCGACCACATCACGTCCGACCGACGCTGGATCAAGTTGCTGTCGCGCCAGTTGCAGACCGCGGAAGTCGAGCTGCGCTGCAACCTGGGAACCGCGCGCGTCACCCTGCGCGACATCGTCGACATGCGGGTGGGCGACGTGATTCCGCTCAACGTGCCCGAGGTCCTGCAAGCCGAGGTCGATGGCGTGCCGGTATTCGAGTGCCGCCAAGGAACCAAGAACGGGCAATACGCCATCCGGGTGGAGCGTTTCCTCGCGCAGGAAGAGGAGCCCTCGCCCTTGTTAGCTGGAGGCCAGAATGGCTGATGACGATCAGATTTCCGACGACGATTGGGCAGCCGCGATGCAGGAGCAGGCGGCCAGCGAAGCCGGCACCGCCACCGACGACGAAGCCAGCCGTGTTGCCGCAGAGCTGGCGGCCGCGGCGATGGGCGACTCGCCCTATCAGGCACGCCCTGCGAGCCAGATCTTCGAGGACTTCGGCGCGGGTGCCGGCAACAAGGGCACGCTGAACGACTTCGACATGATCCTCGACATCCCGGTGCAGATCACCGTGGAGCTGGGGCGCACCAAGCTGTCGATCCGGAACCTGCTGCAGCTGGCCCATGGTTCGGTCGTCGAGCTCGAGGGCCTGGCCGGCGAACCGATGGACGTGCTCGTCAATGGCACGCTGATCGCCCAGGGCGAGGTCGTGGTGGTGAATGACAAGTTCGGCATCCGCCTGACGGACATCATCAGTCCCGCCGAACGCATGCGAAAGATCCGCAACTGAGCACCGGACTGCCGTGCATCGCCTGACTCTGGCCCCGACCCTGACTCTGGCCCTGCTCCTGACCGCACCCGACGTCATGGCGCAGGCGGCCGATGCACCGGCCGCCATGGGCAGCCCCTCCAACGACCTGACCGGCAGCCTGATGCAGATGCTGTTCGGCCTCGCCGTGGTCATCGCCCTGCTGCTCGCCTGCCTGTGGGTGATCCGCCGCCTGGCCGCCCCACGCGGCAGCGCCGCGGCGATCAAGGTGCTGGGCGCCGCGGCCGTGGGGCCGCGCGAACGCGTGGTGCTGGTGCGCCTGGGCGAACAAGTGCTGGTGCTGGGCGTGGCACCCGGCAGCGTCACCAAGCTGCACGAGATGAAACCCGAAGACCTGCCCCTGCCGACCGAGGGACACACACCCCCATTCCCGTCCAACCGGGCCTTTTCGGCCTGGTTGAAGCAGGCCATGGAGCGACGCGATGCACGCTGATCGCGCCATCCGGCTGACGACGATGCTGCGCATCGGCCTGGCGCTGGCGCTCGCCGGCCTGCCCGTGCTCGCCCAGGCGCAGGCCCTGCCCGCCATCACCACCACGACCACGCCGGCCGGCGGCACCACCTACAGCCTGACCATCCAGACGCTGTTGCTGATGACGCTGCTGAGCTTCATCCCGGCAATGGTGCTGATGATGACGAGCTTCACCCGCATCATCATCGTGTTCTCGCTGCTGCGCCAGGCAATGGGCACGCAGACCTCGCCGCCCAACCAGGTGCTGCTGGGGCTCGCGCTGTTCCTCACCTTCTTCATCATGGCGCCGGTCGCCGAGCGTGTTTATACCGACGCCTACCTGCCGATGTCCGAAGGTCAGATCCAGTTCGACGAGGCACTGCAGCGCGCCTCGGTGCCGGTGAAGACCTTCATGCTCGCCCAGGTGCGCGAGCCGGACCTCGAACTCTTCGCCGGCCTGGCCAAGGTGCCACCGGTGGAAAAGGCCGAGGACCTGCCGATGCGGGTCGTGATCCCCGCCTTCGTCACGTCCGAACTCAAGACTGCCTTCCAGATCGGCTTCATCGTCTTCATTCCCTTCATCATCATCGACATGGTGGTCGCCTCGGTGCTGATGTCGATGGGCATGATGATGATGTCGCCGGTCATCGTTTCGCTGCCGTTCAAGATCATGCTGTTCGTGCTGGTCGACGGCTGGACGCTGCTGATCGGCTCGCTGGTCAACAGCTTCGCGGTCTAGCGCAGGAGAAGCCGCCATGACGCCCACCGCTGTCATCGAACTCGGCCGCCAGGCCGTCGAAGTCACCCTGATGGTGTCCGCACCGCTGTTCCTGGCGGCGCTCGTCACCGGCCTGATCATCAGCATCTTCCAAGCCGCCACCCAGATCAACGAGATGACGCTGACCTTCGTGCCCAAGCTCGTCGCCATCTTCGTGACCCTGGTGCTGGCCGGCCCCTGGATGATCACGATGCTCACCGACTTCATGCGGCGGCTGTTCGAGTCCATCCCGTCGATGATCGGCTGACGCCGGCCCGTCGCCCAGGAAGATGCTCAGCGTCACTGCCGCCCAGCTCGACGCCTGGCTTGCCGCGCTGATGTTCCCGCTGGCGCGCATCCTCGGGCTGTTCGCCTCGGCGCCGATCTTTTCCAACCGGGGCGTGCCGGCGCGCGTGCGCCTGGCAATCGGCCTGGGTGTGGCGATCGCGCTGCTGCCGGTGATGCCGCCCATGCCCGACGTGCCGCCCAGCTCCGGCGTCGGGCTCGCGATCTTCGGCCAGCAGATCTTCATCGGCATTGCCGTCGGCTTCATGATCCGCATCGTGTTCGCCGCGGTGGACATGGCGGGCGCGCTGATCGGCATGCAGATGGGCCTGTCCTTCGCCATCTTCTTCGACCCCGACGCCGGCGGACAGACCGCGGTGCTGTCCGACTTCCTCAACCTGATCGCCACCCTGCTCTTCCTCGCCATCAACGGCCACCTGCTGATGATCGAGGTGCTGGTGCGCAGCTTCGAGTGGCTGCCGGTGGGCACCGACATCGTGCGCGCCGAAGGCTGGGGCTACATTGCCCGCGCCGGCCTCACCGTCTTCGCCGCCGGCCTGCTGCTGTCGCTACCGGTGATCGGCGTGCTGCTGGTGGCGAACATCGCGCTCGGCGTGCTGACCCGCGCCGCGCCCCAACTCAACCTGTTCGCGGTGGGCTTTCCGGTCACGCTCACGGCCGGCTTCATCGGCGTGCTGCTGATCATGACCAACTTCGCGCCGGTGCTGCAGACCCTATTCGAACGCGGCTTCGACGAGATCGGCCGCATGCTCGAAGCGCTGGCGCCGCTGCCGCGGCGCTGAGGGCCCTTCCACGGCTTACAGCGCCGGGAAGATGTGCGAGCGTACGAGCTGGATCTCGGCGTTGGCGTAGCGGTGCGCGAACGGGCGCGTCGACTCGATGCCCTCTTCGTAGCGCACGATCTCGTAGCCCGCGAAGCCGCCTGCCTCCACCAGCTGGCGCGCATTGCGCAGGAAGACCTGACGGGCCTCGCCGTCGCCACCGGTGAAGAGCGACTTCATGCGCAGCGCCATGCGCACGCGGTCCTTGCCCGCCTCGCGCACGTCGATGCGCCATGTCGGGGCGAAGGGGTCGTAGATGGCGAATGCAATCAGTCCCCCGGCGATATATTCGGGCTCGAGCATCTTCAGGTCGCTCAGCATCATCAGCCCACCGGCAATCGCTGCCACCGGCCCGCCATAGTCGCCCGCCACCTGCTCGGCCTGCTGCAGCGCGCGGGACATTGACGAGGACTTGCCCTCCTCGGGCGCAGTCGCGCATCCGGCAGCAAGGAGGGCGGCAGTCAGGGCAAGCAGGACGCGCATGACGATACTCAGCTGAGGTAGTTGAACAGCGAAAGGCCCGACACCCGCATGAAGGACTGCTGCGCAGCCTGCAGATAGGTCTGCTGCTGTGTCAGGCGCGAAATCGCTTCGGCGTAATCCACGTCCTGCAGGCCGGACAAGGTGGACGCGTACTGCAGGTCAAGATCGCTGCCGAGACTGGCGAGCGCTTCGGTTTCGGTAAGCTGCGAGCCGATCTGGGCGCGGGTCTTGAGGATGTTCTCCTGCCCGGCGTCGAAGGTCTCGAGGGCAAAGGCGACGGCGCCCGTCATGCCTGAAGCGCCGGGCTTCTCGAGTGCGGAGGCGAACATCGCCATGTTGTTGAGCAGGTTGGTCGAGGGGACGAAGATCTCGAACGCGTCGCCGCTTTCCACGGTGGACGCCGAAAGATCGAATGTGATGCCTTCAATCGTTACGGAGCCACCCGCGGGGAAGGTGCTCGGCGCCATTGCCACTTCCGTTCCGTCCTGCCCGAGCTTGGTCACCTCGTAGGAGCCTGGGGTGCCGTCGGTGTAGACGAACTGATAACGTGTTGCCGGATTCGCCAGCGCCGGATCGACGGCGCTGATGGTCGGCCCCCCCTGCCCGGCGTTGTCCGGCTTTGCATAAAGCTTGACCGTATCCGGATTCAGCGCCAGCGTCCGGTCGAAGACATCGGACCCCGGCAGGCTGACCGGCATGTAGCGCGAGGCCGAGACCTGGATCGTGCGTTCGCCCTGGTCGCCGTTGTAGGACACGCCGGACAGGCCGCCGTCGTAGGGCTGCTGCTGCGACCGGTGGCCACCGAAGATGTAGTCACCGGTGCCATCCTGGCTGTTCGCGAGCGAGAGCATCGCTTCGAACTGGGCCTTCATGTCGGTCGCCATGTAGCGCAGATCTTCTGGGGCCAGCGCGCCGTTGCCCGCCTGCACTGCACGCTCGCGCACGTAGTGCAACACATCCCCGGCGCTCTGCAGGCGCGATTCGAGCAGCTTCATGGCGTCGCCGGCATAACCGATGTTCACCGAGAACTGGCCGTTGACCGCCTTGGTCTGGCCGATCTCGAGCGCTCGCGCAGAGGCGATCGGATCGTCGGCGGGCGTGAGCACGCGCCGGCCGGTGGAGACCTGCTGCTGCGTGTGCAGGATGTTCTTCCATTGGTTCTGGATCGCACCGACGCCGCGGTCGTAGATCATGGAGGTCGAGATACGCATGATGATCTCCGGAATGTGCCGGCTCAGCGGCCGATGCTGATGAGTTCGTCGAACAGCCGCTGCGCCACCGTCATGACGCGCGCCGAGGCCTGGTAGGCGAGTTGATAGCGGACCAGGTTGGCCGCCTCTTCGTCCAGGTTGACGCCCGAGACGCTGTCGCGCGCGCTCGTGGCCTGGTCGAGCAAGGATTCCTGAGCGGCTTCGTTGACCTGGACCTCGCGCGTCTTGTTGCCGACCGTGGTCACCGTCTGGGCGTAGAGCGACTGGAAGGTGGCGGTGGGCCGGCCGCTGGCGTCGGCACCCAGGACCTTGGTCGTCTGCAGCGCGCCGAGCGCAACCGCATTGCGGTTGTCGGCTACACCGGCGACGCTGGGCGCGAAGCTGAACACGTCTCCGTTCTCCGGCGTGCCGCTGACGCGGAAATCGAATTCGTAGCCATCAGTGCTCGTGATGCGGAACTGCACACCAGAGGAATCGGTGCCGGGGTTGTAGGCAATCGAGCTGCCCGGTGTGTAAGCGGGATCAACGATCCATTCTCCCGAAGTGGAATCCTTCGTGAGCCGTGAGATCGTGTAGGCGGCCGGGACAGTAGGAACGGCAAGGTTCGCGCCATCAAACGTCAAGTCAATCGCCGAGAAGTCCGGCACCCCGTCACCCGAACCGTCCATGCCGGCGATGTCGCGGATATCGATGTTGGCGACCTTGCCGGTCCCCTGATTCGTCAGCGGCGACGTCACCGAGACCGGACCGCCGGCCGCGATCTCACGCGGGTCGGAGATGCCCACGGCGATGTTGCGGGCGGCGTTGCGCGTAGGCTGGATCAGCAGGCCAGGCGCAGAGAAGTCGCCAGCAGCCGAGACATTGATCTCGAGTCCGCCGCCACTGACGATATAGGGATCGGCCACCGACCCCGTACCTGACAGCCGAACGGCGGCATTCGGGTCAGTCGCCGATGCTTCGTAACGCTTTCCGCCGAAGGTCAGCCAGAAGCTGCCGCCAACCTTCTCGAGCAGGTAGTCGGTCGAGACGACGTTCTTGACGTCGCTGACCGCCACGCTGACGCCCGCCACCGCCGGCACCACGGTCGGGGCGATCGGCTTGAAGAAATCCTTCCCGAGAACGCCCTCGAGATCGACCCCGAGCTTGTGCTGTGCGTTGAACGTCTCCGTGATCCCGAGCGCGATGAGGCCCAGCTCGTTCTGCGCAGCGTCGAGCGAGACCCGGCGGAACTCCAGCAGCCCGCCCAACTCGCCGCCGCTCAGCAAGGACTCGGCAATCTCGATCGTATTGCCACCGGGTGCCGTCAGCGAGATCGCGCCGCGCTGCGGGTCGGCAGCGCTCGGGATCACCTGGAACTGGGAAACCGTGCCACGCAGCACCAGAGGCTGCCCGGAGCCGATGAACACGGAGACCGCACCATTGGCCTTGCCGCTGTCCGTTTCGTCAACGACGGTGATCTGCACCAGCTTGTTCAGCTCGGCCAGCAGCTGGTCGCGCTGGTCGAGCAGGTCGTTGGCCGGCGCGCCGGCGCCGCCCGCCTGGGCGACGACGATGCGCTGGTTCATCTCGGCGATCGCCTTGGCATAGGTGTTGATCGACTCGACCGTCTGGACGATGCCACCCTCGACCCCCTGGCGGACCTCTTCGAGGCGGGTGTTCAGCGACTGGAAGCGCGACGCGAGCGCCTGGCCATTGGAAATCAGGGACTGGCGCGCCGCCACGCTGGTGGGGTTGGAGGCCACTTCCTGCACGCCAGCAAAGAAGTTCGCCAGTGCGGGCGACAGTCCGGTCGTGCTGTCGGCAAGCAGGTTGTTGATCTGGCCGATCTGGGCGCTGTAGGCACCGTACTGCGCGCGCCGGTTATCGGCCTGCAGGACCTGGTTCTCGAGAAACTGGTTGTACGAGCGGGTGACGGAAGTGACGTCGGTGCCCTGCCCGAAGAAGCCCGCGCCGGTGAACAAGGGCGGGCGCGCGGCCTGGCCAACCGTCTGGCGGTGGTAGCCGACGGTCCCTGCGTTGGTGATGTTGTGACTGGTCGTATTGAGCTGGGCCTGTGCCGCGTTGAGGCCCGAGACTCCGATGTTGAGCATGCCAGCCATGATGGTCTTCCTGATCTGCGATTACCTGACAGGAGAACAGCAAGAAGCTTGCCACCCCTGAAGCGGCAATATCAGCCGATGGAGGCCAGGGCGTTGCGCAGCGTGGCGCCACCGATGATGCGGGTCAGCTTGTCGGCGTAGTGCGGATCGGTGGCATAGCCAGCGTCCTGAAGGCCGCGGGCAAAGCCGCTGACCTCCGTCTGGCCGAGCACGCCGGCGTAGCGCGGGCTGCGCGTCATCAGCTCGGCATAGTCGCGGAAGGACTCAGCGTAGGACGTGTAGGCCCGGAAGCGGGAAGGCTCGGTGTAGGCCCGGCCGCCGGCATACTCGGTGACGGCCCGGTCGACCGTCTTGCCGGTCCAGGCCGAGCCAGCCTTGATGTTGAAGAGGTTGTAGCTCGGGCTGCCGTCGGCATGGCGCAGCTGCTTCTCGCCCCAGCCGGTCTCGAGTGCGGCCTGCGCCACCATGAAGGCGGGCGGGATACCGGTGCGCTTGCTCGCCTCGACGGCATGCGGCCACACCTCCGTCACGAAGTTACGGGCCTGCGAGGACACCGCACCGGTGGCATCGCGCGCACTCTGGATCGCTTCGCGGAAGCGTGCCTCGAGCAAGGCATTGTCGACCGTGGAGCCGACATCGAAAGCGGGCGTGTCCTTGGCGCCGGACAAGGCATCCGGGCTGGCGGCAAGCGCAGCGCGTTGCATCGCGGCAGAAATTGCCGGCCGGCGGGTGACGCCGGCAAGGTCGAAGCCGCCACCGCCCTGCTCCGGCGGAATCAGCGCATCGATCGCACTGGTCTTGTCGTCCTTACCGCCGAGCTGGCGGTAGATGGTCTCGGACAGCCCGGTGCCGCGCCCCTGGGACAGGTTCAATGCGAGCTGCTGGTCGAGCAGGCTCTGGTATGTGCGCGTCTGGTCACTGTCGAGCATGCTGTTCGACGGCGTCGCCTCGCGCATCGACTTCATCACCATCTGCATGAAGAGCGCCTCGAACTGCTTCGCGGCGGCACGCAGGGTGTCGTTCGACTGGCCGTCGGTGCGCGCCAGCCGTTGCAGGTCGCGCAGCGAATTGGGATCGAAAGCGTTGAGCTGGACACCGGCGTTCATGTCGCTGACCTCAGATGACCTCGAGTTCGGCGCGCAGGGCGCCGGCCGCCTTCATCGCCTGCAGGATGCTGACCAGGTCCATCGGCTTGGCGCCAAGCGCATTGAGCGCCTTGACCACGTCGGCGAGGTTGCCGCCGGCGCGCACGTTGTGGATGCTGCCACCGTCCTGGCGAATGTCGACCTGGCCCTGGTTCTGCGCCGCCACGGTCACGCCCTGCGAGAACGGCGCGGGCTGGCTCACCTGGGTCTCGCTATTCACGGTGACGGTGAGGTTGCCATGCGACACCGCGACGTTCTGCAATGTCACGCGCTGGTTCATGACCACCGAACCGGTGCGCGAATTGACGATGACCTTGGCCACCTGCTCGCCCGGGGTCACCTTCAGGTTCTCGAGCTGGCCGAGGAAGCTCACGCGCTGCGAGACGTCGACCGGCGCCAGCACCTGGATGCTGCGCGCATCCAGCGCGCGCGCCGCGCCCGGTGCGACGCCGTTGATCGCGTCCACCACGCGACGCGCGGTGTTGAAGTCGGCGTCGTTGAGTTCGACCATCACGAAGTCGCCCTGCCCCACCGACGCGGCAACGCCGCGCTCGATCGTCGCACCGCCCGGAATCCGCCCTGCCGCCAGATGGTTGATGGTCTGCGCCGCACCGCCCGCGGCACCACCGGCCCCACCGACCACCAGATTGCCTTGCGCCACCGCATACACCTGGCCGTCTGCGCCCTTCAGCGGTGTCATCACCAGCGTGCCGCCACGCAGGCTCTTGGCATTGCCGATCGAGGACACGGTGACGTCGATCGGCTGGCCGGGCCGCGCAAACGGCGGCAGGCTCGCGGTGACCATCACCGCGGCGACGTTCTTCAGCTGCATGTTGGTGCCCTGCGGCACGGTCACGCCCATGTTGCCGAGCATGTTGACGATGCTCTGCTTGGTGAAAGGCGTCTGCGTGGTCTGGTCGCCGCTGCCATCCAGGCCGACGACGAGGCCATAGCCGACGAGCTGGTTCTCGCGCACGCCGGCAATGGTGGCAAGGTCCTTGATGCGCTCTGCAGCGGCTTCCGCCGCCGCGGAGTAGAAGATGCCGGCGGCGACCGCCGCCACCAGGCCTCGCATCAGCAGGGATTGGAATCGGTTCATGGCTAGGCTCGGTCAGAAAGGCAGGATGGCGAGGAAGAAGCGCTGCAGCCACCCCATGGTGTTGGACTGGTCGATGAAGCCGCCGCCGCGGTATTCGATGCGTGCATCCGCCACCTGCGTCGACTGCACGGTGTTGGTCGACGTGACCGTATTGGGATCGATCACACCCGAGAAACGGATGAACTCGCTGCCCTGGTTGATGGCGAGCATCTTCTCGCCGGACACCAGCAGGTTGCCGTTGGGATAGACGTCGATGACCGTGACCGTGATCGTGCCGTTGAAGGCGTTGTTTGCACGGGCCGAGCCGGTGCCGGTGAACTCGGAATCGGCTCCGGCTTCGATGTTGAGGCCATTGAGCCCGCCCAGCGGCAGGCGCGAGCTCGCGGTGATGCCGCCGGTCATCTCCGAGCCGCGCGAAGCGCTGGCATTCGCGCTCTTGGTCGCGGTGTTGCGCTCGACGAGGTTGATCGTGATGATGTCGCCGACATGGCGCGCGCGGCGATCCTCGAACAGCGGCCGCGCGAGTGCGGCCTGGTAGATGGCGCCATTCGCGGAAGGCGCCGGCAGGCGGCTGTCGGGACGCACGCTCATCGGCTGATGCACGGCCGTTGGCGGCACGGTGTCGATCGAGGCACAGCCCGCCAGCAGCGCGACGCCGACAAGCAGGAAGGAGGCGAACAGGGGCTTCATGAACGGCCTCACAGCTGGGTCAGGCGCCCGAGCATCTGGTCGGACGTGGAGATGGCGCGCGAGTTGAGCTCGTAGGCGCGCTGCGTGACGATCATGCTGACCAGTTCCTCGGCCACGTTCACGTTAGAGGTCTCGACATAGCCCTGGTTGATGACGCCGGCACCGTTGGTGCCTGCTTCGGTGGGCGTGGCCTCGCCGCTCGACGCGGTTTCGTAGAACAGGTTCTCACCCGCGCTCTGCAGGCCACCGGGGTTGATGAAGGTCGCCACCTGGATCTGGCCGACCGGCTGGGGCTCGACCTGATTGGGCAGCGTGACCGTCACGGTGCCGTCCTTGCCGATGGTGATCGACTTGGCGTCGGCCGGGATCTGGATGGCATCGAGCAGCGGATAGCCGCTCGGGGTGACGACGTTGCCCTGGTTGTCGAGCTGCAGCGCGCCGTCGCGGGTGTAGGCGGTGGTGCCGTCGGGCATCGCGATCTGCAGGAAGCCGTTGCCCTGGATGGCGACGTCGAGCGCACCGCCGGTCTGCTGCAGGCTGCCCTGCGTGAAGATGCGCTCGGTGGCCACCGGACGCACACCGGTACCGATCTGCAGGCCGCTGGAGACCTGGGTCTGCTGCGTGGTCTGCGCCCCCGGCTGGCGGATCGTCTGGTACAGCAGATCCTCGAACACCGCCCGCTGGCGCTTGTAGCCGTTGGTGGAGACGTTGGCCAGGTTGTTGGAGATCACGTCCAGCGAGGTCTGCTGGGCATCCAGCCCGGTGCGGGCGGTCCACAGGGAGCGGATCATGATGAAGTCCTCTGTTCTGCGTTGCCGTGACGGCAGGCTTTGCCGTCACGCGGCGGCGATTGCCGCTTTTCCATGGAATCAGTCTAGGCCCTTGCCGGTCTCGACCATCCCGAGATAAACAACGCAAAAACCGTGCTAATCGTGCGGAGGACGATCGCGGCCGTTCAGTTCGACGACAGCACCTGGGTCGCAGCGCGGTCATTGGCCTCCGCGGTCTGCATCATGCGCACCTGCATCTCGAACTGGCGGGCGAGCGAGATCATCTGCACCATCTGGTCGGCGACATTGACGTTGCTGCCCTCGAGGTAGCCACCGGCGACCTGCACGTTGGGGTCTGCCGGGGCCGGCGCGCCGTTGGCGAGGCGGAACAGGCCGTCGTCACCGCGCACCAGATCGGTCTCGGGCGGGTTCACCAGCTTCAACTGGGCGACGAGGTTGACCACGCCGGTGCCCGGGTCGATGGACGACACCGAACCATCGCGGCCGATGACGATCTCGGTGTCGGGCGGAAGGGCGATCGGCCCGCCGTCGCCGACCACCGGCTGCCCCTCGCGGGTCTGCAGGATGCCGGCCGGGCTCAGCATCAGGCTGCCGTTGCGGGTGTAGGCCTCACTGCCGTCCGGCCGCTGCACCGCGAGCCAGCCCTTGCCTTCCAGCGCGACGTCGTAGGGCCGACCGGTGTACTGGATCGGCCCCGGTGTGAAGTCGTTGGCGACGCTGGCATCGACGGCGAACGAGCGCGTGCGCAGGGCTTCGGTCTGGATTTCCACCGCACGCAGCTTGTGCAGTTGCGAGCGGAAACCGGTCGAGGCGGCGTTGGCGATGTTGTTCGACACCGCCGCCTGCTGGTCCATCGTGCCCTTGGCACCGGTCATCGCGGTGTAGATCAGGCGATCCATGTTCGACTCCCCTCTTCCTGTCGGCCCGCAGCCTGTTCAGTCATCAGCGCAGGTTGACCAGCGTCTGCAGGATCTGGTCCTGCGTGCGGATCGATTGCGCGTTGGCCTGGTAGTTGCGCTGCTGGATGATCATCTGCACCAGCTCCTGGGTCAGGTCGACGTTGGATTCCTCGACCTGGCCTGCGGAGATGACGCCGTTGAGCCCGTTACCCGGTTCGCCGCGGGCGAAACCACCCGATTCCGGCGTCTCGACCCAGTAGTTGTTGCCGATGGGCGACAGGCCGTTGTTGTTGCGCACGGTCGTCAGGTTGACGATGCCGATGTCCTTGGTGATGCCGTTGGTGTAGCGCGCCTGGACGGTGCCGTTGCGACTGATCGACAGGCCGGCGATCTCGCCCGGGGCGGAGCCGTTCTGGGTCAGTTCGCGCGGCGTGGACTTGCCGCCGAACTGGGTGATCATCGACATGTCGACATTGATCACGCTCGGATCGGCGTCCGGCCCGAGATTGGAGGTCAGCACGAAGTCACTCGGCGGCACGAGCTTTCCAAGACCGTCGAAGTTCAGCGTCGCGTTCGGCGTGGCCGGTAGCGTCGCCGTGTCGTTGTCCAGAACGGTGTAGACGTCCCAGGTGCTGTTTACGACATCGGTGCGACGGACGAAGTACAGGGACAGCGAGTGCTCCTTGCCAAGGGAGTCGAAGATCTTCAGCGCGGTCGAGTAGGAATAGGTCTCCGGATCATTCGGGTCGAGCGGCGTCGTGGCCCCGTCGATCGTCTCCACATCCGCGCTGAGGTTCAGGCTCAAACCGACTTCGGTGGTGGCCGCCGCGCCGACACCGGTGGACGGAATCACCATCGTGCGGAACGAATCCGCCGTGACGGTGGCAGGCGCACGGACGTCACCCGAAATCGGATCCTCGACCTGATAGCCCATCAGGCGGTCGCCGAGCGGGGTGACGATGTAGCCCTGCTTGTCGATGTTGAACTGGCCGTTGCGCGTCAGTGCGAAACCACCGCTCTGCAACTCGACCTCGAAGAAGCCATTGCCGTTGATCGCCATGTCCAGCGGATTGCTGGTGGTGGTGATGTTGCCCTGGGTGAAGGACTGGCGCACGGCCTGCACCGCGCTGCCGATGCCGATCTGCACCTTGGACACCGCGCCGGTGAGCGAAGACGCGTAGGCGTCGGCGAACACCGTGCCGGAGTTCTTGAAACCCACGGTGCTGGCGTTGGCGACGTTGTTGGAGATGACGTCGAGCGCCTTGGAGGAAGAGTTCAGGCCGCTGAGGCCCTGCTGGAATGCCATGATCGGGGCTCCGGATCAGAGAATCTGCTTGACGTCGTCGACCTTGAACACGCCGAGGTCGCCCACCTGGAGATCGGTGCCGCTGGCACCACGGACGATGCTGGTGACCGGACCGAACTGCAGCGTCCGTCCGCCCACCGCCTCTTCGCCAAGCGTCGCCGACAGGGACAGGGTGTAGATGCCGTCGGCCGCACGCGAGCCATCCTCGGCGGTGCCGTCCCATACGAAGTTGTGGCTGCCCGCATCGACGTCGTTGAACACCATCTGCTTCACGACCAGACCCGAGCTGTCGCGCACTGACAGCGTCACGCTGTCGGCCGGGGTATCGATCTCGAAACCGCCGATGGCACCCGCTTCGGTCAGCGCCAGGCGCGAGCCTTCCACCAGCACGCCGCGCCCGAGCAGCGCCGCCGCATTCAGCCCCTCGGCCGACGCCTGGGAGTCGAAGAAGGACTGGACCATCTTGTTGAGACGCTCGATGCCATCCACCGTGCTCATCTGCGCGAGCTGGGAGGTCATCTCCGCGTTCTCCATCGGGTTCATGGGGTCCTGGTTCTGGAGCTGCGTGGTCAGCAGCTTCAGGAACCGGCCCTGCATGTCCTCTTCTGCCTTCTGGACAGGTTCGCTGCGGGCCAGGCTGGCCAGCACGCTCTTCGCTGTCTGATTGTTCGACACGGTGGTCATGGATTTCTCCTGCTAGCGGCATCGTTTGCCGGACGGCGCTTACTGTCCGATCTGCAATGTCCTTTGTAGCAAGGTCCGTGCCGTGTTCATGATCT
The DNA here is from genome assembly GCF_000310165.2 of Thauera sp. 63. NCBI lineage: Bacteria > Pseudomonadati > Pseudomonadota > Betaproteobacteria > Rhodocyclales > Zoogloeaceae > Thauera > Thauera sp. 63. Next base: position 18,017 of record NZ_AMXC01000029.1, read on the forward strand.
CGGCGTTGTTCTGGTAGGAGCGCGACGCGGAGATCATGTTCACCATCTCTTCGGCAACGTTGACGTTGGGCATCTCGACGTAGCCCTCGGCATTGGCCGCGGGATTGTTCGGCTCATAGACGAGACGCATCGGCGCAGCGCTCTCGACGACCTGCGTCACCTGCACGCCCACGGCCGCGGGCCCGGCCACCTGGCGGGCGGCGAACACGACCTGCTTGGCGCGGTAAGGCTCGCCCGTTTCCGTGGTCACGCTGTCGGCGTTGGCGAGGTTGGAGGCCGTGGTGTTGAGTCGCAGCGACTGCGCGTTGAGCGCGGAGCCAGCGATCTGGAAGACGTTGAGCATGCTCATGATGGAACCCCTTACTGACCGGTGAGCGCCGTGTTCATCGAGCGGATCATGCCGCTGATGAAAGTGACGCTCGCCTCGTAGCGCAGCGCATTCTCGGCGAAGGCCGCACGCTCGACGTCCATGTTGACCGTGTTGCCGTCGACCGCGGACTGGTATTCGTTGCGGTACTTGACGAAGCTGCCGGCGCCCGCGCTACCGCCGGCGGCGATGTGCGCCTGGTGCGTGGTGTCGAGCGCGACACCCGACTGCCCCCCCTTCCCGATCGCGTTCTGCAGCGCGCTGCGAAAGTCGATGTCGCGCGCCTTGTAATGCGGCGTGTCGGCGTTGGCGATGTTCGAGGCGAGCAGTTCCTGGCGGTAGGCCTGGAGATTGAACGCGGCCTGGTGGAAACGCATCTGGTTGTCTAGCAGGGTCTTCATCGCCTTACCTCGCGGATGAACGCCGCTTCCGCAAACGGGAAACGGTCTCGATGGCAGTGGAAGTTGCAGCTTTCATGCCAGCGATGGTAAGGCTGGACCCGCCTCGCTCCTCTGCCGATAAGGCGGCGGAAAACCGCCCATATCTGCCGCTTGTCGGCGCGGGCGGCAAAAGCTGCCGGCAACTTGCCTCTCCGGGTGAGGCATGCTGCAATCGGGACCATGAAGCATCTCGCCAGCCCCCTTGCTGTCCTCACCCTCGGCCTCAGCCCCCTCTCACCCGCCATCGGCCAGCAGCCCCCGCAGGCCGTGGAAAGCACCGTGCGCACCTTCCTCGAACGCCAGGTGCAGGGAATGCCCGGCGAGCCACGGATCAGCGTCCGCGCCTTCGATCCCGCCAATCAGTTGCCACCCTGCGCCGCGCTGGAACCCTTCCTGCCACCGGGCACGCGTCCCTGGGGCCAGCTCACGGTGGGCGTGCGCTGCGACTCTCCGGTCACCTGGACCGCTTACGTGCAGGCGCAGGTGCAGATCTTCGGTCCCTACCTGGTCACGACCCGCGCACTGCGTTCGGCAGAGGTGATCCGCGAGGGCGACATCGAGGTGCGCGAGGGCGAGCTCACCGCGCTGCCGGACAACGTGCTGTCCTCGCCCGGGCAGGCACTGGGCCACCTCACGCGCTTTGCCCAGGCTGCCGGCGCGCCGCTGCGGGCGGGCAGCGTGCGCCTGCCGGATGCGGTGAGACGCGGACAGACCGTGCCGATCCTCACCCGCGGCCCGGGCTTCACGGTCTCGGGCGAAGGCCAGGCGCTGAGCGCCGCCGCGCCCGGCGAAAGGGTCAGGATCCGGCTCGGCAACGGTCAGATCGTGCAGGGCCTGGTCCAGTCGGACGGCAGCGTCAGCGTCGACTTCTGAGGGGCGTCATGCAAATTTTCCACGGACGTGAAATAAATCACTAAAGTTTCACGGAGCGCGGTCGTGAACACACACGAGTCAATGCGTTCCTGGAGACCATCATGAAAATCGAGAACACGGGCAAGGCCTATGTTCCCACGCCCGTGCAGGATGCCCGTGCGCCGGCCGCGCGCGGGAAGACGGAAGCGCAGTCCGGCAGCGACAGCGTGCAACTGTCCCCGCTGGCCACGCTGATGAAGAAGGCGGAAAGCGCGATCTCGAGTTCGCCCGAGATCGACCAGAAGCGCGTGGACGAGATTCGCCAGGCCATCGCCGAGGGCCGCTTCAAGATCGACTCCAGCCGCATCGCCGACGGGCTGATCAACAGCGTCCGCGACATGCTCGAGTCGCGCGGCTGAGGCATCGCGGAGTAGTATTCGGCTTCTCGCGCACTGACCGTCATCCGCCCGACCGGACGACCCGACCCGATGAAGCAACCCGCCCCGACGCCCACGGCTGCCGACCAGCAGCGACTCGCGCTCCTCATCGAGGCGGAGTCGATGCAGCTCGGCGAGTTCCTCTCCCTCCTCGACCGCGAGGAAGGCCTGCTCGTCAAGGGCGAGACCGACGCCCTGGTGGCGATCGCCAACCAGAAGAACGAGCGCTACCGCGAACTCCAGCGCCTGCACGACGAGCGCTCGCGCCTGCTCGGCCGGCTCGGCTACAGCGTCTCGGACGCCTCCATCCGCAGCATCTGCGCCGGCCTGCCGCGCGTGCTCGCGCGCTGGGACGAGGTCGTATCGCGCGCGCGCCAGGCACGCGACCGCAACGCCCTGAATGGCCAGCTCATCCTCGAACGCATGGCCGGCAACCAGGCAGCGCTGACGGTGCTGCTGTCCGCCGCCAATCATCCGCAGCTCTACGACGCCGATGGCCTGGCCAAGCCCACCGGCGGCGGTCGCATCCTCGGCAGCGCCTGAATATTCATTCAGTAGCCTCCTCTGCTATCCTTGCGCCCTTCGTGACATCGAACGGGCCCGCAGCATGGCAGGCAAACAGTACGACGAATCCTCCTTCCGCGTCCTGAAAGGACTTGAGCCGGTGCGCGAGCGCCCCGGCATGTACACCCGCACCGACAGTCCGGCGCACATCATCCAGGAAGTGATCGACAACGCCGCCGATGAAGCGCTCGGCGGCTTTGCAAAGAAGATCCACGTCACCCTGCACCTGGACGGCTCGGTCACCGTGGCCGACGACGGCCGCGGCATTCCGGTCGGCCTGCATCCCGAGGAAGGCGTGCCGGTGGTGGTGCTGGCCTATACCCGGCTGCATGCTGGCGGCAAATTCGACAAGCGCGAGGGCAATTCGGCCTACGCCTTCTCGGGCGGCCTGCACGGCGTCGGTGTGTCGGTCACGAACGCCCTGTCCACCCGCATCGAAGTCGAGATCCGGCGCGAGGGCAAGATCCATCGCATCGATTTTTCCGAGGGTGGCGAAACGATCAGCCCGGTGCGCATCGAGGGCGACTGTGGCCGCCAGACCGGCACCCGGGTGCGGGTGTGGCCGGACGGCAAGTATTTCGAATCGCCGCGCGTGCCCATGAACGAGCTCGAGCGCCTGTTGCGCTCGAAAGCGGTGCTGCTGTCCGGTGTCGCGGTGCGGCTCGACATCGAGCAGGCCAGCGGTCCGGCGCTGAGCAAGGCCTGGTCCTACCCCGAAGGCCTGGCCGGCTACCTGAAGGAACTCGCCGGCGACGTCGAGCCGGTGGCGCCGATCTTCACCGCCGAGAAGTACGCCGGCAAGGACGACCCGACTTTCGCCACCGGCGAAGGCGCGGCGTGGGCGCTGGCATGGTTCGAGTCGGCCGTGCCGAGCGAGTCCTACGTCAACCTGATCCCGACGGTGAATGGCGGCACGCACGAATCCGGCCTGCGCGCTGGCGTGTTCGAGGCGATGAAGTCCTTTATCGATCATCACACCTTGCTGCCACGCGGCGTCAAGCTGCAGCAGGAGGACGTGTGCGGGCGCATGAGCTTCGTGCTGTCGGCACGCCTCCTGGACCCCCAGTTCCAGGGCCAGGTGAAGGAGAAGCTCAACTCGCGCGAAGCGGTGAAGCTGGTCTCCTCGCAACTGCGCGACCCTTTCGAGATCTGGCTCAACAACCACGTCGAGGCAGGCAAGGCCATCGCCGAGTTGTCGATCAAGCAGGCGCTGGCGCGGCAGAAGAGCGCGCAGAAGGTCGAGAAGAAGAAGACCTCGGGGGTCGCCGTGCTGCCCGGCAAGCTGTCGGACTGCGAGTCCGAAGACCTCGCCGACAACGAGCTCTTCCTCGTCGAAGGGGACTCCGCCGGCGGCTCGGCCAAGATGGCGCGCAACAAGGAAACCCAGGCCATCCTCCCGCTGCGCGGCAAGGTGCAGAACGCCTGGGAGATCGACCCTGACCGCCTGTTCGCCAACGCCGAGATCCACGACATCGCGGTGGCGCTCGGCGTGGACGCGCACAAGGCCGACAGCGAGGTGGACCTCTCCGGCCTGCGCTACGGCAAGGTCGTCATCATGTCCGACGCCGACGTGGACGGCGCCCACATCCAGACCCTGCTGCTCACCTTGTTCTTCCGCCACTTCCCCAAGCTGATCGAGCGTGGCCACGTGTATGTGGCGCAGCCGCCGCTCTACCGCGTGGACGTGCCGGCCCAGGGCAAGAAACGCCCCCCGCGCCGCCTTTACGCGCTCGACGAGGGCGAACTCGCCGCCATTCGCGACCGCCTGGAGAAGGAAGGCTTCAGGCCCGACGCGATCGAGATCGGCCGCTTCAAGGGCCTGGGCGAGATGAACCCCGACCAGCTGCGCGAAACGACCATGGATCCCGCCACCCGCCGCGTGCTGCCCGTCAAGGTGCGCAGCGGCGCGCTGCAGGACACGCTGAAGATGTTCACCCTGCTGATGGGCAAGGGCGAAGCCTCGAGCCGGCGTGCGTGGATGGAAGAGAAGGGCGACAGCGTCGAAGCCGACGTCTGAGATGTCTCACAGAATCAAACCAAGCAGTGCAATGACGACCGATACCCCAGACCTGTTTGGCGCGCCCGAACCCACCGACGCCGCGCCGAAGCCTAGCCAGACCGTGCCAGCCATTGCGGGCGCAGCGATGACCGCCGGCCCGACGCCGCCGATGCACGAGGACGGGAGTCCGCCCCCGCCTCCCGCCCTGCCCGCCGACCCGGAACCCGAGCCCGAGGACGACGGCACGCTGGCCCTGGACCGCTACGCCGAGCGCGCCTACCTCGCCTACGCGATGAGCGTGGTGAAGTCGCGCGCGCTGCCGCAGGTGGAAGACGGCCTCAAGCCCGTGCAGCGCCGCATCCTGTATGCGATGAACGAGATGCGCTTGTCGTCCACCTCCAAGCACGTGAAATCCGCGCGGGTGGTCGGCGACGTGATCGGCAAGTACCACCCGCACGGCGACACCAGCGTCTACGACGCGATGGTGCGGGTGGCGCAGGACTTCTCGCTGCGCTATCCGCTCGTCGACGGCCAGGGCAACTTCGGCTCGCGCGACGGCGACTCGGCGGCGGCAATGCGTTACACCGAATGCCGCCTGACGCCGATCGCCGAGCTGCTGCTGTCCGAGATCGACCGCGGCACGGTGGACTTCATCCCCAACTACGACGGCGCCTTCGAGGAGCCGCAGCTGCTGCCCGCGCGCCTCCCGTTCGTGCTGCTCAACGGCGCCTCGGGCATCGCCGTGGGCATGGCGACCGAGATCCCGCCGCACAACCTGCGCGAAGTGGCCGAGGCGGCCTGCCACCTGATCCGTCATCCCGAGGCCACCCTCGATGACGTGCTCGGCATCATCCCCGGCCCGGATTTCCCCGGCGGCGGGCAGCTCATCTCGCCGCCCGAGAGCATCCGCGAAGCCTACGCGTCGGGTCGTGGCAGCCTGCGCCTGCGCGCGCGCTGGAAGATCGAGGAACTGGCGCGCGGCCAGTGGCGGGCGATCGTCGAAGAGCTGCCGCACGGCGTCTCCGCCGCGCAGGTGCTGTCCGAGATCGAGACCCTGACCAACCCGCAGCCGCGCGCCGGCAAGAAGGAAGTCTCGCAGGAGCAGAAGAACCTCAAGCAGCTCGTGCTCGGCGTGCTCGACACGGTACGCGACGAATCCAGCGACAAGGCGCCGGTGCGCATCGTGCTGGAGCCCAAGTCGAGCCGCCAGAACCGTGACGAGTTCATGGCGGTGCTGCTCGCCCACACCAGCCTCGAGACCTCGGCCTCGGTCAACATGACCATGATCGGGCGTGACGGCCGGCCGCAGCAGAAGAACCTGGTGCAGGTCCTGCGCGAGTGGATCGACTTCCGCTACGTCACGGTCGAGCGCCGCACCCGCCATCGGCTGGACGAAGTCGATCGCCGCATCCACATCCTCGAAGGCCGCATGATCGCCTTCCTGCACATCGAGGAGGTGATCCGCGTGATCCGCGAGTCGGACGAGCCCAAGCCGGCGCTGATCGCAGCCTTCGGCCTCTCCGAGATCCAGGCCGAGGACATTCTCGAGATCCGTCTGCGCCAGTTGGCACGGCTGGAAGGCTTCAAGATCGAGAAGGAGCTGGCCGAGCTAAAGGACGAGCGCGACGGCCTGCAGCACCTCCTCGACAGCCGCGCGGCGATGACCAGGCTGATCCTGAAGGAGATCCAGGACGACACGAAGAAGTACGGCGACGACCGCCGCACGCTGGTCGAGGCGGTCGCTGCGGTGGCGCCGGCCGAAATCTCCGTGCCCGACGAACCGGTCACCGTGATCGTGTCGAAGAACGGCTGGGTGCGCTCACGCCAGGGCCACGGTATCGACCCGGCCGGCATCGCCTACAAGGCCGGCGACTTCGGCTTCGCGGTGGTCGAGACGCGCACCACCTGGCCGCTGATCGTCATCGACAGCAATGGCCGCGCCTACACGGTGAAGGTGTCCGACCTGCCCGGCGGCCGCGGCGACGGCGCGCCGATCACCACGCTGGTGGAATTCCAGGACGGCGGCAAGCTGGCGCAGGTCGTCACCGACACGCCGGAATCGGTCTACTTCTTCGCCAACAGCGGCGGCTACGGCTTCCTGTGCAGCGTCGCGGACGCGACCAGCCGCCAGCGCGCAGGCAAGGCTTTCATGAGCCTGGAGAAGGGCGAGAAGGTGTTGCCGCCGGCCAAGGTCTTCGGCGACTGGATTGCGGCGGCGTCCGAGAACGGCCGCCTGCTGGTCTTCCCCCGCCCGGAAATGAAGACGCAGAGCGGTGGCCGCGGCGTGATCGTGATGGCGCTCGACGAAGGCGAGGCGCTGGCCGCTGTGGCCGTGCCCGCCGACGATGCCGTGCTCACGATCGAGGGTACGGGACGGGGCGGCAAGACCCTGAGCATCGAGCTCAAGCCCTCACAGCGCGAACCGCTGCGCCACCGCCGTGCGCGCAAGGGCGCGCCGCTGGCACCGAAGGTGAAGCCCGAACGCATGCGCTAACGGACCGGGGCGCCGCTCCTCGGCGGCGCCCCGGCATTCACTGGCCGTCGGCGGGCGGCGTCGCGGTCTCGGCGGACGGCAGGATGGAACGGATCGGATCGTTGGGCGGGATGATCGCCGGGCCGGTCGGCGCCGGCTCGGCATTGCGCGACTCGATCAGGATCGCGACGCGGCGATTGCGTCCCCGACCCTCGTCGGTGGCGTTGTCCGCCACAGGGCGCTGGTCGGCGTAGCCCGCGGCCGTGAGGCGATCCGGCGCCACCCCGCTGTCGATGAACAGGCGCGTCACCGTCGAGGCACGCACCGCCGAAAGCTCCCAGTTCGACGGGAAGCGGTAGGTGCTGATCGGCAGGTTGTCGGTGTGGCCTTCGACCGTGATCGGAAAAGGCGTGGCCGCCAGCACCTGCGCGACCGCCCGCAGTGCCTCGACCGCAGGGGTGGACAACATGGCCTCGCCCGGCGCGAACAGAAGGCTGGCATTGATCTCGATACTGATGCCGAAAGCCCCTTCCGATACGCTGACCTGGCCCGAGCGGGTCAGCGGGGCCAGAACGCGGCGGATGTCCTCGGCCATGCTGCGCATCTGTTGCGCGGTCTGCCGCCGCACCGCCTCGGCGGACTCCTCGAGCTGCGAGGGTGCCGGCGGCTGCGGGCGCACGACCGGAGCGACCGCCACCGGCGGGAGGATGATCTGCTGGCCGCTCTCGTTGATGTTGAGGCTGCGAAAGGCCTGCACGATCGAATCGGACAGCACGCGGTACTTGCCCTCGTTGATCGAGGACAGCGAGTACATCACGACGAAGAAGGCGAACAGCAGCGTGATGAAGTCGGCGTAGGAGACCAGCCAGCGCTCGTGGTTCTCGTGCTCTTCCTCGTGCCTGCGTCGGCGTGCCATGGTTCAGTCCCGGCCGTTGTGGCTCACACCACGTAGCCCTGCATGCGGCTGGCGATGATGCGCGGGTTGTCGCCGTTGGCGATGCCCACCAGACCGTCGACGAACATCTCGCGCTGCATCGTCAGCGCGGCGATCTGCGCACCCAGCTTCTTGGCGATCGGCAGGAAGACGAGGTTGGCGAAACCGACACCGTAGATGGTGGCGACGAAGGCCACGGCGATGCCCGCGCCCAGCTTGGACGGATCGGACAGGTTCTCCATGACATGGATCAGGCCCATCACCGCCCCCAGGATGCCGATCGTCGGCGCATAGCCCCCCGCCGCTTCCCAGATCTTGGCGGACTGCCGCATCTGCGCCTCCCACGCTCCGATCTCGACCTCGAGCACGTCACGCAGGCGCGTCGGGTCGACGCCGTCGACCAGCAGCTGCAGTCCCTTGCGCATGAAGGGATCGGGCAGGCCGTCGATCTGGTTCTCCAGCACCAGCAAGCCTTCCTTGCGCGCGATCTGGCTCCAGTTGGCTGCCTGCTCGATCATGCGCTCGGGATTGGTCACCGGCGGCACGAACACCCAGCGCACCATGCGCATGCCATCGACGAAGGTCCGCAGCGGGCTTTGCAGCATCACCGCGCCGAGGGTGCCACCGATGACGATCAGGAAGGCGGTCGGCTGCACCAGCGAGGACACGTGCCCGCCTTCGAGCACCTGACCGCCCAGGATCGCAGCCAGGCCGAGCGCGAGACCGAAGACGCTGATCCTATCCATGGCGGCGAAATCCGGAAGCGTTCATGACGACTCAGTCCTGCGCCGGCTTCTTCGGGGGTCTGCCGCGTCGTGCGGGGGGCCTTGCCGCCCCCTCGCCCGCGAACACCGAGGAACGCAGCCGCGCCACCGCCTGGCTGTGAAGCTGGCACACGCGCGACTCGGTGACGCCGAGCACGGCGCCGATCTCGCGCAGGTTCAGCTCCTCGTCGTAGTAGAGCGCCATGACCATCTGCTCGCGCTCGGGCAGGACCCCGATGGCCGACACCAGGCGCCGCCGCATGTCCGCGTCGGCCAGCAGGTCCAGCGGGTTGGAATCCTGCTGCACCAGGTGGCGCTCGAGGAAGTTGTCGTCCTGATCGTGGCTGAAGTCCTCGATGTAGACGAGCTGATGGCCGCGCGCCTCCTGCAGCATGTGCTGGTATTCGGCCAGCGACACGCCGAGCGAATCGGCCAGTTCGCCCTCGGACGGGGGGCGACCGTATTCCTGCTCCAGCATGTGGATGGCCGACTCGATGCGGCGCATGTCGCGGCGCAAGCTGCGCGGCAGCCAGTCGTTGTCGCGCAGGCCATCGAGCATGGCACCGCGGATCCGTTGCACGGCATAGGTTTCGAATTGCGCGCCCAGTCCGTCCTCGTAGCGGCCGATGGCATCGAGCAACCCCATCATGCCGTTCTGGATGAGGTCGTCGACCTCGACACTGGCCGGCAATCTGGACATGAGCTGGTAGGCGATCCGCTTGACCAGCGGCGCATAGGCTTCGACCAGGTGGGCCTTGTCGAGATTACCTTTGGCGTCGTACATCCATTGAGCCTGTATCTTTTTGCGGCGCGATGCAGTCCGCATACCTGACGGAGAAGTGGGTTGCCGGCATTCTCCCGCACTGTCGTAAGCATTACCAGCGGGATACATCACACCGCCACGCATGGTCAGGCACTCAGAGGACGATTGATCCGGCTCATCGCCTCGATCCGGCGCATGAAGGCCACACCGGCCGCGTGCGTCGAGGCGGCGGTGTCCGGGCGCGCCAGGGCCGCGACAAGGTCGTCACGCTCCGCCTCGCCGACCCACACCAGCGGCAGGCCGACATGGCGCCGCACGAGCGCGTCCAGGCTCGAGAAGAAGCGCGCCGCGTCGTCGCGGCTGCGAGCGCGGCACACGGCGACATGCACCGAACCCGCACCGGCGGCAGCCAGCGCCTTGATCGTACGATAGGCCTCGGTGGCACCGCTGGCGCTGGCTTCGGCAACGAGCAGGCGGCAGGGGGCAGCACCGACGAAGGGCGACGGCTCGGCGGCCGTCTCGCTATCGGCATGGACCAGCACGAAGCTGGCATGGCGATGCAGGATGCGCAAGGCCTCGACCAGGCAGGCGCGACGGGCGTCGTCCAGCAGGGGCAGCGTCAGCGCGGCGGCGACCGCCGACACCCGGCCCATCAGGCCGGGTGCGGGTTGCAGCACATCAGCCAGCGTGGTGCGGCCATCGAGCAGTTGCAGCAGGTCGGGACCGGGCGCTTGCTGCAGGGCCGTCGCCAGCCCGGCCTCGCCTTCGGCCTCGTCCAGGATCAGCACCCGCTCGGCGTGGCCAGCGATGCGATGCGCAACCAGCACGGCGTTGTGCGAACGGTGGCGGCCACAGGCGTACAGCGTCACGACTTGAGGCGGCGCGCGGCGGAACAGGCGTCTCAGCCCGGCGGCCTGGTCTTCGCGTCTTTCCAGCATGTCAGGCTCCTCCGCTGGCTGCGGCCAGCATCATGCCAGCCTCGTCGTCGTTCAGGTGCCAGGGCGACTCGGCGCCCTGCTCGCGCAAGGCACGGTGCAGCAGGTAGGCCCGGTTAGGCAGGTGCAGGTCCTCGGGCACGCGCTGGCCGTTGGTCAGGTAGCGGATTTCCAGTCCGTGGCGCACCGCGACGTCGAGCGCCGGCGCCAGCGAAGCCGCTTCATCCACCTTGGTGAAGATGCAGCCGGCAAGATCCTGCCCGGCGTAGGCGCGCACGACGTCGTCCAGCGTATCGCCGCGGGCGGTGGCGTTGAGCAGCAGCAGGCGGCGAACCTCGCCCGCACCGCTCAGCATGGACGCCTGCTCGGCCACCATGCGGTCGCGCTGGCTCATGCCCATCGTGTCGATCAGCACCATGTGCTTGTTGCGCAGGCCGGCGAGCGTCTGCCGCAGGTCTGCTGCGTCTCGCACGGAGAACACCGGTACGCCCAGGATTCGGCCGTAGATGCGCAGTTGTTCCTGCGCGCCGATGCGGTAGCCGTCGGTCGTGATCAGCGCGAGCCGGCTGGCTCCGTGGCGCACGACGCAGCGCGCGGCGAGCTTGGCGGTGGTGGTGGTCTTGCCCACCCCGGTAGGGCCGACCAGCGCATAGACCCCACCGCGGTCGATCACGTCGTCGTCCGAAGCATGGGCCCGCATCATGCGGTCGAGCGCGGCACCCGCGGCCTCGCGCGCCTCGATCCGGCTCGCGTCTTCCGGCACCACCTCCGCCAGCTTGCGCGCGGTGGCAGTCGAGAAGCCCGCCTCGAGCAGTTCGCCCATCAGCGCGGCACGTGCCGGCGCCTGGCGACGGGTCTCACCCCAGGCAAAACCCGCGAGTTGGCGCTCGATCATGCCGCGAATGCCCGACAGCTCGTCCATCAGACGCGCGTTGGTTTCCTGCAGTTCGCGCATGCGGGCGCTGCCGAAATCGTCCGCGGCCGCCGCCGGCGCAGCGGCAGGACGGCTGCGCAACGCGAAGTCGGCGGTCTCGATGCGCGGCGGCGAGAACGGCCGCACCACGGCCGGTCGTGCAGGCGCAGCCGGTGCCGGACGTGCCGCGTTGCGCGCGGCACTCGCCGCCAGCGCCGAAAGGCTGACGCGGAAGTCACCGTCAAGCGGCTCACGCTCGATCGCCGCGGCCGGCTTCGGAATCGATGCTGCGGCCGGCTCGGCGGCCGGTGCCCTGGACTTTGCCGCGACGGCGGCGCGATTGGCCGCCTGCAGCGCGCTCACCGCTTCGCCCGGCAGGGCCAGGATCTCCACCCCGCCATCGACGGCGCGATTGGACAGCACGATCGCATCGGGACCGAGCGCCTCCTTCAGCGCACGGAGCGCCTCGCGGGCAGTGGGGGCAAAGTAGCGTTTGACGTTCATGGCGTTTCTCCGGGCGGCCTGACTTTTGCCGCAGCTTGAGAAGGATTATCGCGGCTGCGGGTGGCGTCCCTTGTGCCGAATAAACCGCCTTTACCCCGCTTATTCGATGCTCGATCGCACCGCGGCGGGGCCGCTTCAGCCCTGCTGCGCGCCAATCATGGCGGTAACGCGGATGGTGCGGGACTCGGGCACTTCGCTGTTGGAGATGACCTTGAGCGAGGGCACGGCGCGACGCAGGAAGCGCGACAGCAGCATGCGCAACTGCGAAGGCACCAGCAGCACCGGCGGCAGGCCGATGTCTTCCTGGCGCTGGGCGATCTGCGCCGTCTGGCGCAGCAGCGTATCGGCCAGGCCCGGCTCGATCGCACCGCCCTCGCCGCCCGCACTCATCGCCTGCATCAGGATGCGTTCCAGGCCGGGCTCGAGCGCCATGACGTTGACATCCACATTGCCCGGGAACAGGCCCTGGATGATCGCGCGCCCCAATGCCTCGCGCACCTTGACGGTGAGTTGCATCGGGTCCTGGGTGCGTGGTGCGTGCTCGGCCAGCACCTCGATGATGCTGCGCATGTCGCGGATGTTGACGCCTTCTTCCAGCAGGTTCTGCAGCACGCGCTGCACGGTGCCGATCGGCAGCAGCTTGGGCACGAGATCCTCGATGAGCTTGGGCGAATCCTTGCCGACGTGGTCGAGCAGCGCCTGCGTCTCCTGGCGGCCGAGCAGTTCGGCGGCATGGTTGAGGATGACGTGGTTGAGGTGCGTTGCGACCACGGTGCTGGCATCGACCACCGTGTAGCCCAGCGCATGCGCCTGCTCGCGCATGCCGGTGTCGATCCAGAAGGCTGGCAGGCCGAATGCGGGGTCGGTCGTCTCGCGCCCCTGCAGCGGCCCGGACACGTGACCCGGGTTGATCGCCATCAGCTGGCCCGGATAGGCCTCGCCCGAGCCGACCTCGACGCCCTTGAGCGCGATGCGATAGGTGTTGGGCTTGAGCTCCAGGTTGTCGCGGATGTGCACCGGCGAGGACAGGAAGCCGACTTCCTGCGCGAACTTCTTGCGCAATCCGCGGATGCGCTTGAGCAGTTCGCCATCCTGGCCCTTGTCGACCATCGGGATCAGGCGGTAGCCCACTTCCAGGCCGAGCACGTCGACCTGCGAGACGTCGTTCCAGCTCGCCTCCTGCGCTTCGGCTGGCGGGGCCGCCGCCTGCTTGGCCGCGGCGGGCGCGACGGCCTCGGCCTGCGCCTCCTGCATCTGCTTGTGTCGTATCCAGGCCAGGCTGCCGAGCACGGCGGCGAGCAGCAGGAACACGAGGTTGGGCATGCCGGGGATCAGGCCCAGCACGCCGATGATGACCGCGGTCAGGCTCATCACCGCCGGATTGGCGAAGAGCTGGCCGATGACCAGACCGCCGATATCGCCGTCATCGCCGACGCGCGACACGACGAGGCCGGCCGCCACCGAGATGATCAGCGCCGGGATCTGCGCTACCAGACCGTCACCGATGGTCAGCAGCGTGTAGGTGTGGGCCGCGTCGCCCACCGCCATGTCGTGCTGCATGACGCCGACGAACAGCCCGCCGATGATGTTGATGACAAGGATGATGATGCCCGCCACCGCATCGCCGCGCACGAACTTGGACGCACCATCCATCGCGCCGTAGAAGTCGGCTTCCTGCGCGATCTCCTTGCGCCGGCGCTTGGCCTCGTTCTCGTCGATGAGGCCGGCATTGAGGTCGGCGTCGATGGCCATCTGCTTGCCGGGCATCGCATCCAGGGTGAAGCGCGCCGACACTTCGGCGATACGGCCCGCACCCTTGGTGATAACGACGAAGTTGATCACGGTGAGGATCACGAACACCACGATGCCCACTGCGGTGTTGCCGCCGACCAGGAAGTTGCCGAAGGCCTCGATCACCTTGCCCGCGGCATCCGGACCGGCATGGCCCTCCAACAGCACGATCCGGGTCGAGGCGACGTTGAGCGACAGGCGCAGCAGGGTCGTCATCAGCAGCACGGTGGGGAACACCGAGAAGTCCAGCGGCTTCTTCGAGTACATCGCCACCAGCATCACCATCACCGACACTGCGATGTTGAAGGTGAAGAACACGTCGAGCAGGAACACCGGTAGCGGCAGCACCATCATGGCAAGAATCATGATGATGAGGATCGGCGCGGCAAGCTGGCGCAGGTTGGCCGGGGTCAGGAGCTGACGCAGGTTCAGGGTGTCGTTCAGGGCCATCGTTCAGGCACTCACTCGTCGGGCGAGCCGGGGTCCATGCCTTCGGGCACCGGCAGGTTGGTGGGGGTCTGCGGCGGCAGCCCGCCCTGTTTCATCCAGTTGTCGAGCTGGTAGACGTAGGCCATGACCTCGGCCACCGCCGTGTAGAGTGCGGCCGGAATCGCCTGCTCCAGCTCGCAGTGCTTGTACAGCGCGCGCGCCAGCGGCGGCGCCTCGAGCAGCGGCACGTTGTTCTCGCGCGCGATCTCGCGGATCTTCAGCGCCGTCTCGCCCCGTCCCTTGGCGATCACCACGGGCGCCCCCATGCGCTCGGCGTCGTACTTGAGCGCCACCGAGAAGTGCGTCGGGTTGGTCACCACCACGTCGGCCTTGGGCACCTCGGCCATCATGCGCCGGCGCGCCATCTCGCGCTGCATGGCGCGGATGCGGCCCTTGACCTGCGGATCGCCCTCCTGCTCCTTGCCCTCGCGCTTGACCTCTTCCTTCGTCATGCGCAGCTTCTTGTGGTACTGCCAGAGCTGGAAGGGCACATCCATCAGCGCGAGCAGGCCGAGACTGGCGGCGATCAGCACCGAGGCCAGCACCACCGTGCCGGAGAATTCGCTCATGCCGATCTCGAGCGGCGACACCATCAGGCCGAACAGGTGCTCCTTGTTCGCCCACAACACCATCGAGGCGACGCCACCGATAAGCGCCGACTTAAGGATCGCCTTCAGCATCTCGGCCAGGCCGTGCATCGAGAACATCCGGCCCAGCCCCTGGATGGGGTTCATGCGGCCGAAATTCGGCCCCAGCACCTTGCTCGAGAAAAGGAACCCACCCAGCGCGAGCGGCGCGGCCACGGCCGCCACCAGCAAGGCGCCGAACAGCGGCACCAGCATCAGCAAGGCCCCGCTGAGCTGGCCGCGGAACACCTCGAGCATCAGCGTCACGTCGAAAACCGTGGCGCGCTCGAAGGCAAAGCCCGTACGCACCACGGCCAGCATGCGCTCGGCCATCCAGCCGCCGAGCAGCCACAGCGTCAGCACGCCGGTGATGGTGACGAGAAAGGTCGACAGCTCCCGCGACTGCGGGACCTGGCCTTCCTCGCGCGCCTGCTCAAGCCGTCGCGATGATGGGGCTTCTGTTTTCTCGAGATCGCTATCTTCGGCCACGGCCGACTCCATTGCCGCCCCGTCGCGCGGCAAGCGGCGCGGACGCGAAACGACGTGTGCGGATTATCGACCACGACCGGCAATATCTGCCGGTCGATAAAAGGCGGGAAACGACCGCTATTCGACCCTTGTCGTGTGCCCGTTCAACGCGCCGCGGGCAGGCGCTCGACGCCGCGCAGCGCGTCGCCCGGCTTGATCCCGCGCTCGCGGAACCACCCGAGGTTCATCTCCAGCGCAAAGCGGGCCGGAGCGGCGGCACAGTGGTTGTCCTCGGTCTGGGGTTGCATGTCCTCGATGTTGATCACCTTGCCGTGCGCATCGAGGAAGGCGACCGACAGCGGCAGGTAGGTGTTCTTCATCCACATGCAGTGGCGGGCGTCTTCGGGGAACACGAACACCATGCCTTGATGCTGCGGCATCGTCCGGCGGTTCATCAGCCCGATCTGGCGGTTCTGGAAGGTATGGGCCACTTCGGCCTCGATGCGGAACATGCCGGCACCGAGTTCGGCCCGCGGCATGGCCTGCTGCGCCGCCGCGATTCCGGCCGCCAGTACGCCTGCAAACCCGAGTCCCCACGCAAGCGCCCGGCGCGACATCCACGACTGAAGCTTCATCCCTTCGACCCCGAACCTGTTCTGACGCGGCGCATCTTACCCGCCCCGCCGGCGCCGTGGCGAGCCGATGAGGACGCCGGCCCCCGCGGCAGTT
>NZ_AMXC01000030.1:0-33537 GCF_000310165.2 Thauera sp. 63
CCGAGCGCGCCCGCCACCGGGCCGAGTGGCGGGTGGAACTTCGCCACTTCTGGATCGCGGCCGTGCTGAGCCTGCCGCTGGCGGCGCAGATGCCGGCGATGTTCGGCCTGTGGCCCGGCGGCGAGGTGCATCACGATCTGGTACCGCGCTGGCTGCAACTGCTGCTGGCGACGCCGGTGCAGTTCTGGATCGGTGCGCGCTTCTAT
Source organism: Thauera sp. 63 (assembly GCF_000310165.2). NCBI lineage: Bacteria > Pseudomonadati > Pseudomonadota > Betaproteobacteria > Rhodocyclales > Zoogloeaceae > Thauera > Thauera sp. 63. The sequence goes on from NZ_AMXC01000030.1 coordinate 207, forward strand.
CGCGGCGCCTGGGCCTCGCTGCGCGGCGGCGGCGCGAACATGGACGTGCTGGTCGCACTCGGCACCTCGATGGCCTACTTCTACAGCCTCGTCGTCACGCTGGCCGACCGCCACGACCTGCACGTGTATTTCGAGGCCTCGGCGATGATCATCACCCTGGTGCTGCTCGGCAAGCTGATGGAGGCGCGCGCCAAGGCCCGCACCACGGCGGCGCTCGATGCCTTGCTGCGCCTGCAGCCGAAGATGGCGCGCATCGAGCGCGACGGCGAACTGCTCGAAGTGCCCGTCGAATTGCTGCAGCCCGGCGACCTGTTCGTGCTGCGTCCCGGGGATGCGGTGCCGGTCGACGGCGTCGTCGAGCAGGGCGAGTCGGCCGTGAACGAGGCGATGCTGACCGGTGAGAGCCTGCCGATCGACAAGCAGGCCGGCGACATGGTGTTCGCGGCCACCCTCAACGGCAACGGCCTGCTGCGCTGCCGCGCCACCGGCGTCGGGGCGCAGACGCTGCTTGCGGGCATCATCCGTCTGGTCGAGCAGGCGCAGGGCTCGAAGGCGCCGGTGCAGCGCCTCGCCGATCGCATCGCCGCGGTATTCGTGCCGGTCGTGGTCGCCATCGCGCTGCTGACCTTCGCCGGCTGGTGGCTGGCGAGCGGCGACTTCCAGCAGGCGCTGATCAACGCCGTGGCGGTGCTGGTCATCGCCTGCCCGTGCGCGCTCGGTCTGGCGACGCCGACGGCGATCATGGTCGGCACCGGCCAGGGCGCACGCGCCGGCATGCTGGTGAAGAACGCCGAGGCGCTGGAACTGGCTGAGCGTATCGGCGTGCTGGCGGTCGACAAGACCGGCACCCTGACGGAAGGCCTGCCGGCCGTCACCGACGTGGTGCCAGCGGCCGGCTGGACCCACGCGCGCCTGCTGGCGGTGGCCGCGGCGCTCGAACAGGGTAGTGGCCACCCCATTGCCACCGCCATCGTGGCCGCTGCCCGTGCCGAGGCACTCGGCCTGCCGGCGACCGAGGCGGTCAACGCCGTCGGCGGGATGGGCATCGAGGGGCGGATCCGGGGCGAAGCCGGTGTCCAGACCGTGCTTCTCGGTTCGCCGCGTTTCCTGCTGGAGCGGGGCATCGGTCTGGCGGAGGCGGTCAGCGATGATCTCGCCGCCGCGGGCAAGACCCTGGTTGCGGTGGCGGTCGATGGCGCATTCGCCGGACTCATCGGCGTGGCGGACCGGGTGCGCGAGGACTCGGCGGCGGCCGTTGCGCGCCTGCAGGCCAAGGGCGTGCGTGTGGTGATGCTCACCGGCGACCATCCGGCCACGGCCGAAGCCATTGCCCGCCACACTGGTATCACCGACTGGCGTGCCGGCGTACTGCCGGGCGACAAGGCCGCGGCGGTCGAGGCCTTGCGCCAGGCAGGGAACGACACGCCGCTGCGCGTGGGCATGGCGGGCGACGGCATCAACGATGCGCCCGCACTTGCTGCGGCCGACGTCTCCTTCGCCATCGGCGTCGGTGCCGACGTTGCGGTGGAAGCCGCCGACATCACGCTGGTGCGCAACAGCCTGCACGGCGTGGCGGACGCGATCGACCTGTCGCGCGCCACGCTGTCGAAGATCCGCCAGAACCTGTTCTTCGCCTTCATCTACAACGTGCTCGGCATCCCGCTCGCGGCGGCGGGCATGCTGAACCCGGTGATCGCCGGTGCGGCGATGGCGATGAGCTCGGTCTCGGTGGTCAGCAATTCGCTGCTCCTGCGCCGCTGGCGTGCGGGGCGCTAGAGAATCCCTTTTTTGCCAAGGAGTGATACGCAAATGAATGAAGTGACGATCAAGGTCGAAGGCATGAGCTGCGGCGGCTGCGTGAAGAACGTGACCGGCGTGTTGAAGGCATTGCCCGGCGTGACGGACGCGCAGGTGTCTCTGGCCGACGCGTCCGCGACGGTTCGGTACGACCCGGCCACGGTGTCCGTGGAGGCGCTGCGCGAGGCGGTGGAGAACGCAGGTTTCGACTCGCCCACCTGACACTGACCGCCGCGGAAAGGGGGGCAATGATGCAGTGCAAGACACTGCGGTTTCCCCCTATAATCCGCGCACATTTTCCACGGGAGGGAACCATGGGTTTTGATCTGGTCAGCGCCGGCAAGGACGTGCCGAACGACATCAACGTCATCATCGAGATCTCCGCGCAGGGCGATCCGATCAAGTTTGAAGTGGACAAGGACAGCGGTGCGGTGTTCGTCGACCGCTTCATGGGCACCTCGATGCGTTACCCGCTCAACTACGGTTACGTGCCGCACACCATCGCCGGCGACGGCGACCCGGTGGACGTGCTGGTCGTCACCCCCTTCCCGCTCGCCCCGGGTGTCGTCATCCGCTGCCGCCCTGTCGGCGTGCTGAAGATGGAAGATGACGGCGGTGTCGACGCCAAGGTTGTGGCCGTGCCGGTGTCCAAGCTGACCCCGCTGTACGACAAGGTCCAGACCACCGACGACCTGCCCGAGCTGTTGATGAAGCAGACCGTGCACTTCTTCGAGCACTACAAGGATCTCGAGCCGGGCAAGTGGGTCAAGGTCCTGGGCTGGGGCACCGTCGAGGAGGCCAAGGCCGAAATCGTCAACGGCCTGGCTGCCGCCAAGAAGTAATCCGGATCGAACGATCCGCCCGTGGCGCCGGCAAGGGCGCCACGGAAGCGAAGAAACCGCGGAACGCTCCGCGGTTTTTTTTCGCCCACGCGTGGCGCAGACCTGTTTCTCGGCCTGTTCGAGGTCGCGGCGGCGATGAGTGTGTTCTTCCTCGTGCTGGGCGACGGCGGCTGGCGCACGAGCGATGGACGTCCGGCCAGCCAGTGCCTTCATCGCACCGGTGCACGGGGGTATGCCGGGTCTGCGGTGCGGCCTCAGCGATTCACACGCATGATTGCCTCAGGAATCCCCTCCAGCGGCACGACGCTGTCGACGGCGCCCAGGCGGATGGCTTCTTTCGGCATGCCGAATACCACGCAGCTTGATTCGTCTTCGGCAATGGTCGGCGCACCCGCATCGTGCATTTCCTTCAGCCCGCGCGCGCCGTCGTCCCCCATGCCGGTCATGATGACGCCGACGGCGTTCTTGCCTGCGAACTTTGCGCAGGAGCGGAAGAGCACATCCACCGACGGCCTGTGGCGGTTGATCAGCGGACCATCGACCACCTCGACCGTGTATTGCGCGCCGCTGCGCGCCAGCATCATGTGCTTTCCACCGGGCGCGATCAGCGCTCGGCCCGCCACCACGCGGTCGCCGTGTCGCGCCTCCCGCACCTGGAGCGCACACAGGCTGTCGAGGCGCTCGGCGAACATCGCGGTGAAGCGCTCGGGCATGTGCTGAACGATGACGATGCCGGGGCAGACTGCCGGCAGTCGCGTAAGCACCGCTTCCAGCGCCTGCGTACCGCCAGTCGACGTGCCGATCGCGATGATGCGCTCGGTGGTGCGCACCATGTTCGATCCGCTGCCCAGACCGGCTCCGAGGATGGCATCGGCACTCAGCTTGGGTGCCGGCGCCTGCGGTGTTGCCGCCCGGGCCGCCAGCCGGCCGGCATTGGCGCGGGCGGCCGTCCTGACGGCCTGCACCACGTCGTTGGCACTGTCTTCGAGAAACTGCTTCACGCCCATCCTGGGCTTCGTGATGATGGCCACCGCGCCGGCCGACAGGGCCTGCATGGTTGCTGCGGCACCGCTTTCGGCGAGCGACGAACAGATCACCACCGGCGTCGGGCGTTCGGTCATGATCTTCTTCAGGAAGGTCAGGCCGTCCATGCGCGGCATTTCGATATCGAGCACGATGACGTCGGGCCACTGGCGTTGCATGTGGCTCATCGCGAAGACTGGGTCCGATGCCGCGCCGATCACCTCGATGCCGGGCTCGCGTTCCAGCATCTGACGCACGGTTTGTCGCACCACGGCCGAGTCGTCAACGATCATGACCTTGATGTTGGCGCTCATCGGCTTTGCCTCGGGGCGCGCGCCGGGCCCGTCTTGCCGTGTGCGCTCAAGGGGCCAAGCATGTGCGGCCGGCAGTAGTAGGTGGGGCGTATCGCCGCCAGCTGGTCCGTCACGCCGGTGAGTGTTTCGGAGTGGCCGATGATGAAGATGCCGTCCTCACGCAGGTGCGGCACCATGTTGGCAACGACCTTGCGCTTGGTTTCATTATCGAAATAGATCATTACGTTGCGCAGGAAGATGAGGTCGAACTGCCCAAGGTCGCGGGTTTCCGGGGCGATCAGGTTGATGTGGCGAAACTCCACACGCTCGCGCAGCTTGGGAATGACCAGGAAGTTGCCGTCCTGGCTGCGGACCCCTTTGAGGCAGTACTTCTTCAGCAGTTCCGGCGGAATGCCCTTGCCACGCTCCATCGGGTAGAGCCCGGTCTGCGCCTTCTCGAGGATGCTCAGGCTGATGTCGGAGGCGACGACCTCCCAGTCGGCCGCCAGGCCGAGCGTTTCGGCCAGCACCATGGCGATGGTGTAGGGTTCCTCGCCGCTGGACGAGGCACCGCTCCAGACCCGGAACGGACGGCCTCGCCGGCTGGCGGCAAAGCTCCGCAGGAAGTCGAAATGCGCGGCTTCGCGGAAGAAATACGTTTCGTTGGTGGTCAGCAGGTCGACCATCAACTGCAACTCGTCACGGTGCTCGTCGCTGGTCACCAGCTTGTAATAGGCACCGAAACTGTCCAGCTCGAAATGCCGCAGCCGGCGCGACAGGCGGCCGGCCAGCAGGGGCTTCTTGCTGTCGGCCATGTTGATGCCGGCGAGGCGGTAGATCAGTTTGCGAAACAGGGCGAATTCCTGGTCGCTGACGCCATGGTTGTCCATGCTTTGGGCGGGGCTCTGCACTCAGAACAGCTCGACGTTGGACTTGGGGGGCGGGCGCTTCAGCGACTCCGCATAGGCTTGCTCGGCGACCGCCACCTCCTGGGCGGTAGCCATGGTCGTGGTCATGCGCCGGCAGTAGGCGTCGCCGGTGGCGGGCACGAACAGCACCTTGCGCGAGCAGGCGCCGAGGAAGTCCGAGGACACCAGCTCGATGCCTTCGCGCGCCAGCCATTCCCGGGCGAAATCCACGTTGCGCTTGCCGATGCCCGAGGCGGCGATGCCGCTGATGATGGTGCCGCCGCCAAACGCCTTGGCCTTGAGTCGGTGGCGGGCGCCGCCGCGCTGAACGATACCGTTCAGCAGCACCTCCATCGCATAGTCGCCCGACAGCAGCGAATCGACGTCCACGCCGCCTTCGCGCTTGCGCATGTTGGGCAGCATGAAGTGGTTCATCCCGCCGACACCGACGGCAGGATCGAACATGCAGACCGCCACGCAGGAGCCGAGCAGGGTGGCGATCGGCCGCTGCATGTCGACGGCCCATTCGCCGGGCGAGATGTTCTGTGCCCGGCGTTCAACCTCCTGCGGAGACATGTTGTGCCAGTCGATCATGGTGGCGGTGGCTCAGCCCTTCATGCGTACGTGCGTGCCTGGGACTCGGGCAGCGAGAAGAAATCCATCAGCTCCTGCAGCTGCCCGGCCTGCCCGCCGAGCTCTTCGGCGGTGGCGGCGAGCTCCTCGGAGGCGGAGGCGTTCTGCTGAGTGGCCTTGTTGAGCTGGCCCATGGCGTTGTTGATCTGTCCGACGCCGGCGGTCTGCTCCTGGCTGGCGGAGGCGATCTCCTGCACCAGGTCGGAGGTCTTGTTGATCGAGGGCACCATCTCGTCGAGCAGCTTGCCCGCGCGCTCGGCCAGATGCACCGAGTTGCCGGCCAGTTCGCCGATCTCCTGCGCGGCGACCTGGCTGCGCTCGGCGAGCTTGCGCACTTCGGCGGCGACCACCGCGAAGCCCTTGCCGTGCTCGCCGGCACGCGCCGCTTCGATGGCGGCGTTCAAGGCGAGCAGGTTGGTCTGGTAGGCGATGTCGTCGATGATGCCGATCTTGCCGGCGATGTTCTTCATCGCCTGGACGGTCGACTTGACCGCCTCGCCGCCTTCGCCGGCCTCGGCCGAGGACTTGCTGGCCATGGCGTCGGTGATCTTGGCGTTCTCGGAGTTCTGGTTGATCGAGGCGCTCATCTGCTCGATCGAGGCCGAGGTTTCCTCGACGCTGGCGGCCTGCTCGGAGGAGGACTGGGACAGGCTCTGGGCGGTGGCCGAGACCTGTCCGGCGGCGTTGGTGAGCGCGTCGGCGGCGCCGCGGACCTGCTCGATGATCTCGGCGAGCTTGTCCATGGAGTCATTGACCGCGTTCTGCAGCACCTGGAAGTCGCCGGCGTAGTTGTCGGTGATCTTCTGGGTCAGGTCGCCGCCCGACAGCGCGACCATGACGCGCTTGACCTCGTTGATCGGCGCGATGACCGCATCGAGGGTGGCATTGACGCCTTCGACGATGCGGCGGTAGTCGCCCTGGTGCTTGGTGGCATCGGCGCGGGTCTCCAGACGCCCCTCGACGGCCGCCTGGGCGAGCATCACCGCATCGGCGACCAGCTCGTTGACGGCGTCGATACAGGTGTTGAGGTTGTTCTTGATGGTGTTGAAGTCGCCGTTGTAGCTGTCGGTGATCCGCGCCGGGATGGCGCCGCGGGCGATGCGGTCGACGTAGTCGGCGGCGACGTTGAGCGGTCCGATGACGGCGTCCAGCGTGTCGTTGACGCCCTGCACGATGCGCGCGTAGTCGCCCTGATGCCTGGCGGCGTCGGCACGGGTGGCCAGCTTGCCCTCGACGGCGGCGCGCGAGAGCATGCCGGCGTCGGCCACCAGGGCGTTGATGGCGTCGATGGCGGTGTTGAGGTTGTTCTTGAGGGTGTTGAAGTCACCGTTGTAGGGGTCGGTGATCCGGGCCGGGATGGCGCCCTTGGCGATGCGGTCGACGTAGTCGGCGGCGACGTTCAGCGGCCCGATGACGGCGTCTAGCGTGGTGTTCACGCCTTCCACAATGCGCTGGTAATCCCCCAGGTGGCGCGAGGCGTCGGCACGCGTGCTCAGGCGCCCTTCGACGGCTGCCTGCGAAAGCATGGCTGCGTCGTCGATCATGGCGTGCAGGTTGGACTGCACTTCGGCGAGCGCATGTTCGATTTCGCCGAGTTCGTTCTGATTTTGCACCTCGATCTTGTCGTCCAGCTGGCCGAGGGCGATGCGGTGCGCGATCGCCGCGTTGCTACGCATGCCCCGCAATACGCCGGTCACCTGCAGGCCGAAGAGAATGGCCACGATCAGCACCGCGCCCGTCATCGCGAGCGAAATGAAGAACCGGGTCGATGATGCTCCACGCAGGGCGTCGGCCTGATCCATCAAGGTCTTGGCGATGCGGTCTTCCTCGACCTTGAGCAGGTCGATCTTGAGGGTGATGGTGCCGAACCAGTTGGTCGGCTCGACGCCGAAGGTGCCGGTGTCCATGCGTTCGAGCGCGACCTGGCGCATGGCTGCGGTTGCACGGCCGGGTTCGCTGTCCAGAACGGCCTGCAGCGCATCGTTCCAGGCCTTGGGTGCCATGGAGCGGAAAGTGGACAGGTAAGTCTCCTGCGCCGTCAGGATGGTGATGATGCGACGGTGCAGGGTGACGTCGGCCGGACTGTTCGCCGCGAACAGCCCGTTGATGGACGCGCGTTCCCGGCCGGCCTCTTCCTTGGCGCGCACGAACATCAGATAGGCCGTCATGCCACGCGCCAGCCCGACGTCCTCGGCCGCGTTGGCTGCAATCTCCAGACCTTTGACAAGCTGCTCGATCGTGCTGGTGTAGAAGGCGAAGGACTCGGGGCCGGCGATCGACAGACCGCTCACCTTGGCGCGCGTGTCCTGCAGTTCGGACAGCCGTTTCTGCGCTGCGGACACCGCCTCCATCATGGCGGAACCCAGCACCGCGGGGTCTGCTTCACCCAGCCAGCCGTCCAGGGCAGCGCGTGCCTTGTCGGTGTCGCCGTGCTGCGTCGCCAATTCGGAGCGGAAGCGGGCGCCACGCGAGCCGATGAAGCCGGCAGACATTCCGCGCTCCTTCTGCAGCTCGTGCACCACGCCGTTGATGCGCACCGACAAGGCACTGTAAAGCTGGCCCCGCGTCATCGCCTCGCGTGTCTGCCATTGCGTGCCCACATCCTTGAGGGCGTAGAACAGCACGGCCGCGATCACGAATGCAAAAAGCAGGAAAAGGCGCAGGCGAATCGAGCGCCAGCCGTAGGATTTTGTGCTCATGTCGATGTGCTCGTTGTTCATGAAGCGGCGCGCCCCGTCGTGACGGGGCGCAGACCGTCACTGGTCTTCACCGGTCTGTTCGCCGTTGATGCCCGTGAGCATGGCGATCTCTTCGGTCGACAGCACTCGGTCGACGTTGAGGATGATCACGAAGGTGCCTGCCACCTTGCCCATGCCCTGGATGAAATCGGCGCGGATCTTGGCGCCGAAACTTGGCGGCGGTTCGATGTCGGCGCGGGGAATTTCCAGCACCTCGTTCACGGCATCAACGATCACGCCCAGATCCTGCCGGTCGTCGCCACTGCCCAGCTCGACGATCACGATGCAGGTGCGGCGCGATACCGTCGATGCCGCCCCGCCGAAGCGGGCCGACAGGTCGATCACGGGCACGACCGCGCCGCGCAGGTTGATCACGCCGCGGATGAAGGCCGGCATCATCGGAATCTCGGTGATGTTGCCGAACTCGATGATTTCCTTGACGTTGAGGATGCCGAGGGCGAACACCTCGCCGCCCAGGCTGAAGGTGAGGTATTGCTGCGGACTGTTGTCCGCAGCGCCTGCAAGCTGCTGCTTGTTCGTGGTGGTAAGGCTCTGGCTCATGGCCTGGCTCCTGCTGTCTGGCACACGCTCAGAATTTTTCGAAATCGCTTTCGTTGAAGCTGACCGGCTTGCCCGTCAACATGCGGCCGGCGCTGCGGGCAGGCTTGGGCGCTGCACGCTGGGACTGTGCGCCGGAGAGCGACGCGGGTTTCGCCGCGGCGCTGCGGGCAAAGCGCTTCTCGGCCTGATTGCCGGCAAGTGAGAAGAAGCCCATCAGCTCCTGCAGCTGCCCGGCCTGTCCGCCGAGCTCTTCGGCGGTGGCGGCGAGCTCCTCGGAGGCGGAGGCGTTCTGCTGGGTGGCCTTGTTGAGCTGGCCCATGGCGTTGTTGATCTGTCCGACGCCGGCGGTCTGCTCCTGGCTGGCGGAGGCGATCTCCTGCACCAGGTCGGAGGTCTTGTTGATCGAGGGCACCATCTCGTCGAGCAGCTTGCCCGCGCGCTCGGCCAGATGCACCGAGTTGCCGGCCAGTTCGCCGATCTCCTGCGCGGCGACCTGGCTGCGTTCGGCGAGCTTGCGCACTTCGGCCGCGACCACCGCGAAGCCCTTGCCGTGCTCGCCGGCACGCGCCGCTTCGATGGCGGCGTTCAAGGCGAGCAGGTTGGTCTGGTAGGCGATGTCGTCGATGATGCCGATCTTGCCGGCGATGTTCTTCATCGCCTGGACGGTCGACTTGACCGCCTCGCCGCCTTCGCCGGCCTCGGCCGAGGACTTGCTGGCCATGGCGTCGGTGATCTTGGCGTTCTCGGAGTTCTGGTTGATCGAGGCGCTCATCTGCTCGATCGAGGCCGAGGTTTCCTCGACGCTGGCGGCCTGCTCGGAGGAGGACTGGGACAGGCTCTGGGCGGTGGCCGAGACCTGTCCGGCGGCGTTGGTGAGCGCGTCGGCGGCGCCGCGGACCTGCTCGATGATCTCGGCGAGCTTGTCCATGGAGTCATTGACCGCGTTCTGCAGCACCTGGAAGTCGCCGGCGTAGTTGTCGGTGATCTTCTGGGTCAGGTCGCCGCCGGAGAGCGCGACCATGACGCGCTTGACCTCGTTGATCGGCGCGATGACGGCATCGAGGGTGGCATTGACGCCTTCGACGATGCGGCGGTAGTCGCCCTGGTGCTTGGTGGCATCGGCGCGGGTCTCCAGACGCCCCTCGACGGCCGCCTGGGCGAGCATCACCGCGTCGGCGACCAGTTGATTGACCGCGTCGATACAGGTGTTGAGGTTGTTCTTGATGGTGTTAAAGTCGCCGTTGTAGCTGTCGGTGATCCGGGCCGGGATCGCGCCGCGGGCGATGCGGTCGACGTAGTCGGCGGCGACGTTGAGCGGCCCGATAACGGCGTCGAGCGTGTCATTGACGCCCTGCACGATGCGCGCGTAGTCGCCCTGATGCCTGGCGGCATCGGCGCGGGTGGCCAGCTTGCCCTCGACGGCGGCGCGCGAGAGCATGCCGGCGTCGGCCACCAGGGCGTTGATGGCGTCGATGGCGGTGTTGAGGTTGTTCTTGAGGGTGTTGAAGTCACCGTTGTAGGGGTCGGTGATCCGGGCGGGGATGGCGCCCTTGGCGATGCGGTCGACGTAGTCGGCAGCGACGTTCAGCGGCCCGATGACGGCGTCGAGGGTGTCATTGACGCCCTGGACGATCCTGCGGAAGTCGCCCTGGTGCTTGCTCGCGTCCGCCCGGGTGGCGAGCTTGCCGGCCACGGCAGCGTCGGACAGCATGCCGGCGTCGGCGATCATGGTCTTGATACTGGCCTGCACGTCGGCGACCGCGCGCACGACGTCGCCGACCTCGTCCTTGGCGTCCGACTTGAGCTCGAAATTGAAGTCGCCCTGGGCCATCTTCTTCGCGGCCGCACTCACCTCGCTCACCGGGCGGGTGATGCTCCGGATGACAAGCGTGCCCACCAGCAGGGCGAACACGATCGCAAGCGCGCTCGTCGTGAGGGTCATCAGGCGCGCCTGATGTGCCCGTTCCGATGCGTGCTCGTAGAGCGCGCTCGCGCTGTCGTTGAAGTAATTGTTCAGATTGGCGATCGCCTGCTGAAACGCGGCTGCCTTGGGGTTCATCTGCTGCAGCAAGGTCACGTTCGCTTTATGGAAGTTGCCTTCTTCGAGCAATCGCCGGGTGGGGCCAACGCCGTCGTTCACATAGGCCGTCACCGCGTTCTCCACGGCCGTGATCAGGCCGTGCTCTTCATCGCTCATCGCATGCTGCTTGATTTCATCGATCGAGCGCAGCAGCGTCGCCTGCGCCTCATCGATGGCCGTGAGGTGAATGTTGAGCTGATGATCATGCAACGCGACGAAGCTGGAGCCCGGGTCATGCTGCAAGGCCAGAAGGCTTTGCAGCTGGGTCTGCGCGACCATGCGCTGGATCCGGCCCGCGAGCCGTGTCGGCTTGAGCTTGGACTCATTGGTGATCTGCAGGTCCGAGCGCGAGGCGTCCAGGCCCTGGATCGCCGTGAATGCGATGACGAAAAGCAAGCCAAGGATTATGGCCAGTAGGAGCGATAGACGCGCACTGATTTTCAATCGATTCAGCATGATGAACTCTTGAGTCTGGGAGGTCCGGGCGGGTCAGAAGCGCTCGAACCCCGATTCCTGATAGGACATCCTGGGCGGTGGCGCATGCGTTGCGGCGCCGAGTCGCGACGCTGTGCTCCGTGTGTCGCGTGCCCGGGCAGAGCCCTGTTCGAGCGTGAAGAAGCCCATCAGCTCCTGCAGCTGCCCGGCCTGTCCGCCGAGCTCTTCGGCGGTGGCGGCGAGCTCCTCGGAGGCGGAGGCGTTCTGCTGGGTGGCCTTGTTGAGCTGGCCCATGGCGTTGTTGATCTGTCCGACGCCGGCGGTCTGCTCCTGGCTGGCGGAGGCGATCTCCTGCACCAGGTCGGAGGTCTTGTTGATCGAGGGCACCATCTCGTCGAGCAGCTTGCCCGCGCGCTCGGCCAGATGCACCGAGTTGCCGGCCAGTTCGCCGATCTCCTGCGCGGCGACCTGGCTGCGTTCGGCGAGCTTGCGCACTTCGGCCGCGACCACCGCGAAGCCCTTGCCGTGCTCGCCGGCACGCGCCGCTTCGATGGCGGCGTTCAAGGCGAGCAGGTTGGTCTGGTAGGCGATGTCGTCGATGATGCCGATCTTGCCGGCGATGTTCTTCATCGCCTGGACGGTCGACTTGACCGCCTCGCCGCCTTCGCCGGCCTCGGCCGAGGACTTGCTGGCCATGGCGTCGGTGATCTTGGCGTTCTCGGAGTTCTGGTTGATCGAGGCGCTCATCTGCTCGATCGAGGCCGAGGTTTCCTCGACGCTGGCGGCCTGCTCGGAGGAGGACTGGGACAGGCTCTGGGCGGTGGCCGAGACCTGTCCGGCGGCGTTGGTGAGCGCGTCGGCGGCGCCGCGGACCTGCTCGATGATCTCGGCGAGCTTGTCCATGGAGTCATTGACCGCGTTCTGCAGCACCTGGAAGTCGCCGGCGTAGTTGTCGGTGATCTTCTGGGTCAGGTCGCCGCCGGAGAGCGCGACCATGACGCGCTTGACCTCGTTGATCGGCGCGATGACCGCATCGAGGGTCGAATTGACGCCTTCGACGATGCGGCGGTAGTCGCCCTGGTGCTTGGTGGCGTCGGCGCGGGTCTCCAGACGCCCCTCGACGGCCGCCTGAGCGAGCATCACTGCATCGGCGACCAGCTCGTTGACCGCGTCGATACAGGTGTTGAGGTTGTTCTTGATAGTGTTGAAGTCGCCGTTGTAGCTGTCGGTGATCCGCGCCGGGATGGCGCCGCGGGCGATGCGGTCGACGTAGTCGGCGGCGACGTTGAGCGGTCCGATGACGGCGTCGAGCGTGTCATTGACGCCCTGCACGATGCGCGCGTAGTCGCCCTGATGCCTGGCGGCGTCGGCGCGGGTGGCCAGCTTGCCCTCGACGGCGGCCCGGGAGAGCATGCCGGCGTCGGCCACCAGGGCGTTGATGGCGTCGATGGCGGTGTTGAGGTTGTTCTTGAGGGTGTTGAAGTCACCGTTGTAGGGGTCGGTGATCCGGGCCGGGATGGCGCCCTTGGCGATGCGGTCGACGTAGTCGGCGGCGACGTTCAGCGGCCCGATGACGGCGTCCAGGGTGTCATTGACGCCCTGGACGATCCGGCGGAAGTCGCCCTGGTGCTTGCTGGCGTCCGCCCGGGTGGCCAGCTTGCCGGCCACGGCGGCCTCGGACAGCATGCCGGCGTCGGCGATCATGGTCTTGATACTGGCCTGCACGTCGGCGACCGCGCGCACGACGTCGCCGACCTCGTCCTTGGCGTCCGACTTGAGCTCGAAATTGAAGTCGCCCTGGGCCATCTTCTTCGCGGCCGCACTCACCTCGCTCACCGGGCGGGTGATTGAACGTGTAATGAAGATTGCGAACACGATTCCGATCAGCAGCGCGGTAAGGGCTAGACCAACCAGTAGCATTACGGATTGCGCTCCGAGCGCCTCCGCCTTGCGGCCCGTTTCCTGTGTTAGCTGCGTTTGATAGGCGATAAATTGCTTGAGCGCGTCGAGGTAAGTGAGGAAAGCCGGACGGTAGGTTGCAGAAAACACCGAGATGGCTTGGTCGAAGTCGCGCTGCTGGATCAGCCTTTCGAATTCCTGCTGAATGCCGAAGAAGGCTTGCCGGGCAGACCTGATCCCGTTAAGCAAACGTTTACCCTCATCACCGTAGGATAGCTTCTCGAGGCCCTCCAGGTTCTTGAGGAGTTTGGCCCGCTCTTCGGTGACGGTCTGGGTGAATCCACGGATGTCCTCATCCCCGCGCATGATCAGCATGTTCCTATGGAGCATGCCGATCAGATCGATGGACGCGATCATCTCGTTCGAGGTCGCGAGCTTGACGTTCTTGTCGCTCACCATGTCGGTAATTTCAGTCTGCAGATTGCTGAGCCGCAGGCTGCCTAGGATGGCAATCGCGACCAGCAGCGTCAGGACGACGGCAAAACCGATACCAAGCCGGATGCCGATTTTCAGGTTCTTCATGACGAGCTCCAGGGGAAGGCTGGGGAGAGCAACAGGGCGTTGGAATGCTTCAAGGCTGCGCGCCGGTCGGCAGTGCGCGCGGGCCTGAGGAACTGGGGATGAGCTGGGCCTCGTTGTTGGCGCAGCGTTTCACGAGTGCCTGGACGTCGAGGATCAGGGCGACCTCGCCGCTGCCGAGAATGGTCGAGCCGCCGATGCCGCGAATGTTGCGGAAGATGCTGCCGAGCGGCTTGATGACGGTCTGGAATTCGCCCATCAGCTGGTCCACCACGATGCCCGACTTCACCCCGGCATACTGCACGACGACGACGTTCTGGCGCGCGGGCGCTTCGCCCGAGATGGCAAACAGCTGGCGTAGGCGCACCAGCGGCAGCACTTCGCCCCGCAGGTTGACGTAGTCGCGTCCGCTGCCGTCGACGGCAAGCTCGATGCACTCGACCACGCTGTCGAGCGGGATCACATAGGCGGCGTTGCCCACGCCGACCAGGAAGCCGTCGATGATCGCGAGCGTCAGCGGCAGGCGAATCGCGAAGCGCGAGCCCTTGCCCGGTTCGGAGCTGACGTCGACGCTGCCGCGAAGGCCCTGGATGTTGCGGCGCACGACGTCCATGCCGACGCCCCGCCCCGAGATGTTGGTCACCTTCTCCGCAGTGGAGAAGCCGGGCTCGAAGATCAGGTTGAAGATCTCGGTATCGGTCATGGCCTGCCCGGGCTGGACGATACCGCGTTCAAGGGCCTTGGCGAGGATGCGGTCGCGGTTGAGGCCGGCTCCGTCATCCGCCACTTCGATGACGATGCTGCCGGAGTCGTGGCAGGCCGTGAGTTCGAGGCGGCCGCGCGCGGCCTTGCCATTGGCCTCGCGCACCGACGGCAGCTCCAGTCCGTGATCCATGGCGTTGCGCACCAGGTGCATCAGCGGGTCGCCGATCTTCTCCACCATCGACTTGTCGAGCTCGGTCTCGCCGCCGCTGATGACCAACTCGACCTCCTTGCCCATCTCGCGCGAGGTGTCGCGCACGACACGGTGGAAGCGGTTGAAGGTCTCGCCGATCTGGACCATGCGCAGCTGCAGGGCGGCATCGCGAATGCTCTCGACCAGGCGGCCGGTCAGCGAGGTGGCTTCGATCAGTTCGCCGAGCCCCGTCTTGCCGGCCAGCAGGCTGACGCTGGCGCCGGCGATGACGAGTTCGCCGACGAGGTCGATCAGGCAGTCGAGCTTGTCGGCCTGGATGCGGATCAGGCGCGCCTCGGCCGCCTTCTTCTCGGTGACCTGCTTCTGCTTGGCGACCGCCGCTTCGACGAGTTCGGGCTGCACCGCCTTGTGCTCGACGAGGATCTCACCGAGCGGTTGCGGCTCCGCGACCGTGGCCTCGTCGGGGGCGTCCTCGGCGGGCTGGGGGGCGCTCTGTTCGGCCAGGCCACTGTCCAGTTCGCCCTGCGTGAGCGCGCCGACCTTCACCAGGATTTCGCCCAGGCGCATCGTGTCCTCGGGCAGCGCGCTGATCAGCGCGATGTAATCGGTCAGACGGCTGTGCGGCGGCAGGATGTTGAGCGTGCATTCGTCGCGCACGAAGTCGAACACGCGTTCGATGGCCGCCTTGTCCGCCGTTGACGAGAAGCTGATCTCGAAGCCGAGATAGCAGCTCTCGGGGTCCATCTCGTCGGCATTCGGCATGGCGTCGGCCATGGTCTCGAGGCGCTCGATGCGGCCGATGGTGGACAGATAACGCAGGAAGCTGAGCGGGTCCATGCCGTTGCGCAGCACGTCGGGGCCGAAGCGCAGCGAGATGTGCCAGCAGTCGGTTTCCACAGCACTGCCGCCGCTCGACTCGATCGGCGGCGCGATGGCGGCGGGCGGTCCGGAGGGCGATTCGGCCGTGCCCGGGTCGCGCTGCAGGCGCTTGAGCAGGGCTTCGCCTTCTGCAGCGAGATCTTCGTCCGGGCCGTTTGCGCCGGAGACGAGAACGCCGAGCAGGTGGCCCATGTGGTCGCCGCAGGCGAGCAGCAGCGCGATGAGATCGCTGTCGAGCGTGATCTCACGATTGCGCAGCTTGTCGAGCACGTTCTCGACCACGTGCGTGAATGCCACGATGTAGTAGCATTCGATGACGCCCGCGCCGCCCTTGATGGTGTGCGCGCTGCGGAAGATCGCGTTCAGGGTGTCGCTATCGTCCGGGTTGTCTTCGAGCTGCAGCAGCGCCGATTCGAGCGCGGCGAGCTGTTCGCGACTTTCGGTGACGAAGACGGAGGTGATTTCGTCCATGGTTCGCTCGGTCTCCGCTCAAGCCTTGTGGGCCGGGATCAGCAGGGGATCGCCGAATTCCGCCGCCATGTTGTAGAAGTCGATCACTTCGCGCACGGCTTCGCTGTGGGCGACGATCTGTGCCTCCTTGCCCAGCCGGCGTGCTTCGCGCTTCACCAGCATCAGCAACTGGAAGCCGGCGGTATCGATCTCGCCCACGGCGGACAGGTCGATTTCCAGCCGCTGGCCTGCCGCGAGGGCGTCGATCAGGGCCTGCTTCTGTACCGCGGCGTTGTAGATGGTCATGTCTTCGCCGATGGCGATGCGCTTGGCGGCGTTCTTCTTGCGTGTGGCCATGATCCGCCTCAGAACAGTTCGATCTTGGAGTTGGCGCCCCGTGCCGACGAAGACCTGCCGATGGCTTCGTCATGGGTGTTGCGCTGCTGGTCCATCACGTAGTGCGAATAGATCTCGTCCAGGTGCTCGGCGAGGGGCGTGTAGGAAAAGCTGGGGTTGTCGCTTTGCTCCAGCCGTTCGGCAAGCGCGGCCAGATGCTGGTCGAGCTTGATGATCGCGTCCGATGTGTGCTCGATCTGCTGCCGCGTTACGTCCTGGAACTGCACACTGGCCAGGGCGTCCATGAACATCGATGCCAGCTCCTCGCTGCTCTGGCGTACCGTATCCATGGCCGAGGACTGGGTGCGCAGGATGTCCTCGTAGCTGCGGCCCAGCTCGGCGAGCTGGTCCGCGAACTGGTTCAGCGCCTTGCGCTCTTCACCCAGGTCGGATGAGTTGAGCTTCTCTTCGAGCTGGGTCTCGATCGTGTTGGCGACGCCCTGGATGCCCTGGTTGATCGAGAGCACGGCCTTCTCGGTTTCGCTCGAAAGCTTGCGGACCTCGTCGGCGACGACGGCGAAACCGCGTCCCGCCTCGCCTGCACGCGCAGCCTCGATTGCCGCGTTCAGGGCCAGCAGGTTGGTCTGGTCGGCAATGTCCTTGATCAGCCGGGTGAGGGATTCGAGCGAGCGGGCCTCCTTCACCACCTGTGCCACGCTGGCCTGGTCCTCACGCGCCTCGCGAATGCGGAATTCGATGTACTCCTGCATGCGGGCGATCAGTTTCTGATTGTTCTGGATACGGACTTCGGAGTCATGCACCAGCTCGGCGGACTCGTTGGAGCGATCGGCGACGAAGGTGTTGAGCCGCTCGACGACCGTGTCGATCGTCTGCAGGCGTGCGCCGATACTGTTGGCCGCTTCTTCAGTCTGTTCCACGACCGAGCCGAGCTGCTTGCGAAGCACCGCGCTGAATGCGGGCACGGAACGCAATTCCTTGGCGATCTCGCGAATGACCTGTTCATTCCGGTCGCGCAGGTGGGACAGATCCTCGAGCTTTTGCCCCTGCCCGAACGCCTGGTCGCGAAAGAAGGCGAGCGAGACCACACGCACGCCAAAGAAGGACGCCACCACGACCAGTATCGAGCCAAACGCGTTGCCCAGGGGCTGCGAGATGCCGATTGAGGGCAGGAAGGTGCCGTTGAACCAGGTGTTCAGGAGATACACGGTGAGGCCGGTTGCCACCGCGATGGCAATCATCATCAACACCGAGCGGCGCAGGAAGGTCGAGGAACTCATGGTCAGCGGATGACGAGCTTGATGGTATTGAGCAACTCGTCGGCCGAGGCGGGCTTGACGATCCAGCCGGAAGCGCCCGCCGCCTTGGCCTCGGCCTTCTTCGACTGCTGCGATTCGGTGGTGAGGAACAGGATCGGCATGAAGCGATAGTTCGGCAGCT
Organism: Thauera sp. 63; assembly: GCF_000310165.2. Taxonomy (NCBI): domain Bacteria; kingdom Pseudomonadati; phylum Pseudomonadota; class Betaproteobacteria; order Rhodocyclales; family Zoogloeaceae; genus Thauera; species Thauera sp. 63. Next base: position 18,034 of record NZ_AMXC01000030.1, read on the forward strand.
TGCGCACCTCCTTGATGAACTCGATGCCGTTCATGCCGGGCATGTTCAAGTCGGTGATCAGCAGGTCGACCTTGACGCCGGCCTGGAACTTCTTGAGGGCGTCCAGTGCACTGGGTGCCTTCTCGACCGCGTAACCGGCCTTGCTCAGGATGCCGGAGATGGACAGGAGGATGGTGGCGGAGTCGTCAACCAGGAAAATCGTTTTCATTGCGCAGAGGGGCTGTCTATGAAAAAAGCATTTTTTGGCGAATTTTTTTGGTCAAGGGCGATGCATCTTGATGCTTCGCTGACCGACATCCAGTGGGGCGAACAGGGGCGGGAGCCATTCCGTTCAAGTGCTTCATCGGCGCCGATGCTGAGAACTTGAGGCTTGGCCCGACTTCAGTACACCACGGAATCGATCTTAAAGCGTTCCGGCACGGCGCCCCGTGAAGGAATTGTGTCGCCGCCGAATATTATTGATTTTTAGAGATTGACTGTTTTTGAGTTTTTTGACAGTGCGGGGTGCAGCCCGGCGGGCTCGCCCATCACATGCGTGGCTGCCACTGCACGATCGTCGCCCAGCATCATCAGGACGAACAGGCGTTCGTCCAGGCTCGCGCAGTTAGCCATCCGGCGCGCGAGCAGGGGCGTGGCCTGTGGGTCCAGCACGACGAAGTCCGCCTCGTGGCCGGAGAGGAAACTGCCGATCTGCGCGTCCAGATACAGGCTGCGTGCGCCGCCCAGCGTGGCGAGGTAGAAAGCGTCTGTCGCCGACAGTCGCTGGTTGTTCAGCTGCAGCACCTTGTAGGCCTCGTTCAGCGTCTGCAGCATGGAGAAGCTGGTGCCGGCGCCGACGTCGGTGCCAATGCCGACGCGAATGCCCCGCGCCCGTGCGCTTGCCAGGTCGAACAGGCCCGAGCCGAGGAAGAGGTTGGACGTCGGGCAGAAGCTCATCGCCGCACCGGTCGCGGCCATGCGCGCGCGGTCGGCGTCGTCGAGCCAGATGCAGTGCGCGTAGACGCTGCGCGGGCCGAGCTGGCCGAAGCCGTCATAGACGTCGAGGTAGCTGCGCGCGTCGGGGTAGAGGCGGGCGATCCATTCGATCTCGCAGCAGTTCTCGGCGACGTGTGACTGCAGGTAGAGCCCGGGATGCTCGGCAAACAGCCGACCGGCACGCGTCATCTGCTCGGTGGAGGAGGTGGCGGCGAAGCGCGGTGTCACCGCGTACAGCAGGCGGTCGCGGCCATGCCAGCGTTCGACGAGGGCGCGCGATTCGGCATCGCCCGATTCGGCCGTGTCGCGCAGGAAGTCCGGACAGTTGCGGTCCATCAGCACCTTGCCGGTGATCAGCCGCATGCGCCGTTGCCGAGCGGCCTCGAACAGCGCATCGACCGAGGTGCCATGCACGGTGGCGAAGGCCATTGCCGTGGTCGTGCCATTGCGCAGCAGTTCGTCGCAGAAGAAGCTGGCCACGGCCGCGGCGTGGTCCGGGTCGGCGAAGCGGGCTTCGGCAGGGAAGGTGTAGCGCTCGAGCCAGGCCAGCAGCTGCTCGCCATAGCTGGCGATGATGTCGGTCTGCGCGTAGTGGATATGGGTGTCGACGAAGCCGGGCAGGATCAGCTTGCCGCGGTAGTCGTCGAGCACGATGTCGGACGGCAGCTTGGCCAGCATGTCCTCCGCCGGCCCGAGTTCGGCGACATGGCCGTCGCGGATCGCGAGGATACCGTCGGCGAAGTGCTCGGACGCCGCCGCGCCGTACGCTGCGGGGTCGGACAGGAAGTGCAGGATCTCGCCGCGCACGGCGCGCAGGGTTTGGGGGGCGGGCAGGGTCATGGGCGCGGGCCCTCGAGGGTCTGGGGGGCGTGTGTGCCGTCCGTCCGGCGTTGTGCGGGGCGGGCGTCGAAGCGGGTGCCCCGCAGCTGCAGCAGTTCGGCCGCGACCGCGATCGCGATCACTTCGGGTTCCTTGCCATTGATGCCGGGCGCACCGATCGGACAGTGCAGCCGGGCGATGGCCGCTTCGCTGCAGCCGCGTGCCCGCAGCCGCCGCGCGAAGTTCTCGTGCTTGGCGTTCGAGCCGATCATGCCGCAGAGGCGGGCGTCGCCGCGGTCGAGAATGGCGCGTACCAGATCGAAGTCGAGCGCATGGCTGTGCGTCATCACCAGGAAGACGGCGTCCGACGGCGCGTCGCTGACTTCCGCCAGTGGCGTATCGGTGCTGCGGCAGTCGATACGGGACATGAACCCCGCTGCAGGGCCGGCCGGGAAGGCGTCGTCGCGGCTGTCGACCCAGGTCAGGCGCAGCGGGAGGCGCGCCAGTACCCTGGCCACGGCGCAGCCCACGTGGCCGGCACCGAACAGCACGACCTGCAACTCGGGGGGCACGCTGGCGTCGAGCAGCCAGTCGGCGTCGCCGCCGGGGCGGGTGTTGGCCAGCAGCGCGCCATCGGCGTGGCCAGCCAGCAGCGTGGCGGCGCGTTCGGCAAGCACGCGCACGCTGTCCGCGTCATAGCCTGCATCCGCATGCAGGGCGTGCAGGTGCGCATCGAACACGCGGGTCGGGGCGGGTGTCGCGCCGATGGCGACGACACGACCCCAGGGGCGGTGTGCCCCGGCGTGCGTCAGCGCCACACGCACCCATTCGCCCGCGTCCGCGCCGATGGGCTCGAACGCCAGTTCCATCACGCCGCCACAGCACTGGCCCACGCTGGCGCCGAGCGGGAAGCGCTGCACGCAGGGCCGGGTCGCGCCGTCGGCGATCATCGTGCGTGCCAGTTCGATTGCACGCAGCTCGAGCTGCCCGCCACCGATGCTGCCTGCGCTGTCCCGTGGTCCGACCACCATGTGGGCGCCCGGGGCACGCGGGGTCGAGCCGCGGGCGGCGGCCACCGTCACCAGGACGGCCGGCTGGCCGCTGTCGAGGCGGGCGGCGAGATCTTCGATCCACGACTTCATGTGCTTGCGTTCTCGCGGGCGGTTGGGAGTGAAGGCCGTGCAGGCCGGCGGCAACATGGTACTGGATTGCACGGCGTGGACTGCGGGCCCGTCGCCGAATCGACGTGGCAGGTGGGAGTGGCGCGTGCTTGAATGGAAGCGGTGATTGTCTCCGCGCCGTGCCGATGCCCAGCCTGTTCATTTCATACCGCCGTGACGACAGCGCCGGATTCGCCGGCCGGCTGACGGATGCGCTCGAGTACCGCTTCGGCGCGGGCAGCGTGTTCCGTGACGTCGACGATATCCCGCCGGGTGCCGATTTCGAGGCGGTGATCGAGCGCGGCTTGCAGCAGGTGCAGGCCGTGCTGGTGATCATCGGCCCGCACTGGCTCACGGCTTCTGCCGCAGGGCAGCGTCGCCTCGATCTTGCTGACGACTACGTGCGGCGCGAGGTCGAGCGGGCGCTCGCGTCGGGCAAGCCGGTGGTACCGGTGCTGGTTGGCGGGGCGGCGATGCCGTCCGCCGAGGCCTTGCACATCTCGATCCGGGGCCTGGCCAACCGCCACGCCCTGTCGCTCAACGACGCCTCATGGACGACCGACCTGCAGCGGCTGCAGGACGTGCTGACGCAGTGGCTCACTGCCCCGCCGGTGCCGCGCCGACGATGGCGGGGGGCGGCGCTGGGCGCAGGGGTGGCCGGTATCGCCCTGCTTGCGTGGCTGGCGTGGTATGACACCGCGCCCGGGGCGGAGGTCTTGCAGGGCGAGTGGCAGGCGGACGTGGTCTATCCGTGGAACCTGAGCGTGCAGGAGCGCTTCGAGTTCAAGGTGCGCGACGGCGCGGTCGAGGGCACGGCGAGTTTCCTTGGTGTGCCACGCGAAATCGAGGCGCACGAATGGCGGGATGACAGGCTGCGCTTCGCCACGCGCGCCGAAACCGTCTCGGGCGACGACCCCCCGCGCGAACTGGTGCAGCGCTACGAACTGTGGCCCGAGGACGAGGCGCTGCGTGTGCGCCTGACCATCCATCGCAGCCACAGCGTGGATGCGCCGCTGGAGTTCGTGGCGCGCCGACCCTGAAACGGGGCGGGCCGCCCTGATTGCGCCACCAGTGGCCAGGCGCCCGCGCCGCGCTGGAATGCCGGCGGCCTGCGTGGCAAAGTAGCGCCTCGATTCGTTCGAACGGAAATTCCCATGTTCTACGGTGTCACCGACCTCGCGACCTTCATCCTCGGCACGGTCTTCATCGTGCTGCTGCCTGGCCCCAATTCGCTGTACGTGATGGCGACGGCGTCACGCTGGGGCGTGGCGGCTGGCTACCGTGGCGCGGCGGGCATCTTCGTCGGCGATACCATCCTGATGCTGCTGGCTGTCACCGGCATGGCCTCGCTGTTGCGTGCGACGCCCGAACTGTTCATGGCGATCAAGTATGCGGGCGCGGCCTATCTGGCCTGGGTGGGCTTCAGCCTGCTGCTCGCCGGGCTTGCGGGATGGCGCAAGCGGGGCGATGAGGCGACGGGTGCGGCACCCGACTATCCGGCGGTGCGCGGAACGCCGCACCCCTTCCGCACGGCCTTGATCATCAGCCTGATGAACCCGAAGGCGATCCTGTTCTTCGTGTCCTTCTTCATCCAGTTCGTCGATCCGGCCTACGCGCACCCGGGCCTGTCCTTCCTGATCCTCGGCGTCATCGTGCAGGTCTGCAGCCTGCTCTACCTGTCGGTGCTGATCTTCGCCGGCGCCCGGCTTGCTGCCCAGTTCCGCCGCCATCGCCGCGCCGCAGCGGGCGCCACGGCCGGCGTGGGCGGGGTGTTCATCGGCTTCGGCGCCAAGCTGGCGACGGCGACACTGGCTTAGCGGTCCTCGGGCGACGCGACCACGTTGCGCAGCCAGCCTTCGAAGTCGCCCGCGGGCATCGGCCGCGCGAAGTGGTAGCCCTGGGCCTCGTCGCAATTCAGGCTGCGCAGCGCGGCGGCGAGGTGTTCGTGTTCGACGCCTTCGGCGATGGTCTTGAGCCCCAGGCTGTGGGCCATCTGCACGATGGCGAGGACGAGGGCGGCGCTGTCGGCGTCGCGATCCATGTCGCGCACGAAGGATTGGTCGATCTTGAGCTTGTCGACGTCGAAGCGCTTCAGGTAGGCGAGGCTGGAGTAGCCGGTGCCGAAGTCGTCGATGGACAGTTGCAGGCCGAGCGCCTTGAGCTCGCGGACGGTCTCGAGCACGCCGTCGGCGTCATTGATCAGCAGCGACTCGGTCAGTTCCAGTTCCAGACAGTCGGGTGACAGGCCCGAATCGGTCAGCGCGTCGGCGACGGTCTGGCAGAAGTCGGGCAGGCGGAACTGCACGGCCGACAGGTTGACCGCGACCACGAAGCGCGGCAGCCCCGCATCCTGCCAGGCCTTGGCCTGCCTGCAGGCTTCGCGCATGACCCAGTTGCCGATCGGGACGATCAGGCCGCTTTCCTCGGCGATCGGGATGAAGCGCGCGGGCGACACGACGCCCAGTTCGGGGTGCTGCCAGCGGATCAGCGCCTCGGCGCCGATCACCTCGCCGGTATGGAGGTCGATCTGCGGTTGGTAGTGCAGCCGCAGTTCGTGACGTTCGAGCGCACCGCGCAGCAGGCTCAGCAGGTGGCGACGCTCGACGAGCTGGGCGTGCATGGCTTCGTCGAAGAAGCGGAAGGTGTTGCGACCCGCGGTCTTGGCCTGCGACATCGCCATGTCGGCCTTGCGGTACAGGGTGTCGAAGTCGGTGCCATCGTTCGGGAAGCGGGCGATGCCGAGGGAGACGGTGCAGGTCTGGAAGGTGCCGTCGAGCTGCACGGGCTCGGCAAGCAAGGCAAGGGTGCGCTCGGCGAAGGCAGCGAGCCGCTGCTGGTTGCCGGCATCGCCGACAAGCACCAGGAACTCGTCGCCGCCGACGCGACAGGCCAGGCCATGCTCATCGATCAGGGTTCGTACGCGCGCCGCGAGCTCGCACAGCAGCGCGTCGCCGACCGCATGGCCGAGGGTGTCGTTGACGGCCTTGAAGTCGTCGAGATCCAGATACACCAGTGCGCAGTTGCGGCCCTCGCGTTCGGCGTTCAGCAAGGCTGCGTGGCATTGCTGCTGGAACAGCAGCTTGTTCGGCAGGGCGGTCAGCAGGTCGTGGTGGGCGAGGTATTCGATGCGCGCCGCGGCAGCCTTGCGACCGCTGATGTCGCGCACGAAGCAGTAGTAGCGTGGCACACCGCCGTGCACCAGGCACTGCACGCTGAGCTCGACGTCGCGCAGTTCGCCGTCCTTGCGTCGCCAGCGGCTGTCGATGCGGGACGAGCCGTCACGTGCGATGTTGTGCATCGCCGCCTGCAGCTTGGGTTCGTCCACCGCAGTGTCAAGGTCGGAAACGCGCAGCCGCAGCAGCTCCTCGCGTGTGTAGCCGCTGAGTTCGCAGGCGGCGTCGTTCACTTCGAGCAGGCGGGCCTCCTCGTCGACCATCATGAAGGCGTCCATCGAGCTGCGGATGATGGCGCCGTAGCGTTCCTCGGCGATCAGGCTGTCGGTGACGTCCGTCGCGATGCCGCCCATGCCTACGACCGCACCGTGCTCGTCCTGCAGCGGGAAATGGACCGACTTGAAGTGGCGCGTCTCGCCCTGCTGGCTGGTGCCGACGTCCTCTGTCTCGAGCAGCGGCTGGTTGGTGGCGATCACGTTGTGATTGCGGCGATCGAGGCGAAAGGCGACGTCCTGTGGGAAAAGCTCGAAGGCCGTCTTCCCCAGGATCTCGCGCCGCGGCCGGCCGACCAGGCGCTCGAACGCGGCGTTCGCGAGGGTGTAGCGACAGTCGAGATCGGTGAGGTAGATCACGGCGGGCGAATTCTCGACCACGGCGCGGTTCAGGGCCTGGCTCTTGCGCAGCGCCGAGGTGCGTTCGACGACCTTGCTTTCGAGCTCGGTCTCCTTCTGCTTGAGACTGCGGAACAGCAGGTCGAAGGGGGTGGCAAGGCCGGCGACCAGCACCGCACGGTAGAGCAGGAAACTCGAGATGAAGAGCAGGTAGTGACCGACTTCGTTGGCGGAGTCAAATACGCCGGCATAGCTGGTGAAGGCGAAATCGGCCAGCGCGGAGATGAGCATCGAGGCGATCAGCAGCCGTGCGACGCTGGGGGCGAAATGCTGGCGCTGCAGGTAGATCGCGCCGGCGCACATCGAGAAGATCCCGATCAGGATGAACTCGCTGACGATCTTGAATGGCGTGAGGCCGCTGCCTTCGATGTAGCAGTCGGGGAAGTTGCCGCTGAAGATCAGGGTGGCGAGCAGCACCGTGACGATGCCCGTGGTGGTCAGCAGGAAGTGAGCCTGTACCGGCCGTCGGAGCCGGTGCACGGCGAACAGGAAGGCAATCCCTTCCATGTAGCGGAAGGCGATCCAGAGCTGGGTCGGCAGGTTGGCGTCATAGCCGGGAAACAGGTTGAGACCCTTGAACGCGAGGGTATGCAGGATTTCCAGCGCAGCAACCCCGAGCGAGGCGATGCCGACGATCACCAGGAAGCCGTCGCTCACCCAGCGCCGTGCGTTCCAGGCCAGCACGAAGATGCTGCCGAGCACGACGATGCGAATGGTCTCGACCAGCGTATGGAACAGCAGGTAGTTGTAGCGGGCGCTCAGGTGGAGCAAGGCACAGAACACGACCAGGCCGCCGACATGGCCAAGGCCCAACAGCGGCGTGGCCTTTCCCGGGGCAGCGTGGTCTAGGTTGAGTGCGATCATGAGCGGCTGCCCATTCTGGGGCGTTGTTTCGGTTTTCCGCAGTCTATCGACATATGCCGCAGGCAGCCAGTGCGGCAGGTCACGAGCGGGCGCGGTAAGCGTCTGTAGCGTGGAAAATGTCACACGAATCCTGCTGTGGATCGGAGGCGCGCCTGCGGAACACACCGCGCCTCCATGGCATGAGCCGGTATCCCGATGCGGCTGTCGCAGCCCGGTTCGCTTTCCCCTCCCGCCCGCCTCAGCGCCCGTCGTGCGTCAGTTCGCAGCGTCAGCGCGCGATGTGCCGTGCGAGCTTGCCGAACAGCGCCTCGCGGTCGAAGGGCTTGACAAGGAAATCGATCGCCCCCGCCTTCAGGCTGGCCTCCAGCACCTGACGTTCGCTGTGACCGGTGATCATCACGATCGGGATGTCCGTCGTCGTCGACCACGAGGAGCAGCGGCATGGTCATGTCGTTGAGCGCGCAGCTTGACGGTCTCTCGAATCTGTCTTGCGGCCTGAAGCCGGCGTGTCGACCGCGCCTTCGGGCACGCCTTCGGTGTCGATATCGAAGGTAAGCGGCGCCTCGGACGCCTCGGGGCGGTACCGACCCGGTCGGCTTCGGCCAGCCGTGCCGGTAGCAGCGTACGCTCCTCGGGCGCGTACATTGCCCTCACCCGTGGGGCGACGTGGTCATTGTGTCACGCGGCGGTCTGCGGCTGACGCTGCCAGATGCGCCCCTCGAAGTCGCCGATCGCCTCCGGGCGATGGAACCTGAAGCCCTGGAAGTTGCTGCAGCCTTCGTCCAGCAGGGCTTGCACCTGGTGCTGTTCCTCGACGCCTTCGGCAATCACGCGCAGGCCGAGGCTACGGGCCAGCCCCACGATCGTTCTGACGATGGCGAGGCTGCTGGCGTTGTCCGGCAGGTTCTGGACGAAGGAGCGGTCGATCTTGAGTTCGTCCAGCGGCAGGCGCTGCAGGTAGGCGAGCGAGGAGTAACCGGTGCCGAAGTCGTCGATGGAGAAGCGGATGCCCATCTCGCGCAGCGCGGTCATGGTCCGCACCGCGGTCTCCATGTCGTCCACCAGCATCGATTCGGTCAGCTCGAGGACCAGGCGGTCCGGCGGGCAGCCGGTGCGGGCCAGCAGTTCGCGCGTTTCGGTGACGAAGTCGGGCGAGTAAAGCTGCGATGCGCTGACGTTGACCGACAGGCGCAGGCTGGAGAAGCGCGCGTCGCCGGCCCAGCGCCCGAGCTGGGCGCAGGCCATCGCGATGAGCTCGCGACCGAGCGCCGGCATGAGGCCGGAGCGTTCGGCGATCGGGATGAACAGTCCGGGTGACACCATGCCGCGCACCGGATGGCGCCAGCGCGCCAGCGCCTCGACGCCATTGATGCGTCCATTGGCATCGCATTGCGCCTGGTAGTGGAGCTCGAACTGGCCTTGCGACAGGGCGTCGCGCAGGTCGTTCTCAAGCAGCAGGCGCTCCGACACCGTGCGATGCATGACCGGGTCGAAGAAGCGGATGCGGTTCTTCCCCAGGCGTTTCGATTCGTACATCGACAGATCGGCGCTCTGCATCAATTCGTCCACGGTCTGCTCGTGGTCGCAGAACATGGCGATGCCGATGCTGGCCGTGCACACCATGCGTTGGTCGCCGATGAGATAGGGCGCGCCGAGCGTGGAGAGCAGGGCCTCCCCGAGTCGCTCGGCCGCGGTGGCGGCGGCGAGCGCGTCCTTGGGAAGCTGTTCGAGCAGGACCACGAATTCGTCTCCGCCGAAGCGGGCGACGGTGTCGGTCTCGCGCACGCTCGCCCGCAGCCGACCCGCTGCGCGGGCGAGCAGGGCGTCGCCGGCCTGGTGGCCCAGCAGGTCGTTGGTGTCCTTGAAGTCGTCGAGGTCGATGAACATCAGCGCGCCGCGCGAGCCGTCGCGGTTGCATTGCGCGAGTGCGTGGCGCAGGCGGTCGGTGAGCAGGCGGCGGTTGGGCAGGCCGGTCAGCTGGTCGTAGAAGGCGAGGACGTGGATCTCCTCCTCGTTCGCCTTGCTCAGCGAGATGTCGGTGAAGCTGCCCACGTAGTGCGTGACCGTGCCGGACTCGTCACGCACAGCACTGATCGACAGGCGTTGCGGGTATACGTCGCCGTTGCGGCGGCGGTTCCAGACCTCGCCCTCCCACAAGTCGTGTGCCTTGAGCTGCTGCCACATCTCGCGATAGAAGCTCGGCCCATGGCGGCCAGAAGCCAGGATTCGCGACGACTTGCCGATCACCTCGTCCGCAGCGTAGCCGGTGACCTCGGTGAAGGCCTTGTTGACGCGCAGGATGCGCGTGCCTGCATCGGTGACCAGCATGCCCTGCTGAGACTCGAAGGCGATCGCTGCGATCCGCCGCTCCTCCTCGAGCTGGGTGCGATGAGTGACGTCCTGCACGATCAGGACCACCATGCGCGGCCGCGCCTCGCTCTCGATGGCCTGGAGGCGCCCTTCGAAGACACATCGGCCTCTCGGCATGTCCAGCGCATACGTGGTGCTGACCGGTGCGCCCGAGTCGATCGTTTCCCGGATCGCGGCCATGATCTTCGATGCGGCCGGTTCGGGGAGCAGGGTACGGATGTTCTGTCCGACCACGTCCTTGGCATCGCGGTAGAGTTGCCGCTCGTCGCGTGCCATCACCTCGACATAGCGCCCGTTCTCGTCCAGCACGAACAGGATGTCGGGTACGGCACCGGCGATCGCCCGCAGCCGCGCTTCGCGCTCCTTCAGTGCGTTCTCGTTCCGTCGGCGAACCTCCAGATCCCGCAGCAGCAGGCCGAGGAGGGCGGTCGCGGCCCCCATGAGCAGCAGGTAGGGCAGGCCCAGGCGTTCGAACAGGCCGGCAATGCTCTGTCCGGGCACGAGGCCGACCAGCACGATCGAAACGCCATGCACTGCCACGCCGAAGGCGAAGAGACACAGGGGCCTGCGTGATAGCCTGCGGCCGCGCCAGGCGGCACGGTAGAGAAGGCCGAACGCCACCCCGAGCGCGATCGAGATGGTGCCGACGATCATGCCGTCGCCGCCGAGAGTGACGCGATAGATGCCCGCGATCGCGCCGGTGATCACGCCGGCGAGCGGACCGCCGAACAGACCTGCCATCGACAGGACGACCGAACGGCCATCGATGATCACGCCGGGTGCGAGCGTGATCGGAATCATCATCCCGATCACGCACACACCGCCGAACACGAGCCCGGATGCAATCTCCGCAAGCCGGGGGCGGTGCGACAGGAAGCGCAGGCAGAGCCCTTGCAGCAGGCTGAGGGCCAGCAGCAGGGCCGAGGTCTGGATCAGTTCAAGCGTCATCGGGGCCGCGGTCGAGGAGACTGAGCGCAAGCGTAATGCAGGCAGGCGCGCGCAGCCCGTAGCGGAATGCACGGCGACGGCGATAAGGCCGCAGACGATAGGGCCGCAGGCTTGATGCCTGCGGCAGGGTACGACAGCAGCTTCATGCGTCAGGCCGGTACGGTTTGCCCAGGGAGACGGGCGAGTTGAGCCGGATCGTGCCGGCGTTGCGCGAGATCGCCACCAGCACCACGATCGTCGCCCAGTACGGCAGGGACGACAGCAGTTGCGACGGGAAGTCGATCTGCAGCCCCGAGCCCTGGATGAAGAGTTGCGTGATCATCACGCCGCCGAACAGGTAAGCGCCGACCATCACCCGCAGCGGTCGCCAGGTGGCGAACACCACCAGGGCCAGTGCGATCCAGCCGCGGCCGGCGACCATGCCTTCGGCCCACATCGGTGTGTAGAACACGGACAGGAAGGCGCCGCCGATACCGGCCATGGCGCCGCCGAACAGCACCGCCAGGTAGCGGATGCGGATCACCGGATACCCGATGGCATGCGCCGACGCAGGCGATTCGCCCACCGCGCGCAGCACCAGGCCGGCGCGGCTGCGGTACAGGAACCACAGCAGCCCCCAGAACAGCGCCCAGGAGAAATACACCAGCGCCTGCTGGTTGTAGAGCGCCTCGCCGATCAGCGGCAGGTCGGCGATGAAGGGGATGCGGATCGGCGGCACCGCCTGCAGCGCCACCGCCTCGTAGGGTTTGCCGACAAAGGCCGCCAGACCCACGCCGAAGATTGCCAGCGCCAGCCCGGAGGCCACCTGGTTCGCCATCAGCGTCAGCGTCAGCACACCGAAGATCAGCGCCATCGCCATGCCCGCGCCCATGCCGGCCAGCACGCCCAGCCAGGCGTTGCCGCTCTCGTGGGTGACGGCGAAGGCGGCGACCGCGCCCATTGCCATCATGCCCTCGGCGCCGAGGTTGAGCACGCCGGCCTTCTCGCTCACCAGCAGGCCGAGCGCGACGATGATCAGCGGCGTACCCGCCACCACGGTGGCGAACAGCATCGAGGTGAAGAGGCTGGCGTCCATGTTTCGCTCGTCCTCAGGCCGCGCGGCGGCGCAGCCGCAGGCGGTAGTTGATGAACACGTCCGACCCCAGCAGGAAGAACAGCAACATGCCCTGGAACACCATCGAGATCGAACTGGGCAGGTTCAGGTACTGCTGCGCCTGCTCGCCGCCGATGTAGAGCAGCGCCATCAGCAGGCTGGCGAGGAAGATGCCTAAGGCGTTGAGGCGGCCGACGAAGGCGACGATGATCGCGGCGAAGCCGTAGCCGCTGCCGACCTTGTCGGTGAGCTGGCCCATCGGTCCGGCGACCTCGCCCATGCCGGCCAGCCCCGCTGCGGCGCCGCCCAGCAGCAGGCCGATCCAGATCATGCGCGGGGCCGAGAAGCCCGCATAGCGTGCGGCGTCCGGCGCTTCGCCCGCGACCCGCATGCGGAAGCCGGCGAAGCTGCGGTTCATGAAGGCGTAGCCCGCCACCAGCACCGCGAGCGCCAGCGCAAAACCCAGGTGCAGGCGGGTGCCCTCGAGCAGCACGGGCATCAGCGCTGCGTCGCCGAACATCTTGGTCTGCGGGAAGTTGAAGCCGTCCGGGTCCTTCCACGGTCCGAACACCAGCCACGACACGAACAGGTGCGCGACATAGACCAGCATCAGCGAGACGAGGATCTCGTTGGCGTTGAAGCGGGTGCGCAGCAGCGCCGGGATCGCCGCCCAGGCTGCACCGCCGAGGGCGCCGGCCATGATCATCGCCGGCAGCAGCAGGGCGCTCTCCGAGCCGTCGAAATACAGCGCCACCCCGGTCGCTGCCACCGCGCCGAACATGAACTGGCCTTCGGCCCCGATGTTCCACACGTTGGCACGGAAGCCGATCGCCAGACCGATCGCACACAGCATCAGCGGCGTGGCCTTGAGCAGCAATTCGGAGAGGCCGTACAGGTCCTTGACCGGGTTCAGGAAGAAGATGCGGAAACCTTCCAGCGGGTCCTTGCCGAGCGCAGAGAACACCAGCATGCCGCCGGCGAGCATCAGCACCACCGCGAGCAGCGGTGACAGGAAGGACATCAGCCGCGAGGGTTCGGCGCGGGCTTCGAGCTCAAGCATGCAAGGACTCCGCGCGGTTCGCAGGCAGCGGTTCGGAGGGTTCGGCGCCCGGCCACATGCCGCTCATCCACACGCCGATGTCCTCCACCGTCGTCTCGGACGCGGCGCGGGTGGGCGACAGCCGGCCCTTGGCGATCACGGCGATGCGGTCGCAGATCTCGAACAGCTCGTCGAGCTCTTCCGAGATGACCAGCACCGCGCAGCCGCGGTCACGCAGGTCGATCAGCGACTGGCGGATGAAGGTGGCCGCGCCCACGTCGACGCCCCAGGTGGGCTGGGCGCAGACCAGCAGCTTCGGCGCCTGCAGGATCTCGCGGCCGACGATGAACTTCTGCAGGTTGCCGCCCGACAGCGATTTGGCTGCCGCGCCGGGACCGCCGCACTTGACGTTGAAGGCCTCGATGCAGCGCTGGGCAAAGTTGCGTGCGCGGTCGAAGCGCAGAAAGCCCCCTGCGATCAGGCCCTGGCTGTGCGCAGCGGTGAGCAGGGCATTATCCGCCAGTGACAGGCCGGGCACGGCGCCGCGGCCCAGGCGTTCCTCGGGCACGAAGCACAGGCCGAGCTTGCGCCGCGGGCCGGGGCTGAGCCGGCCGGCCTCGACGCCGCAGATCTGCACCGGGAATTTCTCCGCCAGCACGTCCTCGCCGGAAATCGCGCGCAGCAGTTCCTGCTGGCCGTTGCCCGACACGCCGGCGATGCCGACGATCTCGCCGGCGCGCACGTCGAGGTGGATGTCCTTGAGGTCGGTGCCGAAGGGGTCGTCGCTGGCGTGCGACAGCCCCGCCAGGCGCAGGCGCACCTCGCCATCCGTTCTGGCTGCGCCATGCTCGCAGTGCGGCAGATCCTTGCCGATCATCAGCCGCGCCATCGACGCGGGCGTCTCCTGCGCCGGGATGCATTCGCCGGTGACCTTGCCGCCGCGCAGCACGGTGGCGGTGTGGCAGAGCGCCTGGATCTCGTCGAGCTTGTGGCTGATGTAGAGGATCGAGCAGCCCTCGGCGGCGAGCTGGCGCAGGGTCTCGAACAGCTTGCGCACCGCCTGCGGCGTCAGCACCGAGGTCGGCTCGTCCATGATCAGCAGGCGCGGGTTCTGCAGCAGGCAGCGGATGATCTCGACGCGCTGGCGTTCGCCCACCGACAGTGCGTGGATGTGGCGGCGCGGATCGACCGGCAGGCCGTAGCGTTCGGACACCTCGGTGATGCGCTGCGCCAGTTCGTCCAGCGCCGGGTTGCCGGGCAGGGCCAGCGCCACGTTCTCGACCACGGTCAGGGTCTCGAACAGCGAGAAGTGCTGGAACACCATGCCGATGCCCAGGCTACGGGCGTGCGCCGGATTCTCGACGCGGACTTCCTCGCCTTCCCAGTAGATGTGTCCCGCGCTCTGGTGCGTGACGCCGTAGATGATCTTCATCAGCGTCGATTTGCCGGCCCCGTTCTCGCCCAGGATGGCGCGGATCTCGCCCGGCTGTACCGACAGGTCGACCTGGTCGTTGGCGACCACGGTCGGATAGACCTTGCTGATGCCCCGCAGCTGCAGGCGCGGGGCGGTCGCAGCCGGAGGCGGGACGGGTTGGGAGGTGCTCTGACTCATGGTCGGTGCATCTGCGGCATCGGCGGACGGGGCAGGTTGTGCTCGTGGGGGCGCATTGTGCCTCAAGTCCCGCTGATTTCCCGCATCGCGTCGGCGGCGCGGAGGATCGCTTCGGGCGTCGCCGGGGCGTCGAGCGGCGGCGCGACGCGGTGTCCGGCGAGGCTGCCGAGCGCGTCGCGGAGGGCGAAGAACACCGAGAACGCCAGCAGCAGCGGCGGTTCGCCCACCGCCTTGGAGCGCAGGATGGTGTCCTCGCGGTTGGCGTTGTCGAACAGCCGCACACGGAAATCGGGCGGGCAGTCGTGGACGGCCGGAATCTTGTAGGTGGAGGGCGCGTGCGTCAGCAGGCGGCCCTCGTCGTTCCACACCAGCTCCTCCAGCGTCAGCCAGCCCAGGCCCTGCATGAAGCCGCCCTCGACCTGGCCGCGGTCGATCGCCGGGTTGATCGAGCGGCCGGCGTCGTGCAGCAGGTCGGCCCGCAGCAGCGTCCATTCGCCGGTCAGGGTATCGAGCGCGACCTCGGACACCGCCGCGCCGTAGGCGAAGTAGTAGAAGGGGTGGCCGGTGAGCGTGCGGGCGTCCCAGTGCAGGCCGGGGGTGGCGTAGAAACCGTCGGACCACAGCTGCACGCGGGCGACGTAGGCCTCGCGCACGAGCTGGGGGAAAGGGGTGCGCGCGGCACCGGCCTGCACCTGGTCGTCGGCGAACACCACGTCGGCGGCGGCGACGCCGGCCCGCTCGGCGGCGAACGCCGCCAGGCGGTCGCGGATGCGGCGCGCG
>NZ_AMXC01000031.1:0-32742 GCF_000310165.2 Thauera sp. 63
CGCTGCGAAACGGCGGGCGTCGCCGGACGAGCCGCTGCCGCCGCAGACGAGGATCTTGCCATTGTCGAGCAGGCTCGACGTCATGACCTCGATGGCGCCGGCGATCGGGGCGGCGAGCATCTCGAGGGCGTCGTGCGTCGTGCGCGTGTTGTCCTGGAACTGTCGGGAAATGCGCTCGATGAGATCCATTTTGCGTTCGTCATTCGATGGACGCAAAAGTCTAGCATGCAGCCTTATCCGGCATCGAAGGCGGCACGTAACCAGATGATGTGCGCTTCGTCCGGCTTGTCGAGCAGCACGGCGTCGAAGCGGCATGCGGCGCCCTGGAAGCGGCGCCCCTGGCCGGCGAGCCACCACTGGGCGGCGAGCAGCACACGCCGGCGCTTGGCTTCGGTGATGCTGGCGGCGGCACCGCCGAAGCGGGCATTGGTGCGCAGGCGGACTTCGACGAATACGACGCAGTTGCGGTCCAGGCAGATCAGGTCGACCTCGCCGCCGCGGCAGCGCACGTTGCGGGCGATGAGGCGCAAGCCGTTGGCGGCGAGGTGGCGGGCGGCCAGGTCTTCGGCAAGTTGCCCCTGCGCTTGCGCGCGGGTCGGCCGGGCGTCGACAATGTCGCCGCCCGGACTCCGGGCTGCGCCGGTGGCGCGTTGTCGTGCTGCCATTCCTGTTTTCCTCCTTGCGCCGCCTGGCGTGCCTTCCGACGACATGACTCCATCCATCCCCCTGCTGCAGAATCCGCTGGCAAGTACATCGTCATTGTATGTGGTGGCGACGCCGCTCGGAAACATGAATGACATCGGCGTGCGTGCGTTGTCCGTGCTGGCTGCTGTCGACGTCGTGGCGGCGGAGGATACGCGCCATAGCCAGCGCCTGCTCGATGCCTTCGGGGTGACGACGCGAATGCTGGCGGTGCATCAGCACAACGAGCAGGAGGCGGCCGGACGACTGATCGCATTGCTCGAGTCGGGGCAGCAGGTGGCGCTGATCACCGATGCGGGCACGCCCGCCGTCTCCGATCCGGGGGCCAGGTTGGTGGCGCGGGTGCGCGCCGCCGGCTACCCGGTGGTGCCCGTGCCCGGGCCGTGTGCAGCGGTGGCTGCGCTGTCGGTATCCGGCTTTGCCGAGGGTGGCTTCCGCTTTGTCGGCTTCCTGCCACCGAAATCGGCCGCGCGTGTCTCGGCGCTGCAGACCCTGCGCGACGAACGGGATGCGATGGTGTTCTACGAAGCGCCGCACCGCATCGTCGAGTGCGTGGCGGACATGGCTGCGGTGTTCGGCGGCGAGCGCGAGGTGCTGATCGCGCGCGAGATCACCAAGCTGCACGAGCAGATCGTGCGCATGCCCCTGGGCGAGACGGCGGCCTGGTTCGCCGGCGACGCCAACCGCAGTCGGGGCGAGTTCGTGCTCGTACTGGGTGGAGCGCCCGACGTGGAGGGGCTCGATGCGGAGGCCGAACGCGTCCTGGCGCTGTTGCTGGATGCCTTGCCGGTGAAGGGCGCGGCGAAGCTTGCCGCGGAGATCACCGGCGCGCCGAAGAACCTGTTGTACGCCCGTGCGCTGGCATTGCGCGAGCCACGCTGAAGGGCGTCCGACCGCCTATAATCATGGCCTTGGTCCAAGGATAAGCACCATGCAAACGATCACCCTTGTCCGTCCCGACGACTGGCATCTCCACGTCCGCGACGATGCGGCGCTAGCCTCCGTGGTACCGCATACCGCAGCTCGTTTCGGGCGTGCGCTGATCATGCCGAACCTGAAGCCGCCGGTGACGACCACCGCGCAGGCGCTGGCCTATCGCGAACGCATTCTTGCGGCCGTGCCGGGGACGCGTTTCGATCCGCTGATGAGTCTTTATCTCACCGACAACCTGCCGCCTGACGAGATCGATCGTGCGGTCCAGTCGGGCCGCATCGTGGCCGCGAAGCTTTACCCCGCGGGCGCCACGACCAACTCTGACGCCGGCGTCACGGCCATCGACAAGATCTATCCGGTGCTCGAGCGCATGGAGAAGCTCGGGCTGGTGTTGTGCGTGCACGGAGAGGCGACCGGTGCGGATGTCGACGTCTTCGACCGCGAGCGGGTCTTCATCGAGCGCACGCTGTCACCGCTGGTGCGGCGCTTTCCAGGGCTCAAGGTGGTCTTCGAGCACATCACGACGTCCGAAGCCGCGCAGTTC
The DNA here is from genome assembly GCF_000310165.2 of Thauera sp. 63. Classification (NCBI taxonomy): domain Bacteria; kingdom Pseudomonadati; phylum Pseudomonadota; class Betaproteobacteria; order Rhodocyclales; family Zoogloeaceae; genus Thauera; species Thauera sp. 63. The sequence goes on from NZ_AMXC01000031.1 coordinate 2,180, forward strand.
GTACGCGCGGCCGGTGCGCATGTGGCGGCCACGGTGACCGCGCACCATCTGTTGCTGAACCGGAATGCCATCTTCCAGGGCGGTATCCGTCCGCATCATTACTGCCTGCCGGTGCTCAAGCGCGAGACGCATCGTGAGGCGCTGGTGGCGGCCGTCACCTCGGGTAATACGCGCTTCTTCCTCGGCACGGACTCGGCGCCGCATGCACGCAGCACGAAGGAGAATGCCTGTGGCTGCGCGGGCTGCTACACCGCCCATGCTGGCATCGAGCTCTACGCCGAGGTGTTCGAGGCGGCGGGTGCGCTTGAGAAGCTCGAAGCCTTTGCGAGCCTGAACGGTCCGGCGTTCTATGGCCTTGCACCCAACCCGGACTCGATCACCCTGCGCAAGGAGTCGTGGTCCGTGCCGGCGAGCTATCCCTACCTGGGTAGCGATCCGCTGGTGCCGCTGCGTGCCGGTGAGAGTGTGTCCTGGAAACTGGTCGCCTGAGGAGAGGGGCATGATCGGCCACGTCAGCCGTATCCGTCGGATTGTCCTTGCGCTTGCCCTGCTGCCGCTGTTGTCCGCCTGCGAGAACAGCGCGACGGCCTACATGGTCGAGGGCAGCCAGCATGCGCTCGTGCTGGTGCGCGAGCAGAAGTTCTTCTGGGATGATGAACTCAAGCAGTCGCTGATCGCTTCGCGTCTGCCGCACTGCCAGAAGCGGGTGTCGATTCACCCAGGCTCGACGACGCTGGTCGAGATGCGCGTGTATGAGGCTGGCGACCGGCTGTGGGCGCTGCATCAAGGCAACCGCTGGTATCTCGCCAGCACGGAGCAGTGTCGAGTGCAGGATTGGGATAACGCCTCGGGTCAGCCCCCCGGTCGCCTGGTCGGCAGTTTCGTACTGAAAGAGGGGGCGCCGACTTTTGTTGCGGCGCCAGCCGACGGCGGCTGAGCCGAACGCGTATAATCCGACGCGGGAAGTTCGCCAGGCAGTCGCTGCGCACCTCGTCGTGCGTGGAGGAAAGTCCGGGCCCCGCAGAGCAGGATGCCGGCTAACGGCCGGGCGCCGTGAGGCGACGGAAAGTGCAACAGAGAGCAGACCGCCGATGGCCCGTGCAAACGGGATCAGGCAAGGGTGAAACGGTGAGGTAAGAGCTCACCGCAGGACTGGCAACAGGACTGGCACGGCAAACCCCATCCGGGGCAAGGCCAAATAGGGGAGCATTGGCGTGGCTCGCGTCGCTCCCGGGTAGGCTGCTAGAGCGCCACGGTAACGGGGCGCCCAGAGGAATGACTGCCCGATGTCGCCGGCTTGCCGGCGATGTTCGACAGAACCCGGCTTATCGGCGAACTTCCCCACTTCCATTTTTGAGCCGCAAGGCCTCCGCATACGGGCGCGCATGCGCGTCGCGTCGTGCGGCGCCTCGGCTCAACAGCGACGTACGCCTGCAAGGGGCGTGCGCGCATCCGGCGCGCCGCGTCGCAGCCAGTATTTTTCCCACTTCGCCCCACCTTTACGTCGATCCCGCCCAAGTTCGACCGGTTTCACATGTCCATTCGCTATTGGCCTTGATTTTTCAGGGTTTATTGAACATTTCCCGGGTTCGCATAAGTCATTGTGTAACAACGAGATTCCGGTTTTGTCAGCTTGACCGGGTACGGCCTTTCCACTAAAGTGGGTCCAAGTGGAAAAAAGTGGGGGAAAGTGTCGTTTCGACGCTGCCCCGTGCCGTCAGGGGGGACGATGTTCCAGGGAGCCGCAGCGCTCAATCTCGATGCCAAGGGTCGTCTCGCGATCCCCGCGCGGCATCGCGATGCCTTGGCCGTCGAGAGCGGCCAAGTGGTGCTGACCGCCCATCCTCACGGCTGCCTGCTTGTTTACCCCGTTCCCGCCTGGGTTCCGATCCGCGACAAGGTGCTCGCGGCGCCGGGGCTTGATCCGACCTCCGCCATGCTGAAGCGCCTTCTCGTGGGTTTTGCCCAGGAGGAAGCGCTCGACGCTTCAGGCCGTGTCCTGGTGGCTTCGTCGCTGCGCCAGTTCGCGAAGCTCGACAAGCAGGTCTGGCTGGTGGGGCAGGGCAGTCACTTCGAGCTCTGGTCCGATGAGGGCTGGCAGAAGCAGCAGGAAGCCATGCTGGCCCTGATGAATACCGGGTTGCCGCCCGGCTTCGAGAGCCTGGCGCTGTGAGTGCGCCTCAGGCACATATCACCGTCCTGCTGAACGAGGCGGTCGATGCGCTCGCGATTCGCGCTGACGGCGTCTATGTGGACGGCACCTTCGGGCGTGGCGGGCATAGTCGCGCGGTACTCGAGCGGCTTGGGCCGCAGGGGCGGCTGATCGCCTTCGATCGCGATCCGGTGGCAATCGCAGCCGGGCAGGCGCTTGGTGATGCGCGGCTGACGCTGGTGCATTCGGCCTTTGGCGATCTCGATGCTCAGCTTGATGCGCTTGGTGTGGCGCGGGTGGATGGCGTGTTGCTGGATCTCGGGGTGTCGTCACCGCAGCTTGACGATGCGTCGCGTGGCATGAGTTTTCGCTTCGATGCGCCGCTGGACATGCGGATGGACACGAGCCGCGGGCAAACCGTGGCGGAATGGCTGGCGGAGGCAACCGTCGGTCAGATCACGGAGGTAATCAGGGATTATGGCGAGGAACGGTTTGCTTATGCGATTGCAAAGGCGATTGCAGCTGCTCGGGCAGGGGGGGCTGTTGCAACCACTGGACAACTTGCCGCGATCGTGGAAAAAGCGGTCAGGACACGCGAGCCGGGGCAGCACCCGGCGACACGCACCTTCCAGGCTCTACGGATTTTCATTAATCAAGAGCTCGAGGAGCTGACGCGCGTGCTGCCTGCCTGCGTCGCGCGGCTGGTGCCGGGCGGGCGTCTGGCGGTGATCAGCTTCCATTCCCTCGAAGACCGTATCGTCAAGCGCTTCATGCGTGACGAGTCGCGCCCGCCGGTGCTTCCGGCGCGCCTGCCGATTCGTGCCGCCGACCTGCCGCCGCCGCGCCTGCGCCTGGTCGGCAAGGCTGTGCGCCCGAGCGGGGCTGAGGTCGCGGCCAATCCGCGTTCGCGCAGTGCGGTGATGCGCGTCGCCGAGCGCACGGAGGCGTCCGCATGATGATCCGGGCCGACGCGGTGCTGGTGGCGCTGGTGGTAGCGAGCGCGCTCGGGGTGGTCTCGTCCCAGCATCAGGCACGCAAGCTCTACGCTGAGTTCGAACGCGAGCAGTCGCGTGCCCATGGGCTTGAGGTCGAGTGGGGGCAGCTGCAGCTCGAGCAAAGCACCTGGGCGGCACACGCCCGGGTCGAGAAGCTGGCGCGCGAAAGGCTGGGCATGCGTCCGCCTGTGCAGGGGCAGGTCATGTTGGTGGAGCCGCAATCATGAAAAAGAATCAACGTACGGTCACCTTCAATCACAACCCCTTGCTCAAGCGCGAGTTGCCGCAGTGGCGCCCGCGCTTCGTGTTGCTGGCCCTGCTCGCGGGGTCGATGGCGCTGACCGGGCGCGCCCTGTACCTGCAGGGCGTGAATAAGGATTTCCTGCAGGCCAAGGGCGAGTCGCGCTATGCGCGAACGATCGAGATCCCGGCTACGCGCGGTCGTATCACCGATCGCCACGGCGACATGCTGGCGGTCAGCACGCCCGTGCGTTCGGTGTGGGCGCTGCCGTCCGACGCCAAGCTCGAGCCTGCCCAGGCGCGGGAGCTCGCGCGCATGCTCGAGATGGATGTGCGTGAGCTCAATGAAAAGCTCGCCACGCCGCGCGACTTCGTCTATCTGAAGCGTCAGCTGTCGCCCGAGGTGGCACAGCGCATCGCCGACCTCAAGCTGCCCGGCATTCACCAGCAGCAGGAGTACCGTCGCTACTATCCGGGCGGCGAGGTGATGGCGCATATCCTGGGCTTCACCGACGTCGAGGACCGTGGCCAGGAAGGCATCGAGCTTGCCTTCGAGAAGCAGCTCGCAGGTCGTCCGGGATTGCGACGGGTGATCAAGGATCGTCGTGGCCAGATCATCGAGGACGTCGAGGCCGTGCGCCCGCCCCGCGAAGGTGAGGATGTCGCGCTTTCGATCGACGGCAAGATCCAGTACCTCGCCTGGTCGGCCCTGCGCGACACGATGCAGCAGCACAAGGCCAAGGCCGGTGCGGCGGTGGTCATCGACTCGCGTACCGGCGAGATCCTTGCGCTGGCCAACGCGCCGACCTTCAACCCCAACAACCGCAGCAACCTGACCGGCGAACAACTCCGCAACCGGGTGTTTACCGACAGCTTCGAACCGGGCTCGGTGATGAAGCCTTTCATCGCCGGGCTGGCGCTCGACCGTGGCAAGGCGACGCCAACGACTTTGATCGACGTCTCTGCCGGACGCATGACGATCGGTACGGCGACCATCTCCGATTCGCATCGTCACGCCCGGTCGTTGACGGTCGCGGAAGTGATGCAGAAGTCGTCCAACATCGGCACGGTGAAGCTCGCCCAGCATTTCAGCCCGACCGAGATGTGGCAGTTGTTTGACGATCTCGGTTTCGGCAAGCCGCTGAACCTGGGTTTCCCCGGCGAAAGCGGGGGGCGCCTGCGTCCGGCCAAGACCTGGAGACCGATCGAGCAGGCGACGATGTCCTACGGTCACGGTATCTCCGTGAGCCTGATCCAGATGGCCCGCGCCTATCTCGCCTTTGCGCGTGACGGCGAGCTGGTGCCGCTCTCCCTGACCCGTGTCGAGGGCGAGCCCAGCAATGGCCGTCGTATCTTCTCGCCCGAGACGACGCATGCGGTGCGTGCGATGCTGGAGTCAGTGACACAGCCTGGCGGTACGGCGACCAAGGCGCAGGTCGCGGGTTATCGCGTCGGCGGCAAGACCGGTACCGCCCTCAAGATCGAGAATGGTCGCTACACCAAGCGCTACATCGCATCTTTCGTGGGCTTTGCGCCGGTCTCCAATCCGCGCCTGGTGGTCGCCGTGATGATCGATGAACCGAGTGCGGGCAGCTACTACGCCGGCACGGTGGCCGGGCCGCTGTTCTCTCGCATCATGGAAGGTTCGCTGCGCTCGCTCGGCGTCGCGCCTGACGCGCCGCTGACGCCGCTGCAGCTCGCGCGGCGCCAGTCCGAGGGCGCGGGGGGCACGGCCGTCGCGCAGGAGAGCATGTAAATGAGCCTTGCCGCACCCATCCTCGCGCGCCTGCAGGCAGCTGGCGTGGTCCCCTGCGGGATCACGGCGGACTCGCGCCGTGTCGGGCCGGGTGAGGTGTTCGCGGCGTGGCCCGGATTTCGCACCGACGGCCGGCGCTACCTGGCGTCGGCCGTCGAGCGTGGCGCGGCCGCCGTGCTGTGGGAAAGCGGCGATGGCTTCAACGCAGGGGAGCTGCCCATTCCGTCGCTGCCGGTCGAGCGTCTGCGTGACCTTGCCGGCCATCTCGCGCACGAGATCTATGGTCGCCCGTCCGAACGCCTCTGGCTTGTGGGGGTGACGGGCACCAATGGCAAGACGACCGTGAGCCAGATGCTGGCGAGCGCCATGCAGGACCTTGGGGTGCGCTGCGGTATCGTCGGCACCCTTGGCAACGGTTTCCCGGGCGAACTGGAGAGTTCGCTCAACACCACGCCCGATGCGCTCGAGCTGCATCGCCTGCTCGCCGGCTTCGCCAGGGCCGGGGCAGGGGCGGCGGCGATGGAGGTCTCGTCCATCGGCCTCGACCAGGGGCGAGTCAATGGCGCCTGCTTCGATGTGGCGATCTTCACCAACCTGAGCCGCGACCACCTCGATTACCACGGCTCGATGGAGGCCTACGGCGAAGCCAAGGCGCGCCTCTTCTCGCTACCCGGGGTGGAGCGCTGCGTGATCAACATCGACGATCCCTACGGGCTCATGCTCGCGCGGCGGCTGGTGGCGCAGGGGCGGGACGTGATCGCGTGCACCCTGTACCACGCCAACGCCGATGCGGTGCCGGGTGCGCGTGTGCTGCTCGGCGACCGGCTGCAGGCTGCGCCGACGGGCTTGCGCTTTGCGCTGCAGTGGGATCACCGCGTTGCCGAAATTCAGGTCCGGATGGTCGCGCCGTTCAACGTCTCGAACCTGCTGGCCGTGGCGGGCGCGCTGCTCGCGCGCGGTGTGCCGTTCGATGAGCTGCCGCCTGTTCTGGTGCGGATGACGCCGCCGGAGGGACGCATGCAACTGGTCGGCGGCGTGTGCGAGCCGCTGATCGTGATCGATTATGCGCATACGCCGGACGCGCTGGCGCAGGTGCTCGAATCCCTGCGTACGACCGTGCACTCGCGTCGCGGCCGGCTCAGCTGCGTCTTTGGCTGCGGCGGCGACCGTGATGCGGGCAAGCGTCCGCTGATGGGCGAGGTCGCTGCTCGTCTTGCCGACCGCGTCATTGTCACCAGTGACAATCCGCGCACGGAAGATCCGCTGAAGATCCTCGATGCAGTGGCAGCAGGCGCAGGCCCGCAGGCCGAGCGCATCGTCGATCGCGCACAGGCGATCCGCATCGCCATCGCGGAGGCGGCGGCGGATGACGTCGTGGTGATCGCGGGCAAGGGCCATGAGCCGTATCAGGAAGTGATGGGTCAGCGCCTGCCGTTCTCGGACCTGGAGCAGGCGAATGTGGCGCTGCGCGCCTGGCATGCGGGAGGGGCGAAACGATGATGAGTCTGCAGGATGCCGCACGCGCCCTCGCTCAGTATGGCGCGCGTGCAATCGGCATGACGCGCTTTGACGGGGTGGGTACCGACAGTCGCGCGCTGGCGCCGGGTCAGCTGTTCGTCGCGCTGCGCGGCGAGCGCTTCGACGGTCACGACTTCGTGGATGTCGCGGCTCGAGCCGGGGCCGCGGCTGCCTTGGTGGATGTTCGCTGGTTCGACGCGAACCCCAAGCCGCCGCTGCCCGCACTGGTCGTCGAGGACACGCGTCTCGCGCTTGGTGCGCTCGCCGCGGCCTGGCGCTCGCGCTTCGCCCTGCCGCTCGTCGGCGTGACCGGCAGCAATGGCAAGACCACCGTCAAGGAGATGTGTGCCGCCATCCTGCGCGCGCAGGCGCGGCGGGACGGCTTTGGCGACGAGGCGGTGCTGGCGACGCGGGGGAACCTGAACAACGACATCGGCCTGCCGCTGACGCTGCTCGAGTTGCGCGACTTCCATCGCGCTGCCGTGATCGAGATGGGCATGAACCATCCGGGCGAGATCGCCTACCTGACGGCGCTGGCGCAACCAACCGTCGCCATCGTGAATAACGCGCAGCGGGCCCATCTTGAAGGCATGGGTACGCTCGAAGAGGTCGCGCACGAGAAGGGCGCGATCTATGCGGGGCTTGGCAGTGCCGGCGTGGCGGTGATCAATGCCGATGACCCGCATGCCCAGTACTGGCGCGCCTTGAACGCCGATCGTGCGATTGTGACATTCGGTATCGAGCAGGTCGCCGACGTCAGCGGCCGGTGTACCCTTCGCGGCCTCGGTTCGCGGGTCGAGCTCGATACTCCCCAGGGGCGTATCGACTTCGCACTGCAGGTGCCGGGTCTGCATAACGTGCGCAATGCCGTCGGCGCTGCCGCTGCCTGCCTTGCGGCCGGCGTGACGTCCGAGGCGGTCGCCGAAGGTCTTGGTGAGTTCCTTGGTACGCCGGGCCGTCTGCAGCGACGTATCGGTCCGGGCGGCGCCGTGATCCTCGACGACTCGTACAACGCCAATCCCGACTCGGTGCGTGCCGGCATCGACGTGCTTGCGTCCATGCCGGGGCACACCTGGCTGGTGCTCGGCGATATGGGCGAGGTGGGCGAAACCAGCGCACAAGTCCATGACGAGATCGGCGGCTACGCCAAGAGCAAGGGGATCGACGGCCTGTTCGCGCTGGGCGAGATGACGAATGTTGCAGTGCGAAATTTCGGCGATGGCGCCCAGCACTTCGCGTCGCCCGAGGCGCTGGTGCGGGCGCTGGCGCCCAGGCTGGATGCAGACTCGGTCGTGCTGGTGAAGGGCTCGCGGTTCATGCGTATGGAAAGGGTGGCGGACGCGCTTGCGGCAATGCACAATTCCGCCCCTTCAATGGATAGCGGCGCCTAACATGCTGTTGGAACTTGCACTCTGGCTCGGCCAGGACATTCGTGGCTTCAACGTCTTCGGCTACATCACGCTGAGGACCGTGCTCGCGGCGCTGACGGCGCTGGCGATCTCGCTCATCGCCGGTCCCGGCGTCATCCGCTGGCTCGCGGCCAAGAAGATCGGCCAGGCGGTGCGCGACGACGGTCCCAAGTCGCACCTGACCAAGGCGGGCACGCCGACCATGGGGGGCGCGCTGATCCTGATCTCCATCGGCATCACCATCCTGCTGTGGGGTGATCTGAAGAACGACTACGTGTGGGTGACCCTGCTGGTCACGCTCGGTTTCGGCGCAGTCGGCTGGGTGGATGACTGGCGCAAGGTGGTGCACCGCGACCCGAAGGGCCTGGCGAGTCGCTGGAAGTACCTCTGGACCTCGGCGATCGCCCTCGCCGCGGCCGTCTATCTTGGGCTCACCGCGAATACGCCGGCCGAAACCGAACTCATCGTCCCCTTCTTCAAGGCGGTCGCCTATCCGCTCGGCATTTTCGGCTTCATCGCGCTGACCTATTTCGTCATCAATGGCACCAGCCATGCGGTGAACCTCACCGACGGTCTCGATGGCCTCGCGATCATGCCGACCGTGATGGTCGCTGCGGCCCTGGCGATCTTCGCCTACGTCGCTGGTCACGTCGGATTCTCGAAGTACCTTGGCGTGCCCTACGTTGCCGGAGCGGGCGAGCTCGCGGTGTTCTGCGGCGCGATCTGCGGCGCCGGCCTCGGTTTCCTGTGGTTCAACGCCTACCCGGCGGAGGTCTTCATGGGCGACGTCGGCGCGCTTGCGCTCGGCGCCGCGCTCGGCACCATCGCCGTCATCGTCCGGCAGGAGATCGTGCTCTTCATCATGGGCGGCCTGTTCGTCGCAGAAACGCTGTCCGTGATGGTGCAGGTGCTGTACTTCAAGGCGACCGGCGGCAAGCGGATCTTCCGCATGGCGCCGCTGCACCACCACTACGAGCTGGGTGGCTGGAAGGAAACGCAGGTCGTGGTCCGCTTCTGGATCATCACCATCATGCTGGTGCTGTTCGGCCTGTCGACGCTGAAGCTGAGATGAGCGCACTCACCGGAAAACATGTCCTCGTGCTGGGGCTCGGCGAGTCGGGCCTGGCGATGGCTCGCTGGTGCGCGCTGCGCGGTGCGCGCGTGCGCGTGGCCGACAGCCGCACTGCGCCGCCCGGTTTGGACGCGCTGCGCGAGGATGCGCCGCTGGCGGAGATCGTCACCGGCGGTTTCGGCAGCGAGGTGCTCGATGGGGTCGATCTGGTGGCGCTGAGCCCGGGTCTCGACCCGCGCGTCGGTGTCGCTGCCGAGGCCTGCCGTCGTGGTCTGCCGATCACCGGCGAGATGAGCCTGCTGGCCGAGGCGCTGGACGAACTGGGGGTGCGCTCGCAGACCCGTATCCTTGCCATCACCGGTACCAACGGCAAGACCACGACGACTGCGCTCGCCGCCGCGCTGGCGCGTTCTGCCGGCATCGACGCCGTCGCGGCCGGCAACATCAGCCCGGCTGCACTCGACGTGCTGATGGACCGGCTTGCCGCCGGCGCCGCCTTACCCCAATGCTGGGTACTCGAACTGTCCAGCTTCCAGATCGAGACGATGCGGAACCTCGATGCGGAGGCTGCCACGGTGCTGAACGTCACCGACGATCACCTGGATCGCTACGCAGGCCTCGACGAGTACGCCGCGACCAAGGCGGTGATCTTCCAGGGGCGCGGTACGCAAGTGTTGAATCGCGAGGATGTCCGCGTGGATGCGATGGCGCGTCCGGGGCGCGACATCATTCGCTTCGGGACCGACGCGCCACGCAGGCCCGGTGACTACGGCATCGCCAGACATGGCGGCGGAGACTGGCTGGTCCGCGGCGAGCAGCCCCTGCTGGCGCTGTCCGATTTGCCGCTGGCCGGCCGCCACAACGCCGCCAATGCACTTGCCGCGCTGGCGCTGTGCGAAGCCGGGCTGGGGCTGGAGCCGAAGTCGCTGGTTGTCGGCCTGCTGGCTTTCCGCGGCTTGCCGCACCGCGTCGAACTTGTTGCCGAGCGTGCCGACGGCGTGCGCTTCTACGACGATTCGAAAGGGACCAACGTCGGCGCTACGGTCGCCGCGCTGGCCGGGTTCGACCGGCCCGTGGTGCTGATCGCGGGCGGTGACGGCAAGGGGCAGGACTTCTCGCCGCTCGCCCCGGTCGTGGCCGGCAAGGCGCGCGCGGTGATGCTGATCGGACGCGACGCCGGTCGTATCGAAGGGGCACTGACGGGTTGCGGTGTGCCAACCGAACGTGCCGCTGATCTCGAGGGGGCCGTCGTACGGGCCAACGCGCTCGCCCAGGCGGGTGACGTGGTGCTGTTGTCGCCCGCGTGCGCCAGTCTCGACATGTTCCGCAACTACGCGCACCGTGCCGAAGTCTTCGTCGCGGCGGTACGCAGCTTGCCGGAGGTGTCCGCACGATGAAGCTCGGAGCCAGCCTCGCGGGTCTGTTCGGCGTCGGTGCGCGCAAGACCGAGAACGGCTCGCGCGTCGACGACCGTTTCGCGCGTGGCGGCAATCCGGTGCGCGAACTCGACCTGCTCCTGATCTGGTCTGCCGTGGGCCTGCTGCTGCTGGGCCTGGTGATGGTGTATTCGGCGTCGATCGCCATCGCCGAGGGCAGTCGTTTCACTGGCTACCAGTCGCATTATTTCGTGATGCGGCACGCGGTCTTTCTCGCGGTCGGACTCGGTGCTGGCCTCGTCGCCTTCCAGTTGCCGATGGCGCGGTGGCAGCAGCTCGCCCCGGCGCTGTTCGTCGCTGGCGTGGTCCTGCTCATCGTCGTGCTGATTCCGGGCGTCGGGCGCGAGGTCAACGGCGCGCAGCGCTGGTTGTCGCTCGGTCCGATCAACCTGCAGCCGTCCGAGCTGATGAAGATCTTCGCCGCGCTGTACGCGGCCGACTACACGGTGCGCAAACTCGATGCGATGAGCAGCTTCAAGCGCGGCTTCCTGCCGATGATGACGGTGATCCTGTTCGTTGGCTTCCTGCTGCTGCGCGAGCCGGATTTCGGTGCCTTCGTCGTCATCACCACCATCGCGTTCGGCGTGCTCTTCCTCGGTGGCGTGAATGGCCGCGTCTTCGCCCTGCTGGCGATCGCCGCGGTGATCGGCTTCATCATCCTGATCCTGAGTTCGCCCTATCGTCTGGAGCGCGTGCTTGGCTTCATGGACCCGTGGAAGGACGCCTTCGGCAAGGGTTACCAGTTGTCGCACGCGCTGATCGCCTTCGGGCGTGGCGAGTGGTTCGGCGTCGGCCTCGGCGGCAGCGTCGAGAAGCTGTTCTACCTGCCCGAGGCCCATACCGACTTCCTGCTCGCGGTCATCGCCGAGGAACTGGGCTTCGTCGGCGTGCTCGCGGTCGTCGCCGGTTTCGCGGTCATCGTGCAGCGCGCCTTCGCCATCGGCCGCGAGGCGATCAAGCTCGAGCGCTACTACGCCGGGCTCGTGGCGCAGGGCATCGGGCTGTGGTTCGGCGTGCAGTCCTTCATCAACATGGGCGTCAACATGGGCCTGCTGCCGACCAAGGGGCTGACCCTGCCACTAATGAGCTTCGGCGGATCAGGCATCGTCGCCAACTGCGTTGCGCTTGCGATCCTGCTGCGTGTCGACTGGGAAGTGCGTCAGCTCAAGCGGGGGAGCAGCGCATGAAGACGCTGATGGTGATGGCTGGCGGTACCGGCGGACACATCTTCCCCGGCATTGCGGTTGCCGAGGTGCTGCGGGCGAAGGGCTGGCACGTGGTGTGGATGGGCAACCCGGATGGCATGGAGGCGCGCATCGTGGCGGGGCGTGGCTACGACACCGCCTGGGTGCGTTTCGGTGCGCTGCGCGGCAAGGGGCTGGTGCGCAAGCTCCTGTTGCCGGTCAACCTGTTGTCCGGGTTCTGGCAGGCGCTGCGCGAGTTGCGCCGTGCCCGGCCGGACGTCGTGCTCGGTATGGGCGGCTACATCACCTTCCCCGGCGGCATGATGGCGGCGCTGCTTGGCAGGCCGTTGGTGCTGCATGAGCAGAACTCGGTGGCGGGACTCGCCAACCGGGTGCTGGCCCGCGTCGCCGATCGCGTGCTGACAGGTTTCCCCGACGTGTTGAATAACGGCGGCTGGGTTGGCAACCCGGTGCGTTCGGAGATTGCCGGAGTCGCGCCACCGGCCGAGCGTTTCGCTGGCCGGGAAGGGCCGCTGCGGATCCTCGTCGTCGGCGGCAGCCTGGGCGCTGCGGCGTTGAACGAGGCCGTCCCCGCAGCCCTGGGGCGCATGCCGGCCGAGCAGCGGCCGCTGGTGGTGCATCAGGCGGGTGAGAAACAGATCGACGGCTTGCGTACCGCCTATGCCCGCGCGCGGGTGAAGGGTGATCTGCGTCCCTTCATCGACGACATGGCGTCGGCTTATGCCGAGGCCGACTTGGTGATCTGTCGTGCGGGTGCGCTGACGGTCGCCGAGCTGGCAGCGGTGGGCGTGGCCAGCCTGCTGGTGCCCTTCCCGCATGCGGTGGACGACCACCAGACCGGCAATGCGCGCTTCCTTGCCGAGCGGGGCGGTGCCTACCTGCTGCCGCAAACCGAACTGAACGCCGAACGGCTGGCCGGCATTCTCGCCAGCATCGACCGCCCGCGCCTGCTGCAGATGGCCGAGCATGCCCGCGCCCTTGCCCGCCCCCTCGCGGCGGCCGAGGTGGCCCGCGTCTGCGAGGAACTGGCCGGCGGAGACAGGATATGAAGCACAAGGTCAGAAACATCCATTTTGTCGGTATCGGCGGTTCGGGCATGAGCGGCATCGCCGAGGTGCTGGTTAACCAGGGTTACGCCGTGAGCGGCTCGGATCTCGGTGACAACGCTGCAACGCGCCGCCTGCAGAAGATGGGCGCGCGCGTGATGCGCGGCCACGATGCGGCGCAGGTTGCCGGTGCAGACGTGCTCGTCGTGTCGACTGCCGTGAAACCCGACAACCCCGAAGTCGTCGCCGCACGCGAGCGCCATATCCCGATCGTGCCGCGCGCGCAGATGCTGGCCGAGTTGATGCGCTTCAAGCAGGGCATCGCGATCGCCGGCACGCACGGCAAGACCACGACGACCTCGCTGGTGGCCAGCATCCTCGCCGAAGGCGGCATCGACCCGACCTTCGTGATCGGTGGCCGGCTCAATGCCGCGGGTGCCAATGCGCGCCTGGGCAAGGGCGAGTACCTGGTGGCCGAGGCCGACGAGTCCGACGCGTCCTTCCTGCTGTTGAGCCCGACGATCTCGGTCGTCACCAACATCGACGCCGACCACATGGACACCTACGGCCACGACTTCGGGCGGGTCAAGCAGGCCTTCGTCGATTTCCTGCAGCGCCTGCCCTTCTACGGCGTGGCGGTGCTGTGCGAGGACGATGCCAACGTGCGCGAAATCGCGCCGCAGGTCTCCAGGCAGATCGTGCGCTACGGCCTGTCGCCGACTGCCAGCATCCGTGCCGAGAACGTGCGCGCCGACGGTGGCCGCATGCTGTTCGACTGCGTGCGGGTCAATGGCACGACGACGCGCCTGCCGATCGAACTCAACCTGCCGGGCCTGCACAACGTGCTGAACGCGCTCGCCGCCATCGCGGTGGCGACCGAGGTGCAGGTGTCCGACGAGGCCATCATCAAGGCGCTGGCGGATTTTCGTGGCGTGGGCCGGCGCTTCCAGCGCTATGGCGAAGTGCATCTGATTGACCAGGACGGTGACGAGGCGGGCAGCTTCACGCTCGTCGACGACTACGGCCACCATCCGGTGGAGATGGCGGCGACGATCGCCGCCGCGCGCGGCGCCTTCCCCGGACGGCGTCTGGTGCTGGCATTCCAGCCGCACCGCTACACGCGCACGCGGGACTGCTTCGAGGACTTCGTCAAGGTGCTGTCGTCCGTCGATGCGCTGCTGCTGGCCGAAGTCTATGCGGCGGGCGAAACGCCGGTCGTTGCTGCCGATGGGCGCTCGCTGGCGCGCGCCATCCGCGTTGCCGGCAATGTCGAGCCGGTGTTCGTCGAGGATATCGCCGACATGCCCAGGATGATTCTGTCTGCCGCGCGCGATGGCGACGTGGTGATCACCATGGGAGCGGGCAGCATCGGCGCCGTGCCGGGCAAGCTCGCACCGATCGAGGAAATGTTGTGAAAGCGCGGTTTGGCAAGGTTGCAGTGCTGTTCGGCGGTTCCTCCGCCGAGCGCGAGGTGTCGTTGATGTCTGGCCAGGCGGTGCTTGCTGCGCTGCAGGGCGCCGGTGTGGATGCGCATGCTTTCGACCCGGCCGAACGGGACCTGCACATCCTCAAGGAAGAGGGCTTCGATCGTGCCTTCATCGCGCTGCATGGTCGCGGCGGCGAGGACGGTACGGTGCAGGGCGCGCTGGAACTGATGGGCATCCCCTACACCGGCAGCGGCGTGATGGCCTCGGCCCTGTCGATGGACAAGTGGCGGACGAAGATGGTGTGGCTGGCCAGCGGGCTGCCCACGCCGCGTTACGCCATCCTCGAGGCCGACTCCGACTGGCATGCGGTGGTCGCCGAGCTGGGGCTGCCGATCTTCGTCAAGCCCGTGCATGAAGGCTCGAGCATGGGGGCGACCAAGGTCACCGAGGCCGGCCAGCTGCGTGCCGCCTGGGAGCTCGCCGCCCGCTACGACAGCCTGGTCATCGCCGAGGAATTCGTCGCCGGCGAGGAGCTGACCGCACCCTTCCTCGAAGACCAGGCGCTGCCCCTGGTGCGCATCGTGGCGCCCGACGGCAACTACGATTACCAGCACAAGTACTTTACCGACGACACTCGCTACGACTGCCCCTGCGGCCTGCCTGCCGCGCTCGAGGCCGAACTCCAGGCGCTGATCATGAAGTCGGCTCGCGTGCTGGGCTGCCGTGGCTGGGGGCGTGCGGACCTGATCCTCACCGCGGACGGCCGCCCCTATCTGCTCGAGATGAACACCTCGCCCGGCATGACCAGCCATTCGCTGGTGCCGATGTCGGCACGTGTGGCTGGTCTCGAGTTCGAGGCCCTGTGCCTGAAGATCCTCGAAGGAGCCCGCCTTGGCTGAGGTGAGCGTGCGCCCCGCCGCAATCCGTTCCGGTCGTCCGGAACGGGTGGCTGCGCGCGCGCCGCGTGCGGAGACGGGGCTGTGGCACCGGCCCGCGCTGCTGAACCTGATCTCGGATCTGCTCACGCTGCTCGCCGCCATCGGTCTGGGCTGGGCGCTGGTGATCTGGTTCGTGTCGCGCCCGCTGTTCCCGTTGCGCGAGATCGTGGTGCTGACGCCGCCCGCCAAGGTCACTGAAGAGCAGCTCGAGTACGCGGCCCGCACGGCCATCGACGGCACGTTCTTCACCGTCGACCTGGAGTCGGTGAAGGCGACCTTCGAGAAGCTGCCCTGGGTGCGCAAGGCGGAGGTCCGCCGGCGCTGGCCCGACGCCATCGAGCTGCGTCTGGAAGAGCACCAGGCGGTGGCCTACTGGACGGTTTCGGAAAGCGGCGATGCACGGCTGGTGAATGCGCAGGGCGAGGTCTTCGTCGCCGCCAGCGACGCCGACATGCCGCAGTTCGACGGCCCGCAGGGCAGCGCTGGCTGGCTGCTGGCGCGTCATGCCGAATTTTCCGACCTGCTGCAGCCGCTCGGCGTGCGTCTGGTCGGACTGGCCCTGTCCGCGCGGCAGGCATGGCAGCTCAAACTCGACAACGGCCTGGTGATCATGCTTGGCCGTGAGCAGGACAGGTCCGCGCTCGCCGACAGGCTCAAGCGTTTCATCGCGGCCTGGCCGCGCGTGCGGGAACAGATCGACATCGACATCAAGGTCGCAGACCTGCGCTACCCGAGCGGTTTTGCGCTGACACCGGCCGACGGCACGGTGCTGCTGCACGCCGCCTCGCAAGGCGCCAGGAAGGGCAAGCAATGAGCAAGGAATACAAGGATCTGATCGTCGGCCTCGACATCGGCACGGCCAAGGTGACCTGCATGGTCGCCGAGGTGCGCCCGGACGGCCGGCTCAACGTCGTCGGCCTCGGCACGCAGCCGACCAACGGCCTCAAGCGCGGCGTGGTGGTGAACATCGAAGCCACGGTGGACGCGATCTCGCGTGTCGTGCAGGAAGTCGAGCTGATGGCCGACTGCAAGATCCACGACGTCTACACCGGCATCGCCGGCAGCCACATCAAGAGCTTCAACTCCAGCGGCACGGTCGCGATCAAGGAGAAGGAGGTCACGCCGATGGATGTCGAGCGCGTGATCGAGGTCGCGCGCGCGATGCCGATCCCCGCCGAGCAGCAGATCCTGCACATCCTGACCCAGGAATTCATCATCGATGGGCAGGGTGGCGTGCGTGAGCCGATCGGGATGAGCGGCGTGCGCCTCGAGGTCAAGGTGCACATCGTCACCGGCGCCGTGTCCGCCGCGCAGAACGTCATCAAGTGCGTGCGCCGCTGCGGGCTCGAGGTCATGGACCTGAGCCTGCAGCCGCTGGCGTCCAGCCATGCGGTGCTCACCGAAGACGAGAAGGAACTGGGGGTGTGCATGGTGGATATCGGCGGCGGCACGACCGACATCGCGGTGTTCACCCAGGGCGCGATCCGTCACACCGCCGTCATCCCGGTGGCCGGCGACCAGATCACCAACGACATCGCGATGGCGCTGCGCACGCCGACGACCGAGGCCGAGGAAATCAAGATCCGCCACGGCGTCGCCATGCATCAGATGGCCGACCCCGAAGAAATGATCGAAGTGCCCGGCGTGGGTGATCGCCCGCCGCGCAAGCTGTCGCGCCAGGCGCTGGCCGACGTGATCGAGCCGCGCGTGTCCGAGCTGTTCGAACTGGTGCAGGCCGAGCTGCGCCGTTCCGGTTACGAGGAGCTGCTGTCGTCGGGCATCGTGCTCACCGGCGGTTCGTCGGTGATGCGCGGCATGGCCGAGCTGGGCGAGGACGTGTTCCACATGCCCGTGCGTGTGGGCGGCCCGCTGTACGACGGGGGGCTCGCCGATGTCGTGTGCCAGCCGCGCTACGCCACCTCGATGGGGCTCGTGATGGAAGGTGCAGCGCAACGCCGGCGCGGTCAGCAGGCGCGTGATACGCGCACCGTGAAGCAGTTCTTCGGACGCATGAAGTCGTGGTTCGAACGAAATTTCTGACCGGGCGCCAGGAGTCCAGTCATTTTGTATAAAAGCCGATTTCCCGGCCCGTATTTAGTATTAAAATTCGCGGCTGTTACTAGATGCAGGCTGGGCGGCATTCGTTGTTGAGCAGGGCCGTTAATTCAGGAGGCGAGGCAAATGTTTGAAATCGTTGAGAAAGAGCCGTCCGGTACGATCATCAAGGTGATCGGTGTCGGGGGTGCCGGCGGCAACGCCGTCGACCACATGATCCGCGAAGGGGTGAAAGGCGTTCATTTCATCTCCGCCAACACCGATGCGCAGGCGCTGAACCGCTGCCTGGCGTCGCACAAGGTGCAGCTGGGCGGCACCGGACTAGGTGCGGGCTCCAAGCCCGAAGCCGGTCGCGCCGCGGCCCAGGAGTCGCGCGATGAGATCGCTGCGGCGCTGGAAGGCGCGCACATGGTGTTCATCACGGGCGGCATGGGTGGCGGTACCGGCACGGGTGCTGCACCGGTCGTGGCCGAGATCGCCAAGGAGATGGGCATCCTGACCGTCGCCGTGGTGACCAAGCCCTTCGACTTCGAGAACCGCATCCGCGTCGCCGAGAGCGGTGTCGAAGAGCTCACCCGTCACGTCGATTCGCTGATCGTCGTGCTCAACGACAAGCTGCTCGACGTCTATGGTGACGATGCCGGCTTCGAGGAATGCTTCCGTTCCGCCGACAACGTGCTGCGTTCGGCCGTCGGCGGCATCGCCGAGATCATCAACGTGCCCGGCCTGGTCAACGTCGACTTCCAGGACGTGCGCACCGCGATGGCCGAGATGGGCCGCGCGATGATGGGTTCGGCCGAAGCCGCCGGCATGGACCGCGCCCGCATCGCGGCCGAGCAGGCTGCCGTCTCGCCGCTGCTCGAAGGGACCGAACTGTCGGGTGCGCGCTGCGTGCTGATCAACATCACAGCCAGCAAGTCGCTGAAGATGTCCGAAGTGCGCGATGCCGTGAAGACCGTGCAGGCCTTTGCCGCGCCGGAAGCCTTCGTCAAGTACGGCACCGTGTTCGACGAAAGCATGGAAGACCGCATCCGCATCACGGTGGTCGCCACCGGCCTGGGTGCGCCGCGCGCAGCCCGCCAGCCGGTCATGCAGGTGGTCCAGGGTACCGGTACCTATGGTCCGGCCATGAGCGGTGGCGGTGCCGTCGACATGACCAACCTCGACGTGCCGGCCGTGATGCGCAGTGGCCGTCGCACCACGGTCGAAGCGATGAGCACCAGCGGCGTCGGCACCTACGACATCCCCGCCTTCCTCCGCCGCCAGGCCGACTGACCGGAAAACGGTTGCGCGCACTTTGCGCGTGACCGCCTGTCCAACGGGCACCCTTTGCGAACCGCCGCCTCCGGTTCGTGACGGGTGCCCGCGTCGTTTCCGTGTGCTGCATTGCAATATCCGCTTGCGCAACAGTCTGGGTGAATGAGGCACATAGCCTGTCCCGCCAGGAGGTGCGTGATAAAATTGCGATGTTTAAAGGAAATTTAACGATGATCAGGCAGCGCACCCTCAAATCCATCGTCAAGGCCACCGGCGTCGGTCTGCACGGCGGGCGCAAGGTGACGCTCGTCCTGCGTCCGGCGGCGCCGGATACCGGCATCGTCTTCCATCGCGTCGACCTCGATCCGCCGCTCACCCTGCCGGCCGACCCCTATGCCGTGTGCGATACGCGCATGTGCTCCGGGCTGGAAAAGGGGGGCGAGAAGGTCGGCACGGTCGAGCACCTGATGTCGGCGCTGGCCGGCCTGGGCATCGACAACCTGCACGTCGACGTGGATGCGCCGGAGATTCCCATCCTCGACGGCAGTTCCGCGCCTTTCGTGTTCCTGCTGCAGTCGGCGGGGATCGAGGAGCAATCGGCGCCGAAGAAATTCCTGCGGGTGAAGAAGGTGGTCGAATACGTCGAAGGCGACAAGTGGGTGCGTCTGGAGCCGTACGACGGTTTCCGGCTCAGCTTCTCGATCGTCTTCAACCATCCGGCCATCGACAACACGTCGACGCGTGTGACGGTCGATTTCGCCGAGCATTCATACGTCCGCGACGTGGCGCGTGCGCGCACTTTCGGTTTCATGCAGGACGTCGAGTTCATGCGGGCCAACGGCCT
The DNA here is from genome assembly GCF_000310165.2 of Thauera sp. 63. Classification (NCBI taxonomy): domain Bacteria; kingdom Pseudomonadati; phylum Pseudomonadota; class Betaproteobacteria; order Rhodocyclales; family Zoogloeaceae; genus Thauera; species Thauera sp. 63. The sequence continues at coordinate 21,530 of NZ_AMXC01000031.1, forward strand.
CGCGCTCGGCGGCAGCCTCGAGAACGCGATCGTGATGGACGAATACCGCGTGCTCAACGCCGAGGGCCTGCGCTACGCCGATGAGTTCGTGAAGCACAAGGTGCTCGACGCCATCGGCGATCTCTACCTCTGTGGCCACCCGCTGCTGGCTTCGTATTCGGCACACAAGGCCGGCCATGCGCTGAACAACCAGATCCTGCGCGTCCTGCTCGAGGATCGCGAGGCCTGGGAGATCGTCACCTTCGAGCAGCCCAAGGCGACGCCGGCTGCTGTGGCGCACCAGTTCGATGCCGCGGCGCTCGCCACGGTCTGAACTCGTGCGCTGACGCCCGGAACGCCCGCCCCATGCTGATCATGCGCCTCTTGCTGCTGCTCGCCGTGCTTGGCGTGGGCGGCTCGGTCATCCTGTGGCTGCTGACCGGCAATCCGCGCTTCAAGGCCTGGGCGTGGAAGATCTTTCGCGTTGCGGTGGTGTTGCTGTTCGCCTTTTTCGCGCTGTTCGCGATCGAGCGCGCGCTGGTGCCGCTGGCCTGATGCACGGAGCGCCCGGGCGCGACGCTTTTTGCGCCGGAGCGCGCGCTATTCGCGCCCTCGTCTCACAAGCCTTTCCAGCGACTCGCGCAATGGCGAGTCCGTCGGCAGCGACGCCGCGAAGTCGGCCAGCCCGGCCTTGGCGTCGGCCGAGATGTGGCGTTGCGGCGGCGGGCGGCGCCATTCCACCTGCTCCGGCGTGCCGACCTTCACCCTGATGTTGCCGAACGCATGGCCGGCTTGCGCGAACTGCGTCAGCAGGCTTGGCAGCATCTGCTTCAGGCGTACGGCGGTCGCGCCGTTGCGTGCCGTGATGACCAGGTCGCCATCCTTGAGGTTCGCCACCTGGCATTGCTCGGCCATGTAGGGGGGCAGTGCCGCTTCGAGTGCCCCCTGCAGTCGCCTCAGGCGGGCGGCGTGTTCTTGAAGGCGGGCGAGGGCGTCGCCGCTGCCGAGGAAGCGATGGAGGAGCTGGCTCATGATGCATGGAATCCCGTGAATGGGCGGGGCGCCGCGGTCAACTGGAGACACGTGTCACGGGCCGCCCGGATCGGCATGATAAACTCGCGCCTTTGCCGAATCGACGTCGACCTCAAACATGATCTCCGGCCTGCTCAAGAAAATCTTCGGTAGTCGCAACGACCGCCTCGTTCGTCAGTACCTTCAGACCGTGCGCAAGATCAACGCGCTCGAGCCGGAAATCTCCGCGCTGTCCGACGATGCCCTGCGCGGCAAGACTGCCGAATTCAGGCAGCGCGTGGCCAATGGCGAGGCGCTCGACGCCCTGCTGCCGGAGGCCTTTGCCGTGGTCCGCGAGGCCGGCAAGCGGGTGCATGGCATGCGCCACTTCGACGTCCAGCTCGTGGGTGGCATGGTGCTGCACAACGGCAAGATCGCCGAGATGCGTACGGGCGAAGGCAAGACTCTGGTCGCCACGCTGCCTGCCTACCTCAATGCGCTGTCGGGCAAGGGCGTGCACGTCATCACGGTCAACGACTACCTTGCCAGCCGCGACGCCGAGTGGATGGGCCGGATCTATGGCTTCCTCGGCCTCACCACCGGCTGCAACCTCTCGCGCATGGCGCACGCCGAGAAGCAGGCGGCCTACGCGGCCGACATCACCTACGGCACCAACAACGAGTTCGGCTTCGACTACCTGCGCGACAACATGGTCTACGCGGCCAGCGAGCGGGTGCAGCGCGCCCTGAACTTCGCGATCGTCGACGAGGTGGACTCCATCCTGATCGACGAGGCGCGTACGCCGCTGATCATCTCCGGCCAGGCCGAGGACCACACCGAGCTCTACCTGAAGATGAACCAGGTCGCGCCGATGCTGAAGAAGCAGGAAGGCGAGGGCGACAACGTGACCGAGCCGGGCGACTACACGGTCGACCTGAAGTCGCACCAGGTGTTGCTGACCGAGGACGGGCACGAGAATGCTGAGCAGGTCCTGATGCGTCTCGGCCTGCTGGCCGAAGGCACCAGCCTGTACGACCCGGGCAACATCCTGCTCGTGCATCACCTCTACGCGGCCCTGCGGGCGCATGCCCTGTACCACAAGGACCAGCACTACGTGGTGCAGAACGGCGAGGTGGTCATCGTCGACGAATTCACCGGTCGCCTGATGGCAGGCCGGCGCTGGTCGGACGGCCTGCACCAGGCGGTCGAAGCCAAGGAAGGCGTGCGCATCCAGGCCGAGAACCAGACCCTGGCCTCGATCACCTTCCAGAACTACTTCCGCATGTACGGCAAGCTCGCCGGCATGACCGGTACGGCCGACACCGAGGCCTTCGAGTTCCACTCGATCTACGGCCTGGAAACGGTGGTGATCCCGACCAACAAACCGACGCAGCGCAAGGACGGGAACGACAAGGTCTATCGCACCGCGAAGGAGAAGTGGGACGCGGTGATCGAGGATATCCGCGACTGCGTCGAGCGTGGACAGCCGGTGCTGGTGGGCACGACCTCGATCGAGACCAACGAATTCCTCTCCGGGCTGCTGAAGAAGGCGAAGATCGCGCATCAGTTGCTCAACGCGAAGCAGCACGACAGCGAAGCGCAGATCGTCGCGCAGGCCGGGCGCCCGGGCGTGGTGACCATCGCCACCAACATGGCCGGTCGCGGTACCGACATCGTGCTCGGCGGCAACATCGAGAAGCCGGTGTCGCTGGTGCGCGAGGACGAGTCCCTTTCGCCGGAGGACCGGGAAGCGAAGATCTCGACGATGCGCGCCGAATGGGCCAAGGTGCATGAGCAGGTGATCGCCGCCGGTGGCCTGCACATCATCGGCACCGAACGTCACGAGTCGCGCCGCATCGACAACCAGCTGCGTGGCCGTTCCGGCCGCCAGGGCGATCCGGGTTCGAGCCGCTTCTACCTGTCGCTGGAAGATCCGCTGATGAAGATCTTCGCCGGCGAGCGCCTCAACGCGATCATGGTCCGCCTCAAGATGCCCGAGGGCGAGGCGATCGAGCATGCGATGGTCACCCGTTCGCTCGAGTCCGCACAGCGCAAGGTCGAGCAGCGCAACTTCGACATCCGCAAGCAGTTGCTCGAGTACGACGACGTCGCCAACGACCAGCGCAAGGTCATCTACCAGCAGCGTAACGAACTGCTCGAAACCGAGGATATCTCCGAGACCATCCGCGCGATGCGCCAGGGCGTGCTGCACGACCTGTTCCGTCGCTACGTGCCGCTCGACAGCGTTGAAGAGCAGTGGGAGATTGCCGGCCTTGAGCTTGCGTTGGCGTCCGAACTGGCACTGAAGCTGCCGGTGGGCGAATGGATCAAGGCCGAGCCGAACCTGGACGACGACACCATCCTGCAGCGCATCGTCGATGCCGGCGAGGAGGCTTATGCCGCCAAGACGGCGATGGTCGATCAGTCGGCCTGGCACCAGTTCGAGCGCAACGTCATGCTGCAGAGCCTGGACACGCACTGGCGCGAGCACCTCGCCGCGCTGGATCACCTGCGCCAGGGCATCCATCTGCGCGGTTACGCGCAGAAGAACCCGAAGCAGGAATACAAGCGCGAGTCCTTCGAACTGTTCGAAACGCTGCTGGATACCGTACGGGCTGATGTCACCAAGATCCTGATGACCGTGCAGGTGCGCACCGAGGCCCAGCTCGAGGAGGCGGAGGTGCAACCCGCGCTGGAGAACGTCCAGTACCACCACGCCGACCAGGACGAGGCGCTCGCCGCGGCGAACCCCGAGCAGGCCGCGCAGCAGCCCGCGCAGGCCGGGCCACGCGTCGGCCGCAACGACCCGTGCCCTTGCGGCTCGGGCAAGAAGTACAAGCATTGTCATGGCAAGCTGAACTGATTCGCATGGCGCGGCTGCAAGCGCCTGCCGATGGATCCGGCTTGCAGTCGAATCAAGACAGAAGGGGAGTGCTCCGGCGGGGTACTCCCCTTCTTCGTTGACTCGATTGAATCCGGGGTCGACGAGTCGGGCATCGCTGTCTAGTATGTAAGCGTTCGTACCGCGCAGAGGGCATGTGAATCGGCGTGATGCGACCGACCAAACAAGGTGTTGCGACGATATACGGGCCACCGAGAAGCTCGAGTCGGGGGGATTCGTCATGGACAGCATTTTCAAGAAGCACCTGCCAGTGCGCTGACGCCGCGATGGATACGAGCTATTTGGAGCGGCTGAAGGGTCCACGACGGGGAGTGGTGCTCGATGGCGGAGGCCGGATCTTTTCCGCACTCGAGGCGCTGGGGCTTGAGCGTTGGGATTTTCAGGTGGCGTCGACGATCGACGCCGCGCGCCGGGCGCTTCGCCAGGATCCGGGTGCGATCGGCCTGGTCGCCTTCGATGGAGTTCATGCGTGGCCCCAGGCCGAACTGGTGATGCTGCTCGCGCGCAGCGAGGTCGAATGGGTTGCGCTGCTGGAGGAGGGGCTGCTGCGCAGCGAGCGCGTGAGTCCCGAGTTGCTGCGCAATTTCAACGATTTCCACTCCTTGCCACTCGATCGCGACCGCATCGCGATGACGCTGGGGCATGTTCATGGCAAGGCGGCGCTGCTGCCCCGGGGCGATAGCTCAGCCTTGGCAGGGGGGGGTTTTGGCATGACCGGCCGCAGCGAATGCATGCGGCTCATCTACCGGCAGATCGAGAAGGTGCTCGGCGTCGATGCGCCGGTGCTGATCGGCGGCGAGTCGGGCACAGGTAAGGAACTGGTGGCGAGGGCGATCCATCAGCATTCCGCGCGGGCGAGCGGGCCCTTCGTGGCGATGAACTGCGGGGCGATCGCGCCCAGCCTGATCCAGTCCGAGCTCTTCGGTTACGAGCGCGGTGCCTTCACCGGAGCAGCCCAGCGCAAGATCGGCAACATCGAGGCGGCGAATGATGGCGTCCTCTTTCTCGACGAGATCGGCGACCTTCCCCTCGAGATGCAGGCCAACCTGCTTCGTTTCCTGCAGGACAGGACGATCACCCGGGTAGGCTCCACCGAGCGCGTGAAGGTCAATGTGCGCGTGATTGCCGCCACCCACGTCGATCTGCAGCGCGCGGTTGCCGATGGTCGCTTCCGGCAGGACCTCTATTACCGGCTCAACGTGCTGGGCCTGACGCTGCCGGCGCTGCGGGAGCGGCGCGAGGACATTCCGCTGCTGGCCCAGACCATCTTCGACGAGCAGCGAGTGCACGCCAGCCCGCAGGTGAGAGGGTTCAGCAGCGCTGCGCTGCACGCGATGATGGACTACGACTGGCCGGGGAATGTGCGCGAACTCATCAACCGCGTGCAGCGCGCGATGATCATGAGCGAGAACCGCCTTCTCAGCGTTGCTGACCTGGGCTTGCCGCCCGTCGTGGATCCGGTCACGCCCACGCTCGAGGAAATCCGCACGAACGTTGAGCGCGAGGTCATCGAGACCAGCCTCAAGAAGCACGGCAACAACGTTTCCGAAACGGCCCGCCGCCTTGGCGTGTCGCGCGTCACCCTGTACCGAATGATCGACCGCCTGAAGATCGTCCTGTAGCCCGTTCGTGGCGCGGGGCGCGTGCAATCCTCCGTGGGAGTCTTCGAGATGAGAAAGTGCTGCGCCGAGCCAACGTTGTTGCGCCCGCTGTTGGGCATCCTGATCGCAAGCCTGAGCAGCGGAGCGTACGCCGCTGATGAACCCGTCGCGGCAGACGACATTTCTGCACGCTTCGAGGCGCAGATAAGACAGATCGAGGCACTCAAGCGCGAGCTGGCGCGCCAGGAAGCGGCGCTGTTCGACCTCAAGCATGAGGTCGACCTCGAGCGTCGCGGGCGCGGCGTGGCCCCGACCGCGGGTTCGGAGCGACCGGTGCAGGTGGCACAGGCACAACCCGCGCAGGCTCAACCGGCGCAGCCGGTCGGCCAGGCGCCTGAGGCACCCGACCGGCCGCCTGCGGTGGCGCCGATCTTCGAGCAGCCCGGGGTGTTGACTCCGCCCGGCAAGTGGATCTTCGAGCCCTCGCTGCAGTATTCCTATTCCTCGAGCGACCGCATCGCCCTGGTCGGCTACACGGTGATTCCCGCCATCCTGATCGGCCTCATCGACGTGCGTAACGTCAAGTCGAACTCGCTCACCGGGACGCTGGCGCTGCGAACCGGGCTGACGAATCGCTTCGAACTCGAGGCTCGCGTGCCCTACGTCTATCGATTCGACAACACCCGCGGACGGGAGATTTTCACTGGCAGTGCGGGCGACGACATCTTCACCGACGTCGACGGTAGCGGTATCGGCGACGTTGAGCTGATCGGACGCTATCAGCTCAATGACGGCGGCGGAGACTCTCCCTATTACATCGCCTCATTGCGCTTCAAGACCCGCACGGGCACGGACCCCTTCGAGGTGCGCTCGAGTTTCCTGGCTGATGGCGCCCGCATTGCGGCGGTCCAGGAGGAGTTGCCGACAGGTTCGGGCTTCTATTCGGTGACGCCCGGGCTGACCGTGCTGATTCCCTCGGATCCGGCGGTGTTCTTCGGTGGCATCAGCTACCAGTACAGCTTCAAGCGCAACGGCGTGAAGCCCAACGTGGTGCCGGCCGAGGCCGCGGCGGTCTATGACGAGATTCAACCCGGCGGTGTCTTCGGCTTCAACTTCGGCATGGGCCTCGCGCTGAACGAGCGTTCTTCCTTCAGCATCGGTTACGACCATCTCTCGGTTGGTCCGACCAAAGCCCGGCTCGACAGCGGTGAGCGGGTCCCGGGCGTGCGCGTGCAGCTTGGCACGCTGCTTCTGGGGTATTCGTACAAGATCGACAACACGCGGACGCTGAACCTGTCGCTGGGTGTCGGCGTCACGCGTGACACCCCGGACGTGCAACTGACCTTGCGCATGCCCTTCACGCTCTGATGGCTGGAGCGCCCCTCGGGGCGCTTTTTTGCCTCAGCGCATCAGCGAGGCGCGGTTGAGCGCCTCCTGCATCGACTGCTGCAGGCGCATGCCGCGCATCATCTCGGCGCTGTTGATGGTGGCATTGATTGTCGTCACGGTCTGGATGCTCTGGTTGTCCAGCGAGTTCTGCACGATGGTGGCGAGCGAGGTCGCGGGCAGCGACACATTAAGGCCGTTGTTGATCCCGTTCTGGATCACCGCGACCGTCGAGCCCGCCGCCATGGCCTTGGCGGTGACATTGCCAAGGTCCTCGACGCGCAGATGGGTCGTGCTCTGCAGCACGCCATTGATCAGCACGGCACGTTCGATGCCGAAAGTCATGCGCAGGCCGCTGGGAGCGACGAAGCCGCCCCGCAGCGTATCGAGCTTTGCTGACGGCAGCGCCGCCGAAGCAAGCAGATCAGCGCCGGCGCGATCAGTCTTGTCGGCGGAGGGTGCATCGGTGCCGGCGGCACGAAGGCGCGCCTTCGTCTGTGTCAGTGCGACCGACTCCCCGGCCAGCGTCGTCGAGAGCGCGGTCAGTTTCTGGCGAATCTCCTCAACCTTGACGATGATGGCCGTGACGTCCGGGACGGAGGCTTCCGCGGACGGGAGCGGCGCGTCGTCCGCGCTCCGGTCTCCTTGTTGCTCCGGTCCCGCCAGCCCTTCGCGTGCGAGGATCGCGGCCACTGGCTGGATGCGCGCATCGACGACCTCGGCTGCGTGCTCGGCCCGCTCAGGCGCGCGGGCAGGCTGCTGAACGGCCGGGCTACGGAAAACATCCAGGTCTCCCGACCAGGGGTGCTCGATCAGACGTGCCGCGCGTACTTCAGCGAGTCCGGAGTCCGTCAGGGAAAGGCCCACGATCAAGGCGATGGCGGCAATGCGCGGGTGCGGTGCGGCATGCATGGTCGGCCTCCGGTCGCTTTAAAAGTCCACCAGGCTGTGCCGCGTCAGCGCATGAATCACGGTGCCGTCGCGCTGGGCCTGAAGCGGTGCATTGGGCCTGATCCGCCAGTCCTCGACGCGGTTGAACCGTGCCAGCTCAATGCGGTTCGCGACCAAGAGCAGGATGTTGTTCATCCAGTAGCGTTCGAAGTCCGCCCGTGGCATGACCCGCGTGCCCATTGCGGGGTCGCCGAGCAGCACATCGCGGTCGCGCACGCCCTTGATCACAACGAAGTGCGCATAGCCGTTCTCCTGGATCAGCACGATGGCCGGAACACCCGCTTGCGCGAGCTGGTCCAGCGTGCCTTCGATGCCGCGCGCGTCGAAGCCGTGACTGTCGAGGTAATGCTTCATGTCGAGCATCGAGAAGCCTTCCGCCCGGATCTTCTCCTGATTCCCGCGCTCGAACATGGCCTGGAAGACGCTCGCCTCGTCGACCGTAAGGCCGTAGTGGTGAGTCAGCAAGGTTGCAAGCGCGGCGGAGCCGCAGCTGAAGTCGTACTGCTGGCGCAGGGTCGCCAGGAAGCGAGCGTCCTTCATGCTCACCACCGGCATTGCCACGTTGCCACCGAGCGGCGTAACCATGCTTGGCCGCTCCGCCAGCACGGAGCCTGCGGTCAGCCAGAAAAGGGTCGCCATGGCGAGGACCTGGCGACAGTGCATGCCGAGCGGGATCATCATCCTCTCCGCTAGCGGACCTCGACGTTGAGGATGACGGCATTCTGGATCAGCACGCCGTTTCCTGAATTCTGGATCAGCATCGGCATACCGGACGTATTGGCCAGCGCGCCGTCCGATACCACATTGTGCCCAGTGACCAGATCGTAAGCCTGGACTTCGCTGACCGAGCCGACTGCACGTATCTCGCTCAGGTGGGTGTCAGCGCCACCGCGTTGTGTCTCAAGGACGTCGCTGCCTATCGCCTGCTGGGCAAAAAGGTGCCCGGCAGCGGCATTCGGAGGCGGCGTGTCTTCGGCATGAGCAGTGCCCGGCGAGGAACAGGTGAAGGCGAGCGCCACGCCCAGTGCGATCAGTGGCAAAGCGGATCTCATGATGGTTCTCCTTGCCAATCGTGCGCGTAAGAGCCGGACGGCAGGGCCGTCCGGCTCCCATGCCACCCTTAACGGTTGAGACTCAGGTTGGCCTGCACGTTGGCGCTTTGCTGCACGAGTGCGCCGATCCCGCTGTTCTGCGCGCTGATGATGATGCCGGCGCCGTTGGTGAAGGCGGTGTTGATGTTGTTCGACATGTCGAACGTACCCGCCGTCACGCTCACGCCACCGCCACCGCCGCCGCTGCCACCGGTTCCGCCGTTGCCGTTGCCGTTGCCGCCGGTGCCGCTGCCGCCTGCCAGCGTGCCGCCACTGCCGCCGGCGCCACCGGTGCCGCCGTTGCCCGCACCGCCCGCACCACCGGCTCCGCCGGCTGCGTCACCACCGCCGGCCGCACCACTCGAGGCCGTGCTGGTGCCACCGCCACCGGTCGCATTGCCGCCGTTCGCGGTACCGCTGGTAGCCGTGCCGCCGTTGCCGCCTGCGGCCGCGCCGCCTGTGGCCGCGCCGCTCATTGCGACGCCACCGTCGCCGCCGTTACCGCCCGCGTTGCTCGCCGTGCCGCCAGCGCCACCGGTACTGGTGGCGTCCCCGGTGGCTGCGCTCGCCATGCCGGACGAGCCAGAGCCGCCTGACGCGGAGTTCGTGCCGCCATTGGCCGTACTGGCGGCCCCGTTGGCCGTGGCGCTGCCATTGGCGTTGCCGCCAGTGCCACTACCTCCCGCGCCCGCTGCGCTTGCGGTCTGGGTGTTGCTGCCGCCGTTGGCGGTGGCGTCACCGGTCGTGCCGCCGGTGGAGTTCGCGGTGCCTGCCGTACCGCCAGCGCCGCCGGTTGCCGAAGCCGTGTTCGAGGCATCGGCCTGACTGCCACCGGTTTCGCTGGTGGCCGAGGCTTCTGCGCCGAATGCGCCACCCCAGGCTCCGCCACCGCCCGCGCCGCCGCCATCGGCACCGCTGCCACCTGCCGAACTGCCGGCAATTGCCGAGCCAACCTTGCTCATGTTGCCCGCGCCGCCGGATCCACCTGCACCCCAACCGCTACCAGCGACGGCGCCGCCGGCTGCAGAACCGTCGCCACCGACCGACGTGGTGCTGCCTGTTCCGCCCATGGCCTTGCCGCCGTAGGCGTTGCCGGAGTCGGCCGATGCGCCGACCTTGGCATCGGCGTCCCCGCCGCCCTTGGCCATGGCATTGCGTGCATTGCCGCCGTCGCCGCCAGCGCCACCGCTTGCACGGCCGGTGTCGGCATCGCCGCCGCTGGCCTTGCCGCCGCTGCCTGCGGCCACGAAGCCGGTATTGGCATCGCCGCCGCTGGCCTTGCCGCCATCGGCATGGGCGCCGGCGTAACCGCTGTCGGCATCACCGCCCGCCGCCTTTCCGCCGCGTGCGCCGTCGCCGCCGTTGCCGCCCCAGGCCATGCCGCCGTTTGCGCCGTTGCCGCCATAGGCGTCACCGCCGCCGGCCTTGCCGCCGTCACCGCCATAGGCCTTGCCCCCGTCGCCGCCGTTGGCGCTGCCGAAGTTAACCGCCGTGTTCCCGAGCCCATGAACACCGATCCGCGACACCGAGCCGTCCAGCTTGGACATGGCTACCGCGGTGCTGGTATTGAATGCGTTGTCGATGCTCGAACTCGCCGACGCGCCGTTGTTGGCTGCCGTGCCATGATCGAGGGCCCAGGCGAGGCCTTCGTTGTTGCGGTTGCTGCCCTGGCTGTTGTCATTACTCTCGGTGCTCGACGTACTGTTGTCCGTCTTCGCGTATGCACGGGAGTACTCGTTGGCCATTGCGCCCGTGCCACTCTGTGCCGATGTTGCGCTCGCGTTCTGCGTGACCGGCCCTGCGATGGCTGCGGCGGACACCTCGGTCTCGGTAGAGGTCCCGGTGGTCGTGATGGTATTGGTCGGGTTCGCGGTCGCTTGCGATGCGAAGCCGAAGGCGAGGGCAATGGCACTCGCGATGTATTTCATTTTCATGGTGATCTCCGTTCTACGCCCGGAGGAGGGCGCGGCCGTTCAGGCCGCGCCTCCCGGGTCGGTTCAGCGATTGAGACTCAGGTTGGCCTGCACGTTTGCGCTTTGCTGGACGAGGGCACCAATCCCGCTGTTCTGGGCGTTGATGATGATGCCGGCACCATTGGTGAAGGAGTTGGCAATGGTGTTGCCCATGTTGAACGTGCCCGCATCGACGCTGACTGCTCCGCCTTGGCCGCCTGCGCCACCGGAACCTCCCTGACCGCTGCCGCCGGTCGCGGCGCCTGCGGTAAGCGTGCCGCCGTTGCCGCCCGCGCCGCCCGTGCCGCCCTGGCCCGCACCGCCGGCGCCACCTGCACCG